>JANXSE010000374.1 GCA_025356695.1 Betaproteobacteria bacterium
GGGCCGAACCCGCTGTAAAGCCGGCGCCGCCGTTGTCGAAGTAGCCGTAGTTGTAGTTGATGGCGCCCGACAGGGTCACCGTGCTCGATTGCGCGAAAGCAGCCGATGCACCGAGTGCGCCGATCGCGCTGCCAACTGCCATCGCAATAAGTTTCTTGTTCATGCAAAATCTCCTTTTTGAGTTTGTCACCGTCACTGGCTATCGCATCACGTGATTGAAACAGCCGGTTCAGGTGGCCCCACTAAGTAAGCGAGGTTGTGAGGATGATGCCGGAGCGCGCTGCATCGGCGCAACAAAATGGCGCAATTTGCACAGATTTCGCGAACCGATTGTTGTATCGGTGCAACAACTATTTTCCAGGCGAATCGCGCATTAATATTGCGACAATAAAGTTTATAATCAATTTGTTACAGGTTCTGATCGAGTACTCACGCCTGAACTCGCCGCTTCCTCATTTCGAATGCCCTCGATGATTACCCGAACTTGCCAGCCTGACGCATGAGTGAAAACCTGATCGAGCGGGCTTTGCAACACCATCGGGCCGGCCACCTGGATGATGCAAAAAGTATTTATGATCAAATACTTAAATCATCTCCTCGCCATCCGGATGCACTGCATTTGCGTGGCCTGATTGCACTACAAACGGGCGACGCAAGACTGGCCACCGAATACATACGCAAGGCAGCGCAACTTCAGCCGAAAAACTGGGTGTTCAGGGGCAATCTGGCCTCGGCCTTGATGGGGCTCGGCGAACTGGACGAAGCCTGCTCGGCATTTCGCCGCGCCGCGCAATTGAACCCCGACGAAGCGCAATTCCAAATGGGCATTGCAAACTGCCTCGCGCTGCGCGGAGAACTTGCGCTGGCGGAGAAACAATTGCGTACGGTAACGCAACGCTTTCCGCAATTCGCACTGGCGTGGTTCAACCTTGCGAATACAGTTCGCGATCAGGGACGCGCGCCGGAAGCAGTTGATATTTACCGCCGTGCAATTGCAACGGACGCAACGCTGATCGAAGCGCACATCAATCTGGGCGGAACATTATTGTCGTTGGGCACGCTTGACGAGGCCGAAGCCACTTACCGGCAGGCGCTGGCAATCAATTCCGGCAACCCGCAACTCCATTGCAATCTGGCATCGGTATTGATCGACCAGGGGCGTAATGTAGAGGCTGAGGCGGCCTGCCGCGCCGCACTCGCACTGGCGCCGGACCTGGCGCTGGCACATTCGTTTCTCGCCGCCGCAATTGGCCACCAGAACCGCATTCTCGAAGCGCTCGAAAGCCACCGCAAAGCCGCCGCACTCGATCCGCAAAATACACGCGTGCTCACCGCATTCGGTGCCGCACTTTGCGAAGCCGGGCAAATGGCAGAAGGACTTCGTTTGCTTGAAAACGCGGTCGTTCTCGCTCCCGATCGATGGGAAGCGCATTTTTCGCTTTCCATCGCCAAATTGGCGGCGGGAGAATTCGATGCGGGTTGGCGTGAATTTTCGCAGCGCCCGACGCGCGCGCGTTTCATGCGGTTGTATCCGGAGATCCACTTGTCTTCGACATTGCCCGCAGTTCTCAGCGGCAAACACCTTGCCGTGCATCGCGAACAGGGTCTTGGCGATCAGCTGTTTTTTCTGCGCTTCGCCACGGAAGCCAAAGCGCGCGGTGCGCGCATTACCTATCGTCCGACCGGAAAAATTGCCGGCATACTCGCCCGCGTTCCGGCGCTCGATCGGGTCATTGACGAATCCGAAGCATTGCCGCCGGCCGACTTCACGCTGCTGGTCAGCGATCTGCCCGTAGCACTCGCCGCCAGCAGACCATTGCAAAACCGCGCGCTGCAAGTACCGCCACCGCTGCCGTTGCTGCCGCTGGAAATCCGGTTTACACAAATACGCGAACGTCTCGCGCAAGCAGGACCGCCGCCCTACATTGGATTGACCTGGCGCGGCGGCACGGCGCCCGAGAACCAAAAGACGGTCGCGTGGATGCTTTTCAAGGAAATCCCGATTGCGAAATTCGGCGCGGCCCTGCACGACGTCAGCGCAACAATGCTTGCACTGCAACGCAACCCCGCCACCGGCGAAATCGATCAGTTATCTCAAGCGATGGGCAAGCCCCTGCATGATTTCAGCGATCTGAACGAAGATCTCGAGGGAATGCTCGCGCTGCTGGCCGAAATAAACGATTACGTCGGTGTCAGCAACACGAATATGCACCTGCGTGCCGGTGTCGGCAAAACCGCGCGCGTCTTGGTGCCGTGCCCACCGGAATGGCGCTGGATGGCGCGCGG
>JANXSE010000376.1 GCA_025356695.1 Betaproteobacteria bacterium
CCGTAAATGAGTTCGCCGGGACGCGAGCGTGCAAGCGCAATCAATTCCCTGACGTTTTTGACCGGCAGCGCCGGGTGTATGACGAGGATATTGGTCGAATCGGCGGCGCGCGAAACCGGCGCGAAGTCGCGCAGCGGATCGACCGCAAGGTCTTTATAGAGACTTGGATTGATGGCGAGCACGGCGATGGTGCCCATCAACAGCGTGTGGCCGTCGGGCGGCGCATTGGCGACGAATTCGCTGCCGACGTTGCCGCCGGCGCCCGGCCGGTTGTCAACGAAGAACTGCTGGCCTAGTTTTTCCGAAAGTTTCGCAGCAATGACGCGGCCGGTAATATCGACGCCGCCGCCGGAAACAGCGCCGACGACGACGCGCACCTGGCGCGCCGGATATTCGGCGGCTTGCAGTACGGGCGCGGCTTGCGCGCATACCACAGCGAGCGCGCCGGCGGCAAACCGGCAGGCGGAAATTCGTTCAAACAAAAAATTCATCACTGCATCCTTCAGCGATTCAGGCGAGACGCACTATAATGGTTTTGCCCGTTTCGTGCAGTGCGGCCATGATCCCGTTACGCAAGCGGCGCCAAAAAATAATCGACCACACTCGCCGGCACGCGCCGGCCACGGAGAGAGCATGAGTACAGCAGCAAAACCGGTGTCGCAGGCACGCGACTACAAAATGATTGTTGAAAAAGACGTGAAGATTCCGCTGCGCGACGGCGGTTTTTTATACGGCGACATCTACCGGCCCGACAGCGGTGACGAAAAATTTCCGGTCATCATGAATATCGGTCCTTATCAAAAAGACAAAGTGTGGGTGCCGCCGCCTTCGCTTGAAGAAAAAGCCAATCCGTACATGAACTGGGAAACCGCCAATCCGGTATGGTGGGTGCCGCGCGGTTACGCGCTGTTCCGTGTCGATACGCGCGGTTCGGGCAAATCGCCCGGGATGTCGGAGCCGAGTTCCTATCAGGAAGCGGTCGACTGTTATGACTGCATCGAATGGGTGGCGAAGCTGCCGTGGTGCTCGGGCAATGTCGGCACCATGGGCGTTTCATATCACGCCGCGTTTCAATGGAAGGTCGCCGGTCTGCAACCGCCATCGCTTAAGGCGATCATTCCGTGGGAGGGCCGCGCCGATCAGTACCGCGATCAGGCTTACCACGGCGGTATTTTCGCCATGGGCTTTCTCGCCAGCTGGCACAACCGCAATACGGCCTGGCATCTGCTCGGCAAGCCGCGCAACTACAACCCCGATTCGTTCAACAACAATATGTTGTGGAACTACATGAGGAACGATCTCGATTCCGAATTCTGGCGCCAGTGCAGTGCGCGCTGGGACAAGGTCAAGGTGCCGTTTTACAGTTGCGGCAACTGGGGCGGTTTCGCCATGCATCTGCGCGGCAATACCGAGGCGTTTACGCAGGCTGCGTCCAAACACAAGAAGCTGCGCATCCACACCGGTTCGCATTACCACCCGTTCCATTCGGAAGAAGGGCGTATCGACCAGCTGCGTTTCATGGATCACTGGTTGAAGGGTATCGACACCGGCATCATGGACGAGCCGCCGGTGAAAATTGAAATTCGCACCGGTGGCGTGTTGAAACCGAGCGGCGCCTACTCGTTCCGTTTTGAAAACGAATGGCCGCTGGCGCGCACAAAGTGGACGAAGTTTTATCTCAACATCGAACGCGATGCCTCGGATAAAAAAGATGCGATCGAAGGCAGCCTGGTTGCCGGGCCGGTTAAAGCCGCCGGCAAGCTGACTTACCCGGGCGCTGCGGCAACACGCCCCGGCAAGGCGCCGCGCGGCATTTCGTTCGTGACGCCGCCGCTGGAAGCCGACACCGAAGTCACCGGCCCGATTGTATTGAAGCTCTGGGTATCGAGCAGTGCCGACGACATGGATATTTTTGCGACCATCCGCAATATCGATCCGGCGGGCAAAGACGTCTGCGAAATCGGCCAGCAGGAAGATGAAATCGCCTGCGTGACCAAGGGCTGGCTGCGTGCTTCGCACCGCAAGCTGGATAAAGAAAAATCAACGCCGTACCGGCCTTATCACGCGCATGACGAGCGTCAGTGGTTGCAGCCCGATGAGATGGTCGAATGCGACATCGAAATCTGGCCGACTTCGATGGTGTTCAGGAAGGGGCACCGCATTCGCCTCGATATCGGGCCTGTGGACGGTGTCGGCGCACTGTATTTTTCGCATTTTCATGCCGACTACAATCAGGGCGCGCTCAACACGGTCTATGCCGGCGGCGGGAAAGAGTCGTATTTGCTGTTGCCGGTTATTCCGTCGAAAAAATAGTCCGCGCCGCCACGCTTTGATTTGCCACGCAGCGGTGTTTCTGCAAAACTGGCATTTCTGTATTTCGACCTGAACAAGCAGGATTCCCGTATGCCGATACCATTTGCAGCCGCGTCACGGTGGCCCGTTTTTTTCGCGTTGTTGTTGTGCGCGGCGCTGGCGCCCGGCGCATTGCATGCCGCTGATGCGGTGTTGCGCGTCAACGTTTTTCCGACGGCAAAGCAGTTGCCGTTTCTGCTCGGTAACGAGCGCGGCATTTTCGCCAAACGCGGCATCAAGGTTGAGCTGCAGTACACCGAAAACTCAACGACGCAACGCGAGGCGCTGGCGAGCGGGCGCGCCGATATCGTGCACTCAGCGGTGGACAATGCTGTGGCGATGGTCGAGAAGGCCGGCAACGATGTGGTGATCGTGATGGGCGGCGACAGCGGTTCCAACGAATTCATCGTGCAGCCGCATTTGAGCGGCTTTGCCGATGTGCGCGGCCGCACGCTAGTGGTCGATGCGACCGATACCGCATTTGCGCTGCAGGCGAAAAAAATACTGCTCGGTTACGGTTTGAAAGAAGGCGTCGATTACGGGATCAAGGCGATCGGCCGCGGCGCACAGCGCCTGCAGGCAATGGTCGACAACAAGGAATACGCGGCGGCAATCATGAATCCGCCGTTCTCGGTGCAGGCGGTGCAGATGGGTATGAAGAGCCTCGGTCGTACCGTTGATCTGCTCGGTCCGTATCAATCGGCCGGCGTTTTTGTCATGCGCAACTGGGGTCGCGCACACACCGTGCTGCTTGAACGTTATCTCGCCTCGTACGTGGAATCGCTGCGTAGTGTGTTCGATCCGGCCAATCGTGCCGATTGTGTGCGCCTCTTGATGGCGCAGTTGAAACTGTCGCGCGAAGAAGCCGATGCCACCTACGGCCTGCTGCTCGATCCGAAAATCGGTTACGTAACGGACGCCAAACTCGATCTCGAAGGTTTCAAGGCGACGCTGGCGTTGCGCGCAGAAATCGAAAATAAGTCGGCTGCGGCGCCGGCACCGGAGAAATATCTCGATTTGTCGTATTACCAGCGCGCGATGGCAACGCTTGCGCGCTGACTAAAAGGTGGTATCCCTCGCCCTCTCCCGGAGGGAGAGGGTGAGGACAGACCTGATTCACTGATGTGAATCAAGTGAACG
>JANXSE010000401.1 GCA_025356695.1 Betaproteobacteria bacterium
CGCAGGTCTTCGAGGCCTCGCGCGTGCATCCGGTCGACACTTACCCGAGCCGCTTGCTCGAGATGCTCCAGCACGTGCGCACGGGCAGCGCGCAGCCGAACGTCGTCGTGCTGACGCCCGGACCGTTCAACTCGGCCTACTTCGAGCATTCGTTCCTCGCGCAGCAAATGGGAATCGAATTGGTCGAAGGGCGCGATCTCGTCGTCCGCGACGGCTACGTCCACATGCGCACGACGCGCGGCTTCCAGCGCGTCGACGTGATTTACCGCCGCATCGACGACTCGTTCCTCGATCCCGAGACGTTCCGCGCCGACTCGATGCTCGGCGTCCCCGGGCTCATGGACGTTTACCGCGCGGGGCGCGTGACGCTCGCGAACGCGCCGGGCACGGGTGTCGCCGACGACAAGGTCATCTACGCGTACGTGCCGAAGATGGTGAAATACTATCTTGGCGAAGACGCGATATTGCCCAATGTCCCTACGTTCGTCTGCTTCGACGACAAAGAGCGCGCCCACGTACTTGCCAATCTCGACAAGATGGTGGTGAAAGCGGCCAACGAATCGGGCGGCTACGGCATGATCATCGGGCCGCGCGCAACGCCGCAGGAGCGCGAAGCGTTCCGCAAACAGATACTCGCCGACCCGCGCAATTACATGGCGCAGCCGACGCTGAGTCTTTCCACCGCGCCGACGCTGATTGACGGCGGCCTGGCGCCACGGCATCTTGATCTGCGGCCGTTTATTCTGCAGTCGAAGGATATGTATGTCACCACCGGCGGTTTGACGCGGGTTGCCATGCGCGAAGGCTCGCTCGTGGTGAATTCTTCGCAGGGCGGCGGCAGCAAAGACACCTGGATAGTCGAGGAGCGGCGCTGATGCTATCGCGAGTGGCGGAAAATCTGTACTGGATGACGCGCTACATGGAGCGCGCGGAAAATACCGCGCGCCTGATCAATGCAACCAGCCAGGTGCTGCTCGATTTGCCGCGCGGCGCCTCGTTCGGCTGGGACGTGCTGATCCAGGTCGCCGGCGTCGACAAGCTGTTTCGCGAGCACTACACCTCGTATGACGAATCCAGCATCATGCGCTTCCTCGTCAGCGACGAAAAAAACCCCGGTTCGATCGTCTCGTGCATACATGTGGCGCGTGAAAACAGCCGCACGCTGCGTGAAGTGCTGCCGCGCGCGGCGTGGGAGCGCATCAATGCGTTGTACCTGTTCGTCAACGGCCGCGCTTCGCATACGCAGGAGCGCGTGCGCAGATACAACATCCTCGAGGAAATCATCGAACGCCGGCAGTCGGTGGTGGGGTTGCTCGCCGATTGCATGAGTCACGACGTCGCCTATCAATTCATCCGGCTCGGACGCTTTATCGAACGCGCCGATATGACAACACGCATACTCGATATCAACGCGGCGGTGCTGGTGCCGCGTCAGCAGGTGCCGGAAGATCCGGCCATGGCGCTGTTATGGATGGGCGTACTGAAATCGCTGCATGCCTACCAGATGTACCGGCGCCACGCTTCAGTGCATGTGCGCGGCACGGATGTGGTGAATTTTCTGCTGAAAGATCCGCTGTTCCCGCGCACGGTGCGGCATTGCCTCGACGAAATCGAATCCTGCGTCGCCGAACTGCCGCATCACGGCGCGCCGCTGAAACTGCTGCGCATTGCGCAGCGGCGGATCGCCGGCATGAAAATAGAGGGGCTGACGCCGGCGCAGCGCCACGAATATCTCGATGCTGTGCAGGCCGATCTTGCCCGCGTGCACGCAGAGATAGCCACCGAATACTTCAACTTTTGCGAGCAGGACCCGGATACGCTGAAGACGGCCGCGGCCGGCTAGGAATGATGTTGTTTTCTACTTGCCGCCGGCGCCTGATGTGCGCGGCGAACTGAAAAGGTCTCAGCAGTGTCGATCCATGTTGCACTGAATCACGTTACGCAATACCGCTACGACCGGCTCGTTACCCTCGGTCCACAGGTGGTGCGGCTGCGGCCCGCGCCGCACAGCCGCACGCGCATCCTGGCGTATTCAATGCGCGTTTCGCCGGACGAACATTTCGTCAACTGGCAGCAGGACCCCCAGGCCAATTATCTTGCGCGGCTGGTGTTTCAGGAGAAAACGCGTGAATTCCGTGTCGAGATTGATCTCGTTGCTGAAATGTCGGTGTTTAACCCGTTCGATTTTTTTCTCGAACCGCACGCCGAAAAATATCCGTTTACCTATACCGAGGCGGAACGGATAGAGCTCATCCCTTATCTGCTGAAGCGGGCGGCGTCGCCCGCGTTTACGGAATATCTTGACGCGGTGTCGCGCGAAGAGAAGCGCACGATCGATTTTCTGGTCGGCGTCAATCAACGCTTGCAGAGTGATATTTCGTACTTGATCCGTATGGAACCGGGCGTGCAGACGCCGGACCAAACGCTGACACGCCGCGAGGGTTCCTGTCGCGACACCGCCTGGCTGCTGGTGCAATTGCTGCGCCACCTCGGGCTGGCGGCGCGTTTTGTCTCCGGTTACCTGATACAGCTGACGGCCGACGTGAAGTCGCTCGACGGTCCGTCGGGCGCGGAGAAAGACTTTACCGACCTGCACGCCTGGTGCGAAGTGTATCTGCCGGGGGCGGGCTGGATCGGCCTCGATCCGACCTCGGGGCTGCTGGCGGGCGAAGGCCACATACCGCTCGCCTGTTCGCCTGAACCGTCATCGGCGGCGCCGATCAGCGGTGCGGTCGATGATTCTGAAGTTGAATTCGAGCACACCATGAAAGTCTCGCGGGTGTGGGAAGCGCCGTGCGTGACCAAGCCTTACACCGATGAGCAGTGGGATGCGATTGAGCTGCTCGGCAAGCAGATCGATCGTGACCTCGGTATTCAGGACGTGCGCCTGACGCAGGGCGGCGAACCGACGTTTGTGTCGGTCGACGATCGCGACGGCGCGGAATGGAACACCGATGCAATGGGGCCGAAGAAGCGCGGATTGTCAGCGCAATTGCTGGCGAAACTCAAAGCGCACTACGCACCCAACGGTTTGCTGCACTACGGACAGGGCAAGTGGTATCCGGGAGAACAATTGCCGCGCTGGTCTCTGAATGCCATGTGGCGCGCCGACGGCGAGCCGCTGTGGACGAATCAGGCGTTGTTTGCCGACGAGAGCCGCGATTACAAAGTCAGTGCGGAGCAGGCGCGTGAATTTCTTGACGCCGTGGCGGATAAGATCGGCCTTGACGCGAAATATGTGTTTCCTGCCTATGAGGATATTCTGTACTACCTGTGGCGCGAGCGCCGCCTGCCGTCCAACGTCGATCCCTTCGATTCGAAACTGGAAGACCCGCTGGAGCGCGCGCGCCTGCGCAAGCTGTTTACGGAGGGCCTCGACAAGGTCACCGGTCATGTCCTGCCGGTAGCGCGTAGCGATGATACGCAGCGCTGGCAGAGCGGGGCGTGGTTTTTGCGTGAAGAGCGTTGTTATTTGACGCCCGGCGATTCGGCGCTCGGTTATAGGCTGCCGCTCGATTCGCAGCCGTGGGTCTCGGAGGGTGATTATCCGTGGGTGCACGCACCTGATCCGACGCAGAGTTTTCCGCCGCTGCCGGCGTACCAGCACATACGCCAGCAGATCGCGGGGGCAAAGCCCGCAACTGAAACGGCCGATGCGGCGACATTGCCTGCTGCAAAATCACCGGCGCACACATCATCGCAGGACAAACAGCCGCAGAAGGCCGAATCCGCCGGCTGGGTCACACGCACCGCCATGTGCGCCGAAGTGCGCAAGGGTTGTTTGTATATATTCATGCCGCCGCTGTCGGCGCTTGAGGATTACCTTGAACTGGTGACGGCAGTGGAGGCGACTGCCGAAGCCATGCAGTTGCCGGTGGTGCTCGAAGGTTATGAGCCGCCGCGCGACCCGCGTCTGGTGCAGTTGCGCGTGACGCCGGACCCCGGCGTGATCGAAGTGAATATCCAGCCGGCGCGCAGCTGGGATGCGCTGGTTGAGCAAACGACGTTTTTGTACGATGCCGCGCACCAGACGCGTTTGTCGACCGAAAAATTCATGCTCGACGGTCGCCATATCGGTACCGGCGGCGGCAATCATTTTGTGCTCGGCGGCGCGACACCCAACGATTCGCCGTTTCTGCGCCGCCCGGACGTGCTGTCGAGCATGATCGCCTACTGGCACAACCATCCTTCGCTGTCGTATTTGTTTTCCGGCATGTTCATCGGGCCGACCAGTCAGGCGCCGCGTATCGATGAGGCGCGCAACGACTCCGTTTACGAAATCGAGCTCGCATTCAGTGAAATCCGCCGCTTGCGCAGCGAGAACCAGTTCGGCGCTGCGCCCTGGCAGATCGACCGCATCCTGCGCAATCTCCTGATCGACGTTACCGGCAACACACATCGGGCCGAATTTTGCATCGACAAGCTGTATTCACCCGACAGCGCGACCGGCCGTCTCGGCCTGCTCGAGTTGCGCGCTTTCGAGATGCCGCCGAACGCAAAAATGAGCCTCGCGCAGCAACTGCTGATGCGCGGTCTGGTTTCGCGTTTCTGGCAGCATCCGTATCAACCGCAGCGCCTGAAACGCTGGGGCACTGAATTGCACGACCGTTTCCTGTTGCCGCATTTCGTTTGGGATGATTTCGGTGATGTCATCGAGGAAATGACCGATTTCGGTTATGCGCTGAAACCCGAATGGTTTGCGCCGCATTTTGAATTCCGCTTTCCGCGGCTCGGCGATTTTGCCGCCAACAATGTCGAAGTCGAATTGCGGCTCGCACTCGAACCCTGGCACGTGCTGGGCGAGGAGTCGTCAGCCGGCGGTGCGGTGCGTTATGTCGATTCTTCGGTCGAGCGCGTGCAGGTGCGCGCGCGCGGCCTGGTCGATGAGCGGCATGTCATCAGTTGCAACGGGCGGCGTCTGCCTTTGCAGTCAACCGGCGACAGCGGCGAGTTTGTCGCCGGCGTGCGTTATCGCGCATGGGCGCCGGAGTCGAGCCTGCATCCGACCATCGGCATGCATGCGCCACTGATTTTCGATCTCGTCGATACCTGGATGGAGCGTTCGCGCGGCGGCTGCCAGTACCATGTGGCGCATCCCGGCGGCCTTAGCTACGAAACATTTCCGGTTAATGCTTATGAAGCGGAGGCGCGGCGGCTGGGGCGCTTTTTCCGCATTGGTCATACGCCGGGCACTGTCAAGGTCGCGGAAGAGACACGGAATCCCGACTTTCCCTTTACTTTAGACTTGCGGCGCCGTTAGGCATAATGGCGTCCGTTCTGATGCAGGCGCGTTAGCGCGCGTTTGCCGAGACCGGACCACGAACCATGCTGGAACAAATGCTGACCGCCTATCCCGAACCGCAAGGTCGCTTCGACGAACTATTTGAAGCGCCGATGCAGCCGCGCCCGCACTGGTCGCGTTTTATCTCCGAGCTTGGGGCCACCTCGGCCGGCGGTATACGCGAACGCCTGCTGGCCGCGGAGCGGCGCATCCGCGACAGCGGCGTTACCTATAACGTTTATGCCGATCCGATGGGGCACGACCGTCCGTGGGATCTCGACGTCCTGCCGCTGATCATTGCGCCGGACGAATGGCAGGAGCTTGAAGCGGGCATCATTCAACGCGCGAATCTGTTTAATCACGTGCTCGGCGATCTGTATGGCGAGCAGACGCTGCTCAAGGACGGGCTGATCCCGCCGGCGCTGATTTTCGGCCAAAGCGGTTTTCTGCGGCCGGCGCGCGGCATGAAGGTCGCCGGCGGCGTGCATCTGCATGTTTACGCGGCCGATCTCGTGCGTTCGCCGGACGGCCGCTGGTGGGTGATGGCCGATCGCACGCAGGCGCCATCGGGCGCCGGTTATGCGCTGGAAAACCGGCTGGTGGTGTCGCGCACCTTTCCGGCCCTGTACCGCGATCTCGGCATACAACACGTGGCGCGCTTTTTTGCCACGCTGCGCGATTCGCTGATGCAGTTTGCACCCAGAGGCGACGGCCAGACGCTGACCGTGCTGCTGACACCGGGCCCTTATAACGAAACCTATTTCGAGCACGCCTTGCTGGCGCGTTATCTCGGTTTTCCGCTGGTCGAAGGCGGCGACCTCACGGTGCGCGAAGGCCGCGTCTGGATGAAAACCATCAGCGGGTTGAAACGCGTGCACGCGATTCTGCGCCGCCAGGACGATAACTATTGCGATCCGGTGGAATTGCGCGCCGACTCGGCGCTGGGCATTTCGGGGCTGATGGATTGCGCGCGTCGCGGCAGCGTGTTGATTGCCAATGCGCTGGGCTCCGGCGTGCTAGAATCCGGCGCCTTTCTCGGTTTTCTGCCGCGGCTGTCGCAGCATTTTCTGAACGAGCCGCTGCGCCTGCCGTCGATTGCGACCTGGTGGTGCGGTGAGCCCGCAGCGCAGGCAGATGCGCTTGAGCACGTGAAAAAACTGGTCTTCAAGTCGGCCGAGCCGGGGCAGCAATTCGACGCCATCTTCGGCCAGGACCTGGATGATAAAGGGCTCGCCGATCTGCGCCGCAAACTCGCCGCGCATCCCGAGCGCTTTGTCGCGCAGGAACTGGTGCGCATGTCGCAGGCGCCGGTGCTGGTGAAAGGGCAGAGCGAAAAAATTGCCGCGCGCAATATCGGCTTGCGCGTTTTTGCGGTGGCCTCGCCGAACGGTTATGTCGTCATGCCGGGCGGCCTCACGCGCGTTGCCAGCAGTGCCGATGTGCGCGTTGTTTCCATGCAGCGCGGCGGCGGTTCGAAAGACACCTGGGTGATGTCGGCAGCACCCGTCGACAGCGCGTTTACGCTGCTGCGCAACACCGTGACGGCGAGCGATCTGGTGCGTGTGCGCGCCGGCGTACCGTCGCGCGTGATTGAAAACCTGTTCTGGTTCGGGCGTTACGAAGAGCGTTGCGACGATACTGCGCGCCTGCTACGCGTAGCCTTGAACCAGAAGCTGCAGGAAGCCAACGACGAGGAAAATTCGCTGGAGCCGATACTGGCGCTGGCGCGTGCCTTCGGCGTGCTGGAAAAGGACGAAAAAGATCCGGATGCCGCCTTGCTCGCCGCTTCCACCCTGGAAACGCATCCGCTCGGGCTGCCGTCGAACCTGCGCGCGCTCGAACGCGTGGCCTTCAATCTGCGCGACCGCATGTCGCTCGATAACTGGCGCAGCATCAATACCCTGATCAAGGATCCGGTATTCGGCCGCACTGCATCGTTATCCGATACCTTGAACTGGCTCGACCGCAATGTCACCAGCCTGATGACGCTGGCGGGTTTTGCGCTCGACGGCATGACACGCGATGACGCGTGGCTCTTTTTATCTATCGGCCGGCGCATTGAACGGCTGGCCTTCCATTGTCTGGCGCTGCAAGTGGCGTTCAGCGACGGTGCCGATTCCGGATTGGGCTGGCTGCTAAGTATCGCCGATTCGACCGTGACTTATCGTTCGCGCTATATGTCGCGGCCGGAATGGTTGCCGGTGCTTGATCTCTTGATACTCGACGGCGCGAATCCGCGTTCAGTGATGTTCCAGACCACGGCGATGGCGTCCGATCTCGCCAAGCTCGAATTGAGTTACGGCGCCTGCGGCAGCGACTTGCTGGCGGTCGAAGTCGCGTCGTTGAAAAAACTTAATCCGGCGCGCGATCTGCAACCGGACAGCGAAAATCTGCGCGCGTCTATCAACGGTCTGCGCAGGTCGGCATTTGCGATCAGCGATCATCTGACGCAGCGTTTTTTCAATCTGGCACGCACCAGCATCTGGTCGGCACTCGGGATGTCGCGGTAATGACAGGCGTTTCCTACCGCGTGCTGCACGAAACGCGTTATACCTACTCGGATACGGTGACCAGCGCGCACCAGCTCGCCCATCTGCGTCCGCGCGCAACGGTGTGGCAGAAAATAAAATCGCATAAACTGACGATCAATCCGAAACCGGTTGAGCAGGTGTCGGGCGGAGATTACTTCGGCAATGAAGTGCTGCGTTTCATGATCGATACACCGCACATTGAACTGAGTGTGCGCGCCGAGTCTGTGGTTGAAGTCGGCGCGCATTCGCCGCAAACGGCGGATGCGTCACCGGCGTGGGAAAAGGGGCGCGCCACGCCCGGTGTATGGGGGCCGAACGTTGAGCTCGATGTCGAGGAGTATCGGGTTTCATCGCCGATGGCGCCGGTGCTCGATGAGGCGCTTGAATACGGGCGCGCGAGTTTCCGCGACGGTCGCCCGTGGCTGGAGGCGGCGCTGGACTTGACCACGCGCATCCAGAAGGATTTTGTTTACGATCCGAAAGCGACAACAGTAGCAACCAGAGTCAGCGAAGTGCTGGTGCTGCGCCGCGGCGTCTGCCAGGACTTCGCGCATCTGATGATCAGCTGCCTGCGTTCGCTCGGGCTGCCGGCGCGTTACGTCAGTGGCTACATATTGAACAGCCCGAAGGCGGGGGCGCGGCGCGTGATGGGCGCCGACGCCTCGCATGCCTGGGTGGCGGCGCATTGCCCGGCGCACGGCTGGGTGGCCTTTGACCCGACCAACGGTAAACTCGCCGATCTCGAATTCGTCACGCTCGGTTGGGGGCGCGAATTTTCCGACGTCACGCCGTTGCGCGGCGTGGTGCTCGGCGCGGCTTCGCAAACGCTCGAAGTCGAAGTCAAAGTACAGCCTATTTAGCAGTACTTCTGCGCATCTGTCCCGATGCGCTTCGATGAAGCGGTTGACGCGGGAATGTCGCGCACGCGATACTTTCAGGCTTGCCCGTTCATTTTCCGCCATTGGAGTGTTTTCATGACGCAGCATGCTGATACGGTCGCCGCTTCCGGAAAATTTCTGTTTGAGCAGGACGTCGCGGTGCCGATGCGCGATGGCGCGCAATTGCGCGCCGACGTGTTCCGGCCGAAAGAAAGCGGCAAGGTGCCGGCCATCCTCAACCTCGGGCCATATCAGAAAGACAAATTGTGGACGCCGCCGCCGAATCTCGAAGAGCAACCGAATCCGTACATGAATTGGGAGACGGTCAATCCGGAATGGTGGGTGCCGCAGGGTTATGCCGCAGTGCGCGTCGATGGCCGCGGCAGCGGCAAATCTCCCGGACAGTACGATCCGTGGTCACGCGCCGAGTCGGTTGATTTCTACGATACGATCGAATGGGCTGCCGCGCAACCGTGGTGCAACGGCAAGGTCGGGTTGAACGGTATTTCCTATTATGCGATCAATCAGTGGTTCGCCGCCAACCAGCAGCCGCCGTCGTTGAAGGCGATTATTCCGTGGGAAGGTTTTGCCGATCTCTATCGCGATGCGCTGTTTCACGGCGGCATACTTTGTCTGTTCATGACCAACTGGTTTACCGCACATCTGCTGCATCATCAGCTTGGCCGCGCCTCGCAGATACATGCAGATGCGTGGCAGAAGAATACGCTGCAATTCTGGCTCGGCAACAATCTCGACAGCGGCGCTTTCAGCGGTTCGCAGGCGCAGTGGGACAAGATCACCGTGCCTTTCCTGTCGGTCGGCAACTGGACCGGCATGGCTCTGCATTTGCGCGGCAATACCGAAGCCTTCATGCAATCGAAATCGCCGCATAAAAAATTGCGCATACAGTCCGGCACCCATGTGCATCCGTTTTATTCCGAAGAGGGGCGCCAGGAGCAGAAGCGTTTTCTCGATTACTGGCTGAAGGACATCAAGAACGGTGTCATGGAAGAACCGCCGGTCAAACTGGCAATACGCCACGGCAACGATGAGGTGGTGTGGCGGCATGAGAATGAATGGCCGCTGGCGCGCACGCAGTGGACCAAATATTATTTCGATCTGGCCACACCGACGGCAACCGATGTGCCGAAAAGCGGCGCGCTGGTAATGCACAACCCGGCCAAAACCAGCGCATGCACTTACGCGGCAACCGGCCTTGGTTCGATGGGTTCGACGTCTGCCGCGTCTGCGCAGGTGATGGGTGGCGGCATCAAGCCGGGCATGGGAGTGGCGCTGGAAACGCCGCCGCTCGCCGCAGACATCGAAATCACCGGTCCGCTGGCCGCCAGCTTCTGGGTATCGAGCACCAGTGAGGACATGGATTTGTTTCTGACGCTGCGCAATTTTGATGCCGATGGCAAGGAAGTCATGGAAACCGGGCAGCAGGGCACGCCGGTGCCGGTGGCGAAGGGCTGGCTGCGTGTGTCGCATCGCGAACTCGATACGGAAAAGACTTTGCCCTATCGCCCGTATCACAAGCACCAGCGCCGCCTGTTTCTCAAGCCCGGCGAAGTCGTGCAGGTGCAGGTCGAAATCTGGCCGACCTCGATGGTGTTCAAAAAAGGCCATCGCATCCGTCTCGACGTGCAGCCGCGCGACGGTGTCGGCAGCGCGTCGTATATGCACTACCACGCCGACTACAACACCGGCACGAATACGGTTTATGCCGGCGGCAACAGGGAATCGTTTCTGCTGCTGCCGGTGATTCCAGCCGCGCACTGAGCTACTGTCGCCGCCTGTTGTGGCGGCGCTGTCAAGCGCATCAATCGCTGAAATTTTCCGCGCCTCCGGTTGCTGTGCGCCGGCGGCGGCTGTCCGTATAATTCGACATTTTTTCCGGCCATGTGGATCAAGAATCTCATCGTTTACCGCCTGCCTGCGCATTGGGCAGTTGAAGCGGAAGAGCTCGAGCGCAAGCTCGCCAAGCAACCTTTGCAACCCTGCGGCGGTTTTCAGATGGAAAGCCGCGGCTGGACCTGCCCTTATGAAGAGGGGCAGTACCTCTACAACCAGAATAAACACTGGTTGCTGGCGCTGGGCATGGAGCAGAAGCTGCTGCCGGCCTCCATCATCCGTCAGGAAGCGCTGGACCGCGCCGAGAAGGTCGCCAAAAAACAGGCGCATCCCGTCGGCCGCAAGCAATTGCGCGACATCCGCGAGGAAGTCACCAACGAATTCATGCCGCGTGCGCTGGCGCGCCGCCGCATTACGCATTGCTGGATAGACGCACTCAACCGCTGGCTGGTGGTCGATGCGGCCGGGGATCCCCACGCCGAGTTGTTCATGGAAACGTTACGCCGCAGTGAAGACGCCTTGATTGCGCCGCGGCTCGAAACTCAGCGTTCGCCGGCTTCGGCGATGGCGGAATGGCTGGTCAAGGGTGCCGCGCCGCAGGGTTTTACCATCGATCAGGATCTCGAGTTGCGCGCGGCCGACGCCAGCAAGGCGACGGTCCGTTACTCGCGCCACAGCCTCGACGGTAAGGAAATCCGCGATCATATTTCGACCGGCAAGACCGTGGTGCGTCTCGGCCTGACCTGGAACGACAAGATCTCCTTCGTGCTGACCGAGCAATACCATATCAAGCGCGTTACTTTTCTGGATATTCTCAGGCGCGATTCGGATGCGCAGGTTGAGGACGAGCAGGAACAGTTCGAGCTCGATTTTGCCCTAATGACCGGCGAGCTTGCCTTGATGCTGACCGACCTCGTTAAAGCACTGGGTGGTGAAAAATCGAAGAGCTGATCCTGGCGGTTCTGCACTCATCCATTGAATCTGCGCCGACGCTGGGCTAGCCTTGATGTGCAAATAAGAACCGGGTTGTAAAGGTAGTACGTTCCCGCAAAACGGGCTCGCGTTTTCAGGTGAATTCAAAACAGAATCAGCCAACGAGGAGGAGTGTCATGCCGTTTTATCAACTCGACGAGCTTGAGAAAAAAAAATCGAAGGTCAATTCCAAAATCGAAGCGGGCTCTGTGCCCGGCGAATTCATGAAGTTCGGCATTGTCACCAAACCGGAGGGTGAGGGGCCACCCTTGCATGAACATCCGAACGAAGAACAATTTACGGTCATCATGTCCGGCGAGATGCATTTTGTGCTCGGCGACGAAGACCGCGTGGTCGGTCCCGGCACGCTGATCCATATTCCGCGCAACACGCGCCATCGTTCGCGCCCGGTCAACGGGCCGGCCACCTTCCTCACGGTGAAAAGCCCTTGCGGCAACGGCGAATTGGCACAGGACTACAACCTGCGACCCGAAGCCAAAGAGATCGAAGCACTCTATCCGGGCAACAAGCGTTAGCAGAAAGGCGGCGGAGATCCGCCGCCTGATGCGCAATTATCCCGCTGGTTGGCAGGCGGTTCGTTGTTTTCCCGGGAGTGTATGGCATGGATGTTTCTCTTTCAGAGGAGCAGCTTGCGTGGCAGTTGAAGGCGCGCAAGTTTGCCGAGGAAGTATTGCGGCCGCGTTCACTGGCCTGTGACAGCGTTGCCGAGCCGCGCGCGACCTTCGACTGGGAGATCATCAAAAAAGGCTCGCAGCTGGGTTTTCGCACGGCGGTGGTGCCGAAGGAATGGGGCGGCCACGGCATTAATACCGTGACGCAGGCACTGGTGATGTCTGAGCTCGCCCGCGGCGACAGCGCGATGGCCAAGACTTTCAGCCAGTGCTGGAAGTGGAGTCATCTGATCGCGACGTTTTGCACTGAAGATCAGAAAACGCGTTTTCTCAAACCGTTTGTCGCCGACGATACTTTGCTGCTCGGTTTGGGCAACACCGAGCCGAACTCCGGCTCCGATCATCGTTTGCCACCCGAAGACGCGCCGCGTGCAGGCGCCCGGCTCAGGGCCGAGCGGCACGGTGATGAATGGATACTCAACGGCGAAAAATGTTTTATTGCCAACGGCAGCGTGGCGCGCATTTTCTTTGTCAATGCAAGAACCAATCCTGAGGTCAGCCAGAGCGAAGGCGTTACGCTGTTCATTCTGCCGGTCGATACGCCCGGCATGCGCATCGGCAAGGTTTTTAACAAGAGCGGCTGGCGTTTTTATCAGAACGCAGAATTGATTTTCGAAAATGCCCGCGTGCCGCATACCAACGTGGTGGGTGAAGTCAACCGCGGATTCAATCTGCGCAAATCGACCAGCGCGCCGTTCGGCGACCTCGAACTTTCCGCCAATGCGCTGGGCATCTGCAACGCGGCCGTCGAGATGGCGATAGCGCGCATCCAGTTGCAATGGCCGGATGCGGCGCGCTTTCGCAACAACCAGACGGTACAGCTGAAATTATCCGAGATGCGCATGCTGACGGAGGCTCTGCGTTCGTTTGTTTTCCGCATTGCGGCGGAAGCCGACGATCACGCAGTGAAGCACGATGCTTCGAACCATATTCTGCTGCACAATTTTTCGACCGATGTGGTGCAGAAAGTCACCACGCTCAATCTGGATATACACAGCAGCGCCGGTGCCGAGAAACTGGCCCGCGACGGCGTTATCTGGACCCACCTCGCCGGCGATGCAGTGCAGCGCATGAAGGCGGTG
>JANXSE010000423.1 GCA_025356695.1 Betaproteobacteria bacterium
TCCCACCTGTAATAACTATTGAGGATATTTCCCGTGCAGCAGTTCGATGTGATTGTGGTTGGCAAGGGTAACGCCGCCTTGTGCGCGGCGCTGGCGGCAAGAGACAAGGGCGCGACGGTCGCGATACTCGAAGCGGCACCGGTTGAAGAATCCGGCGGTAACAGCCGCTTTGCCGGCGGCGTGATGCGCTTCGCCTACGACGGCGTCAAGGATCTGCAGAAGGTCGCCGACATTCCGCCCGAAGAAGTCGATACCATCGACTGGGAAAGCAACACCGTCGACGAGTTCTACGACGATCTATACCGCGTCACCAATTTCCGCACCGATCCCGATCTCAGCGAAGCGCTGATCACGAAAAGTCTTGATACGATGGTGTGGGTACGCGGCCAGGGCGCGCGCTTCCTGCCGAACTACCGTTTCCAGTCGGGCATGGTCAACGGCAAACGCAAATTCTTCGGCCGCATGCCGATGATCATGCACGGCGGCGGGCCGGGCCTGGTCGAATCGCTGACTGTCACCGCAGTCAAAAAAGGCGTTGAAATTTTTTACGAGACGCGCGCCACCGACCTCATCTATGACGGCGAAAAAGTGCTGGGCGTCAAAGCCAAGTGCAAAGGCAAACAGATCGAATACAAGGGCCGCGCGGTGATTCTCGCCTGCGGTGGTTTCGAATCGAATCCGGAAATGCGCACCAAGTACCTCGGCCCCGGCTGGGAACTGGCAAAAGTGCGCGGCACGCGCTTCAACATGGGCGACGGTCTCAATATGGCGCTAGCCATCGGCGCCTGCCCCTACGGCAACTTCTCGGGCCGCCACGCCGTATCGTGGGAACGCCACGCACCGGAAGTCGGCGACCTGAATATTCCGGAAAGCTCGTACCGCCACAGCTTCCCGCTGTCGGTGATGATCAATGCCGAAGGCAAACGCTTTGTCGATGAAGGCATCGAGTTCTACAACTACACCTACGCCAAATACGGCGCCGAAGTGTTGAAGCAGACAGAGCAGTTCGCCTATCAGGTGTTCGACGCCAAGGCCAAACCGCTGCTGCGCCCCGAGTACAACGACAAGCAGGTGACCAAGGTCACCGCCAACACGCTGGAAGAACTCGCCGGCAAACTCGAAGGCGTGAACGCCGAGCAGTTCCTCAAAACCATCAAAACCTATAACGCCTCGATCAAAAAAGACGTAGCGTTCAATCACGCGGTCAAAGACGGGCGCTCGACAGTCGGCATCGAGCCGGCGAAATCGAACTGGGCCATCGTGCTCGACACGCCGCCTTATGAGGCCTATCACGTCACCTGCGGCATTACCTTCACCTTCGGCGGCTTGCGCATCAACCACGAAAACGGCCAGGTCGTTGACGTCAACATGCACCCGATTCCCGGCCTCTATGCCGCGGGCGAAATGGTCGGCGGCATTTTCTACTTCAACTACGCGGCAGGCACCGGCCTTGTTTCAGGCTCGGTGTTCGGACGCATCGCCGGTGACGGCGCGGGGGATGCGGTCAAAGGCAAGTAGTTCCTCTTCTCCGGTTAAACAAAGGGCACTCGCGTGCCCTTTTTTTTGTAGCCCGGAAGGAGCGAAGCGTATTCCGGGGCCGGCGTTTCACTACTCGCCAAACTCCCCTTCCTGCGGCGTGCATGCCCAATCTGCCGGGACCAATCCACGCTCAACGTATTGATGAATCGTTGAATGTGGCCAATCAACGGCGCGCGTGACATAACCGTGCTTTACCGGATTGATGTGGACGTAATTTACGTGCGTTTCAAAATCGCGGTCGTCACGGATCGTATGTTCCCAAAACCGCTTCTGCCATAAACGGTATTCGCCGCGGGCGTCTTTTGAAATTTCGACACCATCGCGCAGCAGATGTTGTGTAAACCGTGCCTTGATAAGCTGCAAGCGCCGCGCGTAATCAGCGTCGTCCGGCGGCATCGTCCAAACCGCGTGCCAATGATCGGTCATTGCATCAATTTCAAATGGCAATTTCGTTCGGACGTCACGAACGATGCCTTGCAGTGCGTCGATGTGATCAACCAACAGCTCGCATCGACGATCATGGAGATTGACCGTAAAGAAGAAGGTGCCGCCGGCGACGCGGCTTCGTCGGTAATGGACCACATTCAGATGTTATCCCTATGCCATGCTATTTCGAAGCCTCCCCCGGAATACGCTTCGCT
This sequence comes from Betaproteobacteria bacterium, assembly GCA_025356695.1. The sequence goes on from JANXSE010000423.1 coordinate 2,181, forward strand.
CCTTCCGGGCTACGATCATCCGGATTGCATTTGCCGCATCGGGGTAAACGTCTTAAACTTTGCGTTCCACAGCGCCGTTCCGGCGCGAACCTCCCTCTGCATAAGCGACACATCCCATGGCCACCTATCTGAAGAAGCGCATCGACCAGACCGTCACTGACGCGATAGACGCCAAAGTGCGTTCTACCGTCGAAGGCATCATGAGCGACGTGAAGAAACGCGGCGACGCGGCGGTGCGCGAGCTGTCTGCACAATTCGATAAATGGTCGCCACCCGCCTTCCGGCTGTCGCCGGAAGATCTCGCCGCCATCATGCGCAAGGTGCCGGAAAGCACGCTCGATGACATCAAGTTCGCACAGGCGCAGATCCGTAACTTCGCGCAGCATCAGCGCGCCAGCATCCGCGACATCGAAGTCGAAACACTGCCCGGCGTGAAGCTCGGCCACAAGAACATTCCGGTCGACAGCGTTGGCTGCTATGTGCCGGGCGGGCGTTACCCGATGGTTGCGTCGGCGCACATGAGCATCGTCACCGCGCGCACCGCCGGCGTGCGCCGCGTCATCGCCTGCACACCGCCGAACCAGGGCGAGCCGCATGCGGAGACGATCGCGGCAATGGTGCTGGCAGGCGCGGATGAAATTTATGTGCTCGGCGGCGTGCAGGCGATCGCCGCGATGGCGCTCGGCACCGAAACCATCGCGCCGGTCGATATGTTATGCGGCCCGGGTAACGCCTACGTCGCCGAGGCCAAGCGCCAACTCTTCGGCCGCATCGGCATTGATCTGTTCGCCGGGCCGACGGAAATTCTGGTGATCGCCGACGAAACTTCAGATGTGGAAATCATCGCCACCGATCTTCTGGGTCAGGCTGAGCACGGGCCGACGAGCCCGGCGATCTGCATCACCACCTCGCGCAAAATCGCCGAGGGCCTGAATGCGGAAATCGAACGTCAATTAAAAGTGCTGCCGACCGCCGACGTCGCCGGCGTGGCGTGGCGCGACTACGGCGAAATCATTCTCGTCGATTCTCTAACCGAAGCCGTGGTCGAAGCTGACAAGATCGCCGCCGAGCACGTTGAAGTGCTGACCAAGGAGCCGCGTTACTTTCTCGAGCACATGAAAAATTTCGGCGCCCTCTTCCTCGGCGCCGAAACCAATGTCTCGTACGGCGACAAGGTCATCGGCACCAATCACACGCTGCCCACACTCGGTGCTGCGCGTTATACCGGAGGCCTGTGGGTCGGCAAGTTTTTGAAGACCTGCACGTACCAGGAAGTCACACCGCAGGCGAGCGTGGTGGTCGGCGAATACTGCTCGCGCCTCTGCGCGATCGAGCGCTTCTGGGGCCACAAGGAGCAGGCCGATCTGCGGCTGCGCCGCTACGGCGGACAAAATGTCGGGCTTGGCGCGAAGAAATAAACGCGGATTTATCGTCATGTGTTATTTAGAACGGTCATTCCCGCGAAAGCGGGTATCCCCTTCCCCCGCTTGCGGGGGAAGGTAGGATGGGGGCAACAGACTTTCGCATATGCCATCACAACACAACTTGCTCTGGACTCCCTCTTCCGCGGGAGTGACGATTTTTTTTAACGCCATCACAAAGTCAATATGACTACTGCTTCGGGCGATATCGCCGCACGCTTCCGTCTCGACGGCCGCGTCGCCTTGATCACCGGCGCCGGCCGCGGCATCGGCCGCAGTGTGGCGCTTGCGTTCGCGCAGGTGGGCGCCGAAGTGTGGCTGACTTCGCGCACGCAAACCGAGCTCGACCAGCTCGCCGCGGAAATCAAGTCCGCCGGCGGCCGCGCGCACGCCACGGCCTGCGACGTCACTAATGCGGCGGCCGTCAAAAAAATGATTGCAGCGATTCCCTCGCTCGACATCCTCGTCAACAACGCCGGCATGAATATGCCCGAGCCTTTCGTCGACGTCAGCGAAGAACGGCTCGACCGCGTGCTGAATCTGAATGTGCGCAGCATGTTCATTGTCGCGCAGGCAGCGGTGAAAAAAATGTTGGAACACCCCGAGCGCAAGACGCGCGGCGGCGCCATCGTCAACATCTCTTCGCAAATGGGCCACGTCGGCGCCGAGAACCGTACCGTTTACTGTCTGACAAAACACGCGATCGAGGGCTTGACCAAGGCGCTCGGCGTCGAACTCGCGCCGTCGAACATCCGCGTCAACTCGGTAGCGCCGACTTTTATCGAAACCCCGATGACCGCGCCGATGTTCGCCAAGGGCGAATTCAGCAGATGGGTGCACGACCGCATACCGATGGGACGGCTCGGACAACTCGATGAGGTGGTCAGCGCCGTGCTGTTTGCAGCATCGCCCGCATCTTCATTAATGACTGGAAGCAGCCTGATCATTGACGGCGGCTGGACCGCGCAATAAACGCATTAAACTGCATAACAAATATCAACGGGAGGAAGCACCATGCCACGCCGCTACGACGCCAAACGATTCGACATGAAACACCTGCGCGCGACCGCCGAGAAATTGAAGAATTGGGGCAAATGGGGTCCGGACGACGAGGCCGGCACGCTCAACTACGTCACGCCGCAGGACATCATCAATGCCGGCAAGCTGATCAAGCGCGGTAAGGCGTTTTCGCTAGGGCTTAACTTCGACAAGTACGGCCCGCAAAAAGGCCTGTGGGGCAACCGCTTCAACCCGATCCACACGATGCTCGCCACCGGCACCGATGCAGTGTCGGGCGTACAGGACAAAAACGGCCTCCGATACGCCGACGACATGGTGTCGCTACCGTTGCAGTGCGGCACACAGTGGGACGCACTCGGCCACATTTTCTACGACGACACGATGTGGAACGGCTACGACGCGCGGCTCGTCGATTCGAACGGCGCGCAGAAGAACGGCATCGAAAAAGTCAAAGACCGCATGATCGGCCGCGGCGTGCTGCTCGACGTCGCGCGCCATGTTGGCAAGCCTTTTCTCGAAGACGGCACCGCAATCACCAATGAAGACCTCGACGCCTGCGCGAAGGCGCAGGGCGTTGAAATCAAGCGCGG
>JANXSE010000424.1 GCA_025356695.1 Betaproteobacteria bacterium
CCCCATTTCGCGCGCATGGTCGGCGTAATTGCGGCCGACGCAATAAATGCGGTTGACCGGGAACACATCGGAAGTGCCGACAACGGGCAGCGTCGTCACGGGTGCAAAATCGATCACGTATTTCATGCAATGCCTTTCTGGATAAGTGTGCAACGGACCGGTTCGGCAGCAAAATCGCCATTGCCAGCCACGATGGCAGATACGCGGGAACCGCGATGAACCTGTTTAAAGCGCAGGGGATTATCCGCGATAGGCGCGCACAGCGTCAAACCAGCGCGGCAACGGCGAATCGCCGGTATTTTTGCGCGCCGCGTTTCACCGTCGCATGCAAAAATACCGCCATGGATGAAACGCTCAGTCTGTGGACGCTGTTTGCCAGCAGCTTTCTGGCCGCCACGCTGTTGCCCGGCGGTTCCGAGGCGGTGCTGTTTGGCGTGCTCAAACTCAATCCGCAGCAATACTGGCCGGCGCTGGCAGTCGCCACACTGGGCAATACGCTGGGCGGCATGTCGTCTTATCTGATCGGCCGACTGATCCCGCAAAAAAACCAGATCAGGGGCATCGAGACCGTGACGCACTACGGCGCGGCGGCGCTGCTGCTGGCGTGGGTGCCGATCATCGGCGATCCGTTATGCGTTGCCGCCGGCTGGCTGCGCGTCAATCCGTGGTTGTCGGCATTGTGCATGGCTGTGGGGAAATTCGCGCGTTATCTGCTCATTGCCGGCATCGCCGTTTAGCACAGCCGCCAACCGATCGAGGAAATACTCATGAAAAAAAACATCGTTGCCACTGCCCCTCGTTTGAAACCGGCGCCGCAATGTCCGCTGTGCAAAAGCCGCGGCGGCAGTCTGCTCTGGCGCGACAAATATTGCCGCGTCGTGCTGGTGACCGACCCCGATTACACCGGTTTCTGTCGCGTCATCTGGAATGCGCATGTAAAAGAAATGACCGATCTGTCTGCAACGCAGCGCGCGCACTGCATGCGCGTGGTGTTCGCCGTCGAGCAGGCTGTGCGCGCAGTGTTCAGCCCGGACAAAATCAATCTCGCCAGCTTCGGCAACATGGCGCCGCATGTGCACTGGCACGTCATTCCGCGCTTTGCGCGCGACGCGCATTTTCCGCACCCGGTCTGGGGCAGGCGACAACGCTCCGCGCAGGTGGCAAAGTCGCCGCGCGCGCCTGCAGACTGGCGTGCACTGCTCAAAACCAATCTTGCAAAATTGCTGTGACTTTATGCGCTAACGCACTGAATGTGCATTAATTCCGATCCCGAAAAATTATTGCGATTGCGTGACCTGCTTCACAGGTACTCCCCGTTTGTTCCGGCTAATCTTCCGCGCATCGGTCAGCTTTGCCCGGCCGTAATTTGAACGTTAGAGTTGAACGCAATGGCAGCACCGCGATCGAAAGCAGTGGCTAAAGCAGTCAACAGCATCAGGAATGGAGGCGGGACCGGAATGGCAAGTCAACTCATGGCACTCAATACGCGCCAGTTGCAATTCACCGACGCGGCAAGCTGCAAACACTGGCTTGCCGCGCTACCGCTGACCAATGTGCCGGCCGCCCAGCAGACGCTGACGCAGCAGATCGAACTGTTGCGGCAATCGTCGATCGCACCGTCCGAACTGTTGCGCGTGCTCGAGGCACTGCGCGAGGCGGTGCTGTTCGTGCAATCCGAACTCGCGCGCAAATTCACCGGCCGGCCGTTGCCGCTCGATGCCAATGAATCGGCGGTCTGGGCGCGCGTGCAACTGTTGTGGCTCGAATACGCCGACGCTTATCTGGTGTGCCGCGATGCACACGCCATTGGCGATCTGCGCCTGATGAACAGCGGCGCGCTGATCATGCTGCGCGCCATGCGCTGCGTCGGCGCGGCGATGTTCGATCATTACCGCATTTACCGCCAGGTGCCGGCGACGTTGTGGAACAAGCTCAACCAGCTCTACGTGTTTGCCGAGCAAAGCGGCTTTACCCGCACCACGGTGACCGCGAAAGCCAAAGAGGGCGAACTTGAGACAACCTGTCTCGCCGTCTACTGCCAGGCACTGCTGGCGCATCTGGCCAATCCGTTCGCGCTGTCCGGCCGCCAGATGGGTTTTCTCGCAGAGTGGCTCGAGAAATGGTCGTTGCTGGCGGGCCTTGCCGCGCAGCCGCTGCCGCTCTCGGCGATCCCGGCGCTGGCAATCAACATTGCGGGCGACGCCGGCCCGAGCTTTGCCGAGGGCATGGCGCCCGCCGCCGGCTTGCGCCATCTCGATCTTGAACTGATCGGCCGCACGCTGCGGCAACTCATCACACTGCTTAAACAGGGACAGACGCCGGCCCAGCTCGAGCTCGGCAGCGACGCGCGCCAGCCGGGCTGCGAAAACCTGCTTATGCTGCTCTATATCCAATGGTGCCGCGCGGGCACCGGGCGCGGCGAACAACGCAACGCGAATCCGGAGACGGCGCAGGTCTGCCTCGGCATTCACGCCGCGCATTTTCATATCAGCGGCCGCGCCTTTCGCCCGCCTGGTGCCAGCCTGTCGCGCCAGGAAGAGCACGACATGCAATTGTTCGGCCACATCAGCGAACGCACCGAACGGCAGCTCGCCTCGAATCAAAGTCTGGCCGTCGAATCATGGCAGCTGATGAACCAGAGCAACTCCGGTTTCATGTGCATGCTGCGCGACCCCGATGCGAACCTGCGCATCAGCCACCACGAGCTGGTCGCGGTGCGGCGCGGCTCGAGCAAACTGTTTTACGTCGGGCTGATTCAATGGATACGCGCTGAAGACGAGAAGTCTCTGTTCGTCGGCGTGCGGCTGTTTCCGGGGATCGCGCGCGCAATCGCCGTGCGGCCGGCCAATTTCAATGCGCCGACCGATGCCCGCGGCGGTTTCGAACGCGGGCTGCTGTTGCCGGAGTTGCCCGCACCGGCGACGCCGACCACGCTGCTGCTGCCGAGCGGCTGGTATCAGCCGGGCCGTTTTGTCGAATTGCACGGCGAGCAGAAAACCGTCGCCAAGCTCGTCAATCTGATCGAAAAAGGCAGCGACTTCGAACGCTGCACGGTCGACATCGTTTGATCGACGCGGGGGCAACCGGGACGCCGGCAGCTCGGTTATGATGCGTGTCCTGCCACCGACGGACGCCTCTTCAAGTCATGACCAACGCAAAAAACAGCACGCCGCTGCCGACTGAAATCAAGCTGCACCAGAAGTCGCGCCTGCTTGAGATCGCGTTCACCGACGGCAAGACTTTTAGTCTGCCGTGCGAATTTCTGCGCGTGCATTCGCCGTCGGCCGAAGTGCGCGGCCACGGCCCCGGGCAGGAAACGCTGCAAACCGGCAAAAAGGATGTCGAGATCGTGCAGGTTGAACCGGTCGGTACCTATGCGGTTCAGCTGCATTTCTCCGACAAGCACAACACCGGCATCTACTCCTGGGACATCCTCTACGACTACGGTGTGAACCAGGAAGAAATGTGGGCGCGTTATCTCAAGCGCCTGCAGGAGGCCGGCGCCAGCCGTTGACGCCACACGTCGGCGCGGCGGCGAACATTTGTCAGTTCGCCGCACCAAAGCGCCGCTGCAACAAATGCAGGCGGCGCTCCATCTCAGCACTGCCAAAGCCGAGCGAGTGAATGATTTCCAGGCGCGGGCGAGCGGCGTTACCAGTGAAAAAAGACGACAGATAACCCAGCAGCTCAAGTTCCTCAAGCACCGCCGCCAGCACCCAGTCGGCGATGTCGATTCCCGGCGGCAGCGCGTCGAATCGTTCACATGGCGCCAGAAACGGCTCGCTCAGGTCCGGGCGTTCGTTGCGCGAAAAATTATTGCTTAAATACTCAAGGGCGCGTACCGCCAGCAGCCGCGCGCCATACTCCCGCGCCACCCTCGCAAAACTCGCCAGACGCAAATATGACGGTTGCTGCTCGCAGGATTTATAGAACAAACCAAAACTGGATTTGAGCGCGCGGAAACGGTCGGCCGGCGATCGCGTCACATCGTGGCTGTATGCATACAGCGATAGCGCCTCACTCACTTCTGCGCCGCCGCCCGCTGCCAGCGTCGCCGTCCAGCGTTCGACAAGCCTGCCGCCATACGGCAGCGTCGCCAGCCTGCAACGCCAGTCGTAGGCCTCGCGTTCCTGCGGACTGTCGAGAATATCCGCGAACCGCGCGACGGCCGTCGCATCGTCGGTCGCCGCAGAGTCGAGCAAAAAACCTGCAGCGGCCAGCTGTGCGGCACGCTCGCGTTTGCAGCAGAACAGATTGATCAGATATTCATCGGGCGTCGCCGTGGCATCGAAAGGCGCCAGCAGGTCGAGCCCGGGCACCAGACGGTAAGACTGGTAACCCAGTGCCGAAAATTTTTGCACCAGCTCCAGATGAATTTTGGAGACATGCCTTACTTCATACTGGACGAGGGGCGACAGTTCCGCGAAGAAGCGCCTTCCCCCGTCAAGAATGTTGGCCTCCTCGCCCTCCGCATCCATTTTCACGAAATCGATGTTTCGCCAGCCGTGGCGCTCAAGGCAGGCGTCGAGTGTCACCAGCGGCACCATTTCACCCGGCGCGGAGGCGGAACGTTTGCCGCCCAGCGAATTCATTTCGGCGTTTTCATTCAGCGACAGCCATGCCGTGCCGCAGCGATTGGAGAGGGCGCTTCGTTCCACCACCGTCTGCGCAAAACCATTCAAGGCGCTGGCCTCCTCCAAGAGCCTTGCGGTACTGGTAGCGGGCTCGAACGCCCACACCCTGCCGTTGGCGCCAACCTTGCGCGCCATTGAGTGCGTATAGACACCGTAGTTGGCGCCGATATCAATGACCTGCTGTCCCGGCTGGAGCAGGCGGCGCAGAAATTTTATTTCGTCTTCAAACCAGTCCTGTTGCTCGCGCAACACGTACGGCGTGAGCAGTTCGAGGGAATCGGGCACAACAATCTTCACCCCATCGACCAGCGTCAGCGTGACGTTCGGCGCCATCAACTAAAACCCCTGCCTCAAATTCGCTCCCCGGATAACAACCGCTCCGCCCCGCCGGCCGCCGGCCGCACGCCTCACTGCAACGCCGTTGACGTAGATTTCTCGCCGTCTTTGCCGCCATAGTATGATCATCAAACAGCGCCTCCGGATGCAATGCGGGCAACGGGCGGTGCAAACCACGACATCCATTGCAGATCTGCAAAAAAAAATTCAGCCATGACCAATTCTACCGACTTCGGATTCGAGAAAGTCCCCGAGCACGAAAAAGCCGACCGCGTCGCCGGCGTTTTCGATTCGGTCGCCTCGCGCTACGACCTCATGAATGACCTGATGTCGGCGGGCATGCACCGGTTGTGGAAACGTTTTACCGTCGAGCAAAGCGGTTTGCGTCGGGGCCAGCGCGCACTCGACGTCGCCGGCGGCACCGCAGACTTGTCGATCCAGTTTGCGCGGCGCGTCGGCAGCAGCGGCCAAGTGGTGCTCACCGACATCAACGCCGCCATGCTGGCGCGCGGCCGCGATCGCATGCTGGATGCCGGCATCATGGCGCCGGCCGTGCAGTGCGATGCCGAAAAACTGCCCTTCCCCTCCGATTACTTCGACTGCGTCAGCGTCGCCTTCGGCCTGCGCAACATGACGCACAAGGACCGCGCACTGGCGGAAATGCGGCGCGTCCTGCGCGCCGGGGGGAGGTTGCTGGTGCTCGAATTTTCGCGTGTGTGGAAACCGCTCGAACCGGCCTATGACGCCTATTCCTTCAAAGTGCTGCCGGCGCTGGGCAAGCTGATCACCGGCGACAGCGACAGCTACCGCTATCTCGCCGAATCCATCCGCATGCATCCGGACCAGGAGACCCTCAAGGACATGATGCTTGCAGCGGGCCTTGAACGGGTCGAGTATTTCAATCTCAGCGCCGGCGTTGTTGCACTGCATCGCGGATTCAAGTTCTAGCCGGGCGGAATAAACCGGTTAGGCGCGGCGTTTGCACGTATTATGGTTTGCCCTCACAACAGGGCGGTCTAGCGGAGGAAAGCGTATGCGATCAACCGTCGCACTGCAGGCCGCCTTGATTGCCGCAACGGTGCTGACCACCGCCGTCGCGCAACCCCTGCCCGCCGTCGGCGATGCTTACGTGTATCGTGTCATCAACGCGTATAACAATGAACCGCGCGGACAGGTCCGCTATCGCATCGACAACGTCGACACCGGCCGCGTCGTCATGGCAGTAACGACCGAGATGCCCGGCACCAGCATCGCGAGCACCGAGGTTTATGCGCCGGACGGCAACTGGCTGCGCCATCCGCTCACCAATCGCGATCAGCCCGTTGAGTATGCGTTCGCGCCAGCCTTCCCCGCCTACCGGTTCCCGCTGGAGCCCGGCAGTGAGTGGTCGCTACGCGTGGATGCCATAAACCCTGCGAGCGGCGCGCGCCGCAGCGTGCGCGTCGATACGAAAGTGCTTGGTGCAGAGCGCATCCGCGTGCCGGCCGGCGAATTCGACACCCTGAAAATCCGCCGCACCATCTACGCCGGCGACGCCGCAAACTACCTGCGTCTGACTGAAACGACCATTTCCGAACTGGAGTGGTACGCGCCCTCGCTGCGCCACTACGTGCGCCTGATCAGCGACTCCTACTACAAAGACCTTTCGCGCCGGCAGGGGGCGCAGGCGATGCGCGGCGACTGGAACCTCTACGAATTGGTGTCCGCGCCGGCGGCGCGCTAATCGCCGGAACGGGGCGATTTAAGGTCTGCGAAACAACAACGGCCCGCGCAACGATTCTTGCTAAAATGAAAAGCCCAGCCTAAAGGAACCATGAACGAAGTCTTGAAGGCCTTGTCCAATATGACCCAAAGCCGGTTCACACACCTTTACCGCGAAGGCGGCGGATAATATCTGCATTTGCAACCGCCGACGAGAACCGGGCGCGCACCGAATTTAAGCGAATGCCAGCCTGCACGTAAGCAATAACGTTTGTTTAATGTACGATTCCTTTGAGGAGGACATTATGATGAACAAGACATCCATGCTTTGCAGTGCAACAGGTCAAAAGGCCGCTCTTGCCGCCAGCGCATGCCGCTACGGCCTGGTTGCCGCGCTGATTGCGGCAGCCGCCATCGCCACTGCGGCGGTCCAAGCCCCGGTCGCCCCGCTGCCGGTCGCGGGCGACACCTATGTCTATCGCGTCATCAACGCCTACAACAACGAGATCCGCGGACAACTCAGCTACCGCGTCGACAAAACCGAAGCCGACCGCATCACTCTCTCGGTGAGCGCAGACAAGCCCGGCATGCAGGCTGCAACGACGGAAATACTGACGCAGGACGGCAAATGGCTGCGCCACACGATCGTCAACCACGACCAACTGGTCGACTACGCGTTCTCGCCCGCCTATCCGTCGTACGAATTCCCGCTCGACACCGGCAAGGAGTGGTCGACCCGGGTCAACGCCGTAAATGCCGAGACCGGTGCCAGCCACAGCGTGCGCATTGATGCAACGGTGGTGGGTACCGAGCGCATCCGCGTGCCGGCCGGCGAATTCGACACCATCAAAATCAGGCGCTCCGTCTATGCCGGCGACTCCGCCTCCTATCTGCGTCTGACGGAAACAAATATTTTCGAAACCGAATGGTTCGCACCGGCGCTCGGCCGCACCGTGCGGATCGCGCGCAACTCCGGCTACCTCGACCTCTCGCGCGGGCCGCGCAGCCGGGCCATGCGCGGCGACTGGGAAATTCACGAACTCGTTTCGGCGCCGCCGATGCGTTGAAGTAAACGAAGCGAAGGCGCATCGCCGTTATGCGGGCCGCAGAACACGCGGGCCGGAAATTTATCAGCTTTTAAATGCGCCGCCGGTTAATCCGGCCTGGAGAAATGATGAACAGATTCCTGATGGTATTGTGCGCCACCCTGACATTCAGCCTGCTCACCGTCGACGCCGATGCGGCGCGCCGCCTCGGTGGCGGCAAAAGTATCGGCGCCCAGCGCAGCATAACGCCGCAAGCACCGGCCAAAACACCGGCACAGCAGGCGCAACCCGCCGCGCCTGCCGCAACGCCGGCCCCCGCACCTGCGCCGCAACCGTCAGGCATGAGTCGCTGGCTCGGGCCACTGGCCGGACTCGCCATTGGCGCCGGACTCGCCTCGCTGTTCATGAACAACGGCATGGGTGGCGCCATGGGCGGCATCCTGATGATAGTGCTGCTGGCCGCCGCCGCGATGTTCGCGTGGCGTATGCTGCGCGCCAAATCCGAAGGCCCGGGCAACCTGCAATACGCCGGCGCCGATCCAGCACCTGCGTATTCGCCCGCTTCATCATCAATGCCGGCCGCGGGTGGCGGCATGCCGAAAATCGGCAGTGCGCTGGGTGGCGTCGTCGAAACCGCAGCGCCGGCCGTCGCCAGCCGTTTCCCACCGGACTTTGACGCCGAGCAGTTCGCGCACCACGCCAAAATAAATTTCACACGGCTGCAACAGGCCAACGACAAGCGCGATGTATCGACCATGCGCGATTACATGACGCCGGAACTCTACGACGCGATCGTCGCCGACCTTGATCCGATGGGCGTTGCGCAAAGTACCGAGATCATCAACCTTGATACGAACGTCGTCGAAGTGGTCACCGAAAACGGGAAACACATCGCCAGCGTTCGCTTCACCGGCTCGCTGCGCGAAAAAACCAGCGCCGAAACCGAATCGTTCGACGAGATCTGGCATCTGGAAAAACCGCTCGACGGCTCCAGCGGCTGGCTGATCAGCGGCATACAACAACTCTGAGTCGGGATGGCGCAAGCGGACGGCAATTCCGGCAGCAGCAACACCGGCGCGAGCGGCGGCCTGTTTACGCCGCCGCTCG
>JANXSE010000427.1 GCA_025356695.1 Betaproteobacteria bacterium
GGCACGCACAACGCGCGCGCCGTCATCGTTGCCTCCGGTGCAAGGTTGAAACGCCTCGGCGTGCCCGGCGAAATGGAATTCGAACACCGCGGCGTCTCGCAATGCGCCGATTGCGATGGCCCGATGTATAAGGACGAGGAAGTCGTGGTGGTCGGCGGCGGCGACTCGGCGCTGCAGGAAGCATTGGTGCTGGCACATTTCTGCAAGCGCGTGCACCTCGTGCACCGCGGCGCGAAATTCGGCGCACGGCAATCGTTCATCGACGCGGTTGCCGCGCAGCCGCTGATTCAAACACTATGGAACACCACGGTCGAGGCGATCGAAGGTGAAGATATGGTGAAGAAGGTGCGCGTCAAAAGCGCCGACGGCAAAACCAGCGAAATCGCGGCGAGCGGCGTTTTTGCGTACGTCGGCCTCGAACCGAATGTCGAATGCGTGCCGGCCGGGATCAAACGCGACGCCACGGGACGCCTGACCACCGACGCGTCACTGCAGACCTCGCTCGCCGGAATATTTGCGGCGGGTGCGGTGCGCGCCGGCTGCGGCGGCAACCTGATCGATGCGCAGAAAGACGGTGAAGCCGCGGGTGCGGCGGCGGCCAAATTGCTCGGCAAGTAGCGGGCACGGCAGTACGCAGTTAACATCACGTTTCAGAACGAAACAACGGAAGGGAATCGCTCCCGGTGGGGCGGCCAGACTTCAAACCTGGTAGGGGCTGTTTACAGTCCTGCGTGGGTTCGACTCCCACTCTCTTCCGCCATTTCCCGCAATGCCCGATTACCTGATCTTGTAGGGTGCGCAGTGTAACGCGCCACATGGTTTGCGACCACGCGTCACATGGTTTGCAACCTGTTAAAAACCGCGCATTCGGCGCTTTTTAACAGCAGTTTTAGCCGCCTTCAAGGCCCAAATAACGGAAGCCCTGCACCGCCCGAAAGTGGCCGCCGTATCCGCTGCCCGGCGCGTTCCAGCCGCCGTGCCGCGCGGCGCTCTTGGCGAGCGTCTGCATGCACCGGCCGCGGTGCTCGCCGTGCAGCTTGGCGCTGACCTGCGTCCACTTCGGATTGCGCCGCAGCGCGGCCGCGAGGCCGGGGTGCGAGGTGTGGAACAGCGTGCGCAGCGGCAGCTTGTAGCGGTTCTCGCCGCGCAGCCACATCTCGCACACGGCGTCGAGGAAGCGCACGCCGACGCCGGCGCCTTGCCACTCGGGCATCACCACCAGGCGGCAGGCACGCGCTTCGCACAGGCCCGGCCGCGTTGATACGGCGACGTGTGCCACGAGCTGCTTGTCGACCGTGGCGACGTAGTTGGTGGCGGCGATCATCTTCGGCATTTTCAGATAGTGATGCGGCTCAAACAGCGGCCAAAATCGCCAGTCGGTCTGATGGATTTCAAGTTCGAAGCGTGGCCGTCGCCAAAGTGACCTCCCTGAGTACGCACCGGTTGCGGTGTCGAATACCCAGTCAGGCTCGAGCCAGTCGATGATGTCGTAGTGGCAGGAAAGCAGAACACATTGCCCGCCGGTACGTCGCCATGCTTTTTGAAATGCGAGTGCGCCGATGCGGGCAATTTGCCGGTCGACAACGGACGTGAACTCGTCGATGACCACACGCGCCGGCGCGTCGCTGATAACGCGCGCCAGGTCAGCCCTGAAGCGCTCGCCGTTGGAGAGCACATGGTAAGGACGCAGCCACGAAGGCACGCTGCCAAGGCCAACAGCCGCAAGCGCCGCGGTGACTTCATCGAAGGCCGCGCCGGGTGCTATCGCGTCGACGATCGGATGGCGCGTGGGCCAGTTCGGGCAGTACATCGCGCCAGCGCCCCACAACTGCGCGCCGATGCTCGACTTGCCAGAACCACTCGGCCCCACGATCAAGCCGAGCTTCCAGTTGGAGTCGTCGATCGGGATCTCGACAGACAAGTCGAAGTTGCATCCAGTCTCGACGTTGAAAAGTGATTTTACGCGGGCGGCTCGGTAGCTCTTGAAATCGCTGCAGCGGTGATGGACGTCGATCTTCATACGGTAACCACCTTGCACTCGTGCCCACGTCGAGACAGCACGCGATAAACAGTAGCCTGGTGGCGCTCGTTTTTACAGATGACAACCACGCCGAACTGCTCGCGGTATTTGAAACCATTACGGCCGGGTATTGCCGGCTTTCTTCTTGTGGTGATGCCCATGCGTCTGATCCTTGTCGATCGACGCTCGAGGGCGCTCGGGTGTGAGGCTCACGGCCTTCAGCGAATTGAGTGTCCCGCAGCGCGGGCACTTGATCTGTAACACCGAATATTCTGCTCGTGCAAGCAGTCGCGAGCAAGCCCCGCATCTGATTTCTTCCAATCTCAACCCCCGCGTGATGCCGTGCTAGGCTCGCACCGCTCCGATCGGAGTGGGTGGGCCTCGGCGAATCCGCAGGGAATTTGCGGTAGTAGTGGCGCGTCGCGTGCTCTAACACGCGGCGCGTCGCCCACTTTTATATCAAACCGAACGATTTATAAATTCTGTAATTTCGTGCTGCGTCGGCGGACCGTCGATCACGTCTAACACCGTTGTGGGCGCCTCGTGATCTTTCATCATCTGCCTGCGCTCCTTTGCCGTCGCGTCGATGAATCTGGCACGCGCGGCGCCCTCGATCCGCCTCATAAAACGGCGCTGCTCGTCCTCCATTACAAGTGCGCCGAGTTGCCCCGCCGACAATGCTTTCTGCGCAGCAAATTCAAATGCAGTGGCGCGGCACCGCTGAAATGCGTCGTCGGCCTCGTCTTCATCGCGTTGCAATGCTTCAGCGGCGCGCTGCGCGTTACCCGCCCCGACGACGGCAATCTGCGCGGCCGTCGCGATCGCGTCGATATCGGCTTTCTCTATTTCTGATTCGTCGATTTCCGACGTAATGCGCCCGTCCGCCCACGTAAAATACCGCCACGCCAACGGGTGTTGATCGGTCGCGGGAAAGTTGCATTCCCCACCATAATAAATAACGCGGATCGTGCTCATGCCATGATCTCCCTGTTCTTCATGTAGCTCCCAAACGCGCCGCCATATTGGCGGCCGCCCGCGGCACCGTTGAAATTAAACGTCGTCGCGGTTTCTTTGCCCGCCCGCGTTTTAATGGTTGTAGAAGATGTGGTCGCAGCGACCATTCGATAAAGCCCCTTCAGAACGCCCCAGTAACCGCCTGCCGCCTGGATCAGGCCGCCGGAAACTGTAAGGGCATTCGCTGTGCTGTCTTGAAAGAGCGCCGCCGCGATTACGCCGGAAGCCGACGTTGAATAGCAAACGTTGTATTCCAGTTCGAGCACGTTCACCGCACTCTTCGGCGTAATCGCGAGGCTCATGTACTGGTCACCCTCGGTGTTCTGCGGGATCGTATCGTCCTGCGGAATCGCCGCCGAACCGCTGGCGAAGGCGCCTGTGAACGTCGAAACCTCTTGCACCAATTGGCCCGGCAACGGGACGCTCGGGCCGAATAACTGAATCTTGCTCGGCGCGGTATTCCAGGTGCCTACGGTGGCGAGTGTGTATTCCAGATAGCCGATGATGCGCATCGCCTTCGAGGTGACGGCGGTGCCCGTATAGACAGTTTGGGCATTGTCAGCCGCACCCGCGCCTCCCTCCGCTGTAGATGAGAGCAGGTCGTCATCCTTCAGGCCCATGATATTCGTGCCAGAAAGGCAATTCACCGCCCCGAGGCGCATCGTGCCGGCGTCATTGAAAAGCACAAGCCACAACCGGAAGGCGACACCGTTCGAAGCGCCCATGACAGAGCCGGACGACAGCACCAGGCTGTGCGCGGCCGTTAGCGCGATTGAGGTGTAATCGCCGGTGCCGGCCGTCGCATTACGAAACTTGACGATCAACGGATTTGCCGCTGAAAAGTCGTTGCCGTTTTTATCTTTCAACGCGATGGTCTCCGCGCTGGAGGTGCGCGAGCAGACGACAGTCAGATTCTTCGGGTACCAATCGACGCCGATCGTCGAGTCTTCATCTGCCGAAAACGCGTTTCGTGTCGTGCCGGTGGCGATGCCGCCGGCGATGACTTTCAGCAACCGTGTCGCATCCGCGTTTGCCTTGACCAGCGCGCCGGCGTCCGAGAATGGCGAACTCGATGCCGCGAGCAACGCCGGGTCATCGAATGCGCTGATGACATTCGTCGCATCGCAATAGAGGACGGCGCGCTTACCCTGCGTGATGGCGATTCCTGTTCCCGCCGCCGGCTTAACCGCCAACGTAAATGCGCCGCTCGTTTGGTTGGAGAACACCCACGCGCGCGCGCGCGTGGGAACAATGACATTTATATTGCCGGTCAGCACGCCAGTGAATTCGAGAATATCGTTGCGCGCCTCAGCCGCCGTAAGCGTGACGTCCGTACCGCCGGCGACTGATTTCGACAGCCGGCCGGTTGCTGAATCGCGCTGCGACCGGCGGTCGAGAAACGTCGTGATCGAGCTCGCGCCCGTGGTGATTTCCGCGATCGGGTTCTTGTCGGCCGAGAAACCGATATTGTTTGCGCTGACGACGCCGGCGTCGGTGTATTCGACGTAATTCGTCACGCTGGCGGTGAGCAGCAGTGTGGCGTCTGCAATCGTCGTCAGCACGCCGTTGATCCAGCGCTGGCCGCCGTAATAAGCCCAGGTGAGGCCGGACCAAGCGGCGTTGCCTTTGGAGCCGTAAGGCGGCACCGGCGCGGAGGCGGCGACTTGTAAATCGTCGATCAGGCCATTGACGCGGGTGGGATAGTCGGTGTTACCGACGACGGGTTTACGCTGTGTTAAGTCGTTCATTTAAGCCTCTTCGAGAATGAGGTCTGCACGCCAGTTGTTGACGAAATCGCCGGGCTGCGCCGGCATTTGCTTCAGCTTCACCGCGGCCGCGTAGTCGATTTCCTGCTGGCCGCCGACGCCGGGGAAGCACGACAGGAACATGTCGTTGCGCAGCCCAGCCTTGCGAAAAATGTTTGCGAGCTGCGCGCGCTCGCCCTGCGTCAGCATCGGCAGCGAGAACGTGAAGCGGCGGAACGGCACACGCGCGTCAGTGCGCAGCGTGCCGCCATCGGTGCGCTCTTGCGTCGAGTTCTCGTCCCACTGCATGTTGAAATTCCAGTCGAAGTTCTT
>JANXSE010000453.1 GCA_025356695.1 Betaproteobacteria bacterium
TGAACGTGCCCTTCGAGGTCGACGGCCGCCGCATCGCGCTCGCCATCGATGAAGAAGATCACGCCCACGACGGTGCCGAGATGGCGCGCCGCCGCGGCCGCCCGCACGGCTGCATGTGGGTGTTCGACATCACCGACCCGAAGAAAATGTTCCCGCTGTCGATCTTCGAAGTCAGCGAACTCGATTCACCCTACAGCCGCGCCGCCCCCGGCCGTTTCGGCGCCCACCAGTTCCACGAGCGCATGGACGACACGCTGGTCTACTGCGCGTGGTTTGCCGGCGGTTTGCGCATCGTCGACATCGCCGATCCGACTGCGCCGCAGGAAGTCGGCCACTACATTCCGGAACCGCTGCACGGCCAGGCGGGCCCGCAGACCAACGACATCGACGTCGACAAGCGCGGCATCATCTACGTCGTCGATCGCGGACCGGGATTTAATATTCTGGAATTCAATCGCAAATAGTTCGACATGCAACAATAAAAAACGCCGGCACATGCCGGCGTTTTTTATTGCGGAGGTATTGGGCCCACGCCAACTGTTGCTTCAATTCGATACTTCAACATGTCACTAAATCTTGGCAGATCGTCCGCATTCCACAATACAAAATTGTATTGTCGATTGTCAAAATGCACACGGTGCAATCTATCGGAACGGCATGTCCAAATAACTGGCAATTTCAAACCAAATGCAAAACCACTTTCAAAATAAACCCCCGCGCGGTTCCCTGTTAGGTCGCACACGACAAACCTACTCTTTCTAATCATTGCGATAATTTCATCGTCAATTCTATTGTTGTGCGGATGTTGATCAATTCGTTTTGGGTCATATCCAGCACTCTTTATTGCTGGTTCAATAGCCTGCGTCCATACTGGATCCAGTCGAGGATCAAACCACATTGCACAAAACCCGATCTGGCTTTCCTGATTCACGGCTCCAAGCGAATGAACGTAATCCCATCCAGCCGGACTAATTTTCCAACTCATACCACCGTGCGCCGGAGCAGTAAGAAAATTCTTATGGTCCGTAAGATATGAACGAAAAAGATAGTTCGCTTCAGCCTCATCTACCGCCCAGCATATTGCGAGAATATCTGAGTTCTCGTTTACGTTAAAAGTAATCGTCTGACCCGCCGTTGGAAATTTTTTCGTAAGATAGACCAACAGTCGATCAGCCTTCTCCCCAACACTTAACGATCTTAGAACCGTTAAACGCGTCCAATCTTCTGGTCGATACTCAACTCCTTGATGCTCTCGCGTCTGACCACTTATCGTTGCAATTTGCGAATTGCTTAACGCAGGTCGCGTCATCGCAAAAATATCCGAAAAAATAAACTGGCCACAGCGGGGGCAATTAATTTGTTGCCTTCTCGCAAGAGGATCTAAGTGAACGGCTTGTGCGTTCGAATTACATATCGGACATGGCATAAGATAAGCAATGAAAAATTACCAACTTCATACCCCAAAAAAGATGTTCCGTATCCACCAAACACCGCTTACTCGATCTGCACATTCGCCGCCTTCACCACCTTCGCCCATTTCGGAATCTCGCGCGCGATGTGGTCGGCGAATTCTTTTGGCGTGCCGCCGACGATTTCGGCGCCGAGCCCGGCGAGTTTTTCACGCACGTCGGGCATCTGCAGCGCGCGGTTGATTTCGGCATTGAGCTTGTTGATGATGGCGACCGGTGTGCCGGCATTGGTCAGCACGCCGTGCCAGGTCGTCGCCTCGAAACCCGGCACGCCGGCCTCGGCGATGGTCGGCAGGTCTTTCACCGCGGCGACACGCTTTGCGGTCGTCACGCCAAGCGCGCGCAGCTTGCCAGACTGAATATGCTGCATCACCGACAGCGAGGTGGCGAACATCATATGGGTCTGACCGGCCATCAGATCGATCAGCGCCGGTGCCGCGCTTTTATAGGCGATCGCCTCGATTGAGGTACCGGTCATGCTCTTGAAGAGTTCCGCCGCCAGATGCGCGTTGGCGCCGGTGCCTGAATTCGCATAGTTCAACTGGCCCGGCCGCGCCTTCGCCAGCGCGATCAACTCCTTCACGTTCTTCACCGGCAGTGTCGGATGCACGACGAGGATGTTCGGCTGTGTGGCCACCAGCACGATGGGCGCGAAGTCCTTGATCGGGTCGAAGGGCAGTTTTTTATAGAGGCTCGGATTGGCGCCGAAGGTCGCGTTGTTGCCGGTGACCAGCGTGTAGCCGTCGGGCGGCATTTTCGCCGCGAGTTCGGTGCCAATGTTGCCGCCGGCGCCGGCGCGGTTTTCGATCACCACCGCCTGGCCGAATGCCTCGGAGAGTTTCTGACCGATCATGCGCGCGAGTATGTCGGTCGGCCCCGCCGGCAGATTGGGCGCGATGAAACGGATCGTCTTCACCGGGTATTCCTGCGCCGCAACACCCGTCGATAACAGGGCCGTCGTCGCGGCTGCAATGGATAGGACCGTCGTGCGCAAAGCGTACTGCATGGTGCTCCTCCTTCGTGAACTGCATCGGGTTTTGTGTGCAGTCTAACAAACGCGGCGGCGCGCAGCCACCAATGCGCAGCGCGCTGTGTATACTCAAAGCAGAAAATTATTCGGTAAGCATGCCACCTATGAGTTCAAACCCGCCCGCCAGCGAACCGCTCGTTGTCGCGCCGCCCGATTTCAACCCGCGCAAGCCGAAGATCAATTTCCCGCCGCTCGCCTGCGACAGCCATGCCCACATCTGCGGGCCGATCGCGCGCTACCCCTATTACGCACGCCGCATTTATACGCCGGCCGACACACTGCTGCCCGATTACGAACACATGTTGAGGACGATCGGGGTCGCACGCGCGGCCCTCGTGCAAGGCAGCATCTACGGCTGCGACAACACGGTGCTGCTTGAAGCGCTGAAGAACGGCAACGGGCGTTATCGCGGCGTTGCGGTCGTCGCACCCGATATATCGGCGAAAGAACTGCGCGCGCTGCACGACGCCGGCGTGCGCGGCATCCGCATGAACATCGTCGACACCAAAGACGACAAGGGCGTGCTGCCGATGGCGACGCTGTTGCCGCTGGCCAATAAAATCAAACCCTACGGCTGGCACGTCGAGTTTCTGCTACACGTCGATGAGTTTCCCGAACTCGACCGCACGCTGGAGGATTTTCCGGTCGATGTGAGTTTCGGCCACCTCGGTTACATGCGCACCGAGAAGCCCATCACGACGCCGGGTTTTCAGGCGCTGCTGCGTTTGCTGAAAACCGGCAAAGCGTGGGTCAAGCTCACCGCGCCCTATCGCATTTCACCGAACCCGATGCCGCACGCCGATATCAATGCGTTCGCACATGCGCTGGTCGAAGCCAACGCCGACCGCATCGTCTGGGGCAGCGACTGGGGCCACATCATGCTGAACTGGAAAATCCCGATGCCCAATGACGGCGACATCGCCGACCTGCTCGCGGCATGGGTGCCGGACGAAGCGACGCGCAAAAAAATTCTTGTCGACAATCCGGCGCAGCTCTACGGCTTTGATTGAACCGCCGCCCGTAGCCCGGAAGGAGCGAAGCGTATTCCGGGATGGCGGTGCGCAGACGCGTACGATGGGTGAAGGCCGCAGTTCGTAGGATGGGTGGAGGCCGTAAGGCAGATAGCCATCAGTTCTGCGTATGATTGACGATGGGCATCGCTTCGATCCACCCATCCTACAGATTGATCAACGTATGCCGTTGGCGGCGAACAACGCCCTGCCTTCCGGCGACGCCAGATAACGCAGAAATGCGCGCGCTGCGTCGGGATTTGCCCCCGCCGTCACCAGTGCAGCGGTATAGCTGGTGTAGTTCTGGATTTCCTCCGGCAGCGGGCCGACCAGCAGCAAGCCCTTGTCGCGATAAAGCAGAATATCGGTAATACCACCAAAGCCGAATTCACGGCCTTTGCCTTCCATCAGATGATGCATGACCGCGACGCCATCGTCGTAGCGCACCAGCCTCCCGCCCAGCTCT
>JANXSE010000353.1 GCA_025356695.1 Betaproteobacteria bacterium
CATTTGCGCGTCGACGGCGAGTTTCTCGAAACCGCGCGCTGGCCGCGGCTCGACCGCTTCAAGGAACATTCGATCGAACTGCCGGTGGCCGATGTGCGCGTTGCCGCCGACAATGAGCCCGCGTTACGCGCGGCACTCGCGCAGGCGCTCGACTTCGGCAAGGGCGTCGTGCATGTACTGGCACCGCTCGAAGCGCTCGAACGCGCAATGAAAGCCAATGATCCGGCGTTGGCGCAAATGACACAGACGGTGTTCTCGATCAAACGCGCCTGCCCGTCGTGCGGTCGCAGCTTTCCCGAACTCGATCCACGTCTGTTTTCGTTTAACTCGCGCCACGGCTGGTGCGGCGACTGCTACGGCACCGGCTTGAAGCTCACCGATGTGAAGTGGGATGACGAACGCGCGAATGCCGGCACCGAGGATCATGTGCTCGATTCGTGGATCGACTGGCTTGAAGTCGATGAGACCTGCCCGTCGTGCAACGGTCATCGCCTTAATCGCGAAGCGCTGGCGGTACGTTATCGCGGCCGTTCGATTGCCGATCTGACCGCGCTGGCGGTCGGCGACATCGGCGCGCTGTTCGGCGGTCTTACACTCGAAGGGCGCGAAGCCGAAATCGCGCGTGACCTGGTCACCGAACTCAATTCGCGGCTCGATTTTCTGAATCAGGTCGGGCTTGGTTATCTCGCACTCGACCGTTCCGCACCGACGCTGTCGGGCGGCGAAGCGCAACGCATCCGTCTCGCTGCGCAGCTGGGTTCCAACCTGCGCGGCGTCTGCTATATCCTCGATGAGCCAACCATCGGCCTGCATCCGCGCGACAACCGCATTCTGCTCGATACCCTGGCGAAACTCGAAGCAAAGGGCAATACGCTGCTGGTGGTCGAACACGACGAAGACACCATACGCCGCGCTGCGCATGTGATCGATCTCGGTCCGGGGGCGGGCAAACTCGGCGGCCGTGTGATCGCTGAAGGCACCGCCGCGGAATTAATGGCGAACCCCGATTCGCTGACCGGGCGCTTTTTGCGCGAACCGCTCAAACATCCGCTGCATCCGAACCGCGCAGTTACGCGTGACACCGCAGCCATCGAAATAACCGGCGCCTCGCTGCACAATTTGCACAAGGTCAACACACGCATA
Source organism: Betaproteobacteria bacterium (assembly GCA_025356695.1). The sequence goes on from JANXSE010000353.1 coordinate 1,144, forward strand.
CCGCTCGGCCGCCTGACTGTAGTCACCGGCGTCTCGGGTTCGGGCAAATCGACGCTGGCGCGCGATGTGTTGTATGCAAATCTCGCGCACCGCGTCGGCCGCCATAACGCCGGTAAAAATGTTGCGCTGATCGGCTGCGCCGATCTCAAGGGCTGGCAGCAGGTCGGCCGCGTGCTTGAGGTCGATCAAACGCCGATCGGCAAAACGCCGCGCTCCTGCCCCGCCACTTACGTCGGCTTCTATGACGCGATCCGCCGCCTGTTCGCCGACGCCGCCGAATCGCGCATGCGCGGTTATACGGCAAGCCGTTTCTCGTTCAACACCAAGGGCGGGCGCTGCGAAGAATGCGAAGGCCAGGGCATCAAACGCATCGAGATGAGTTTTCTGCCCGATGTGCGCGTGCTCTGCGAAGAATGTCACGGCGCGCGCTTCGACGCCGAAACGCTGGCAGTGCGCTTCAAGGGCAGATCAATTGGCGACGTGCTGGCGATGAGCGTCGATGAGGCGGTCGAATTTTTCAGTGCGCATACTTCGATACACCATGCGCTGCGCCTGCTGCAGGATGTCGGCCTGGGTTATCTCACACTCGGTCAACAAAGCCCGACGCTGTCGGGCGGCGAAGCGCAACGCATCAAGCTGGTCACCGAATTATCAAAGGTACGGGCCGACGGCTCTGACGCCGGCGCGCGCCCCGGCCGCGGTGGCGCCGACCGGCATACGCTCTATGTACTCGACGAACCCACGGTCGGCCTGCACATGGCCGACGTCGAAAAACTGATCCGCGTGCTGCATCGTCTCGTCGACGCCGGCAATACCGTGGTGGTGATCGAGCACAATCTGGACGTCATGGCCGACGCCGACTGGATCATCGATCTCGGCCCTGAAGGCGGCAGTGGCGGCGGTCGCATCGTCGCGCAGGAAGCGCCGCTGAAAATCGCACAAACGCCGGAGCGTTCACACACGGCGCGTGTGCTAGCGGAATTTTTGACGGAACGAACTGCTTGACCCGTAATCATCTGTGGCAATAAAAAACGGGGCGCCACAGCGCCCCGTTTTTGTTTCAGCTTTTCAGCTTTATTTACGATGGCGCTGGCGCACGTCCTGGCGGCGGTCCTGACGGTCATCGCGGCGGTCTTTACGATCGGCGCGCAGATCCTTGTTGTCCTGATGCAATTCCTTGCGTTCCGCGCGCGCACCTTTGACATCGCCGTTTTTCAGATCGTTGCGCAGGTCTTTGCGATCCTCGCGGCGATCCTGGCGATCGCTGCGGATGTCGCGGCGGTCCTGCCGGATGTCCTTGTTGTCCTGACGCACCTCCCCGGACTGCGCATACGCTGCCGGCACTGTGGCAAGGGCAATTACGCCGAATACTGCTGCTGCGATGGTCTTGATCATCTTTGCCTCTCTGGTGAAATTTACAGAATTGAACAGCTCATTTGAAATCAGTCGCGATGCGCCGAGTTGTCGTTCCACTGATAGTGGCGCTCGCGCGGCACGCGGCGGTAATCGGTGCGGCGCCCTCCATCGCCGGAAAAAAGCACGGCGAGAAACGCAATCAGGACAGCAGCGATAAGATAAGGCAGGTAGTGCAGGAAGGTCAGCATGGCGCATCTCCTTTGTTCGTTTAACTCCTCAGGTGGAATTAAACGACAGCGAAATGCGCGTGCCTATGACTGGAACAAAGCTTTACCGTTGTTACAGTTTGCAATGATTGTTTGCGTGAAACTTGCGCCAACGGTGAAGATGGTGTGACGTATGTCATACACCGCATCCCCGGAATACGCTGCGCTCCTTCCGGGCTACAGTCCGATGTCGCGCTCGCGCGCCTCACGCAGCAAACGCTCCGCGTCCTCGGCGAGCAGAAAACCGTCGCTGCGCAAACGCTGCACCGCGGCCTCGACCTGGCGCACATAGTTCAATTTATTGCCGTAGCGTTCTTCGAGCGAAGGCCGCGGATCAATGCCGCGGTCAACGCGATACCGCTGGAATGGAATGAACGAGCCGTCGAGATAACACGAACGGTCTTCCATATAACCCTTGCGGCGCAAATTCCAACCGGTATAAGTGCCCAGCGGCACCTGCAGGGTCACCGAACGCACACCGGGCAGATCGTTGCCGTCGCGATCGACGCGCGGCACCAGCACCGCGTACTGCTTGTTCTGCACGTGCTTCGGAAACAGCGCATCGGTATCATTGATGAACAGGTGATTGGCCTCGCCCGTATATTTGCGGCCCGGAATGTCCGGGAAGCCGGCCTCGCGCTGCGGCAGCGGTTTGACCAGCGTGCCGGCGGCGAGCGACGGAAAACGGCTGGCCGGCGGCGTTTTGCCGGCGCTGACCCAGTTCTGCATGCCTGCCAGCAGCGCGCGCATGGCTTCCTTGTACTGGTTCGGGTTGACCGGGTTCTGGCACAACGCGTTCAAGCGCGACTGCAACACCGGCGCGTGCTGGGTGCCGGCGAAATAATACAAACGCACATTGTCCGGTATCGGCACGTCCTTTTTACCCAGCGGATCGGTGATCACCAGCGAATTGCGCCCACCCCAAGGCTCGGTGCCCGAATCCATATGCATGATTTTCGGGCAGGCCTTCTGCTCGCGGCATTTCGCCAGCAAGCCGTCGGTGCGCCCGCTGACCGGATCGGTCAGCGTTTCATAGGTAAACGGAAATTGATCGCCGGCGGTGAAGTGGCCGACCAGCGGCGTCGAGAAGCGGCCGGGCAGCGCGAACTCGGTGTTGACGTTGGTCATGCGTGAGCCGCTGGTCAACTCCATCGCACCATCGAACACGATGCGTTTCGCTTCATCCTGATTGAAGCCCTGGTAAATGAGCTCTTTGAGAAAACGCCCGCTTTGCGAACGGCCGAAACCAATGGTGTACTTGATGGTATGCGCATGCGGCTCATGCGCGCCGTGCGCGATCAGCGGATTGGCGTTGCTCGTGTCGTAACGCAGGAAAGACACCACATCGCGCGTCGCCGCAAACGCCAGCCCCATCGGCAGCGGGTCGCTGGCCGGGTAAGACAAATGGTAAACGTAGTTGGGCGAAAAACCCGCCGGCAAACAGACTTCGTTATTACCTGGCGTTACTGCCTTGCCGTCCTTGCACGAACCGAACGACCACTCTTCGCGCGGAATCAGTTCATCCGGCACATCGGCGTGGGCGCGGCGGATCAGACGCGCGCGCGACGCCGCGCGTTCGACCAGCGGATAGGGTTTGAGCGCGCGGCCGTTGTCCCAGCCGAGGTGCAGCGTAAAGGTCGGCCGTGTGACGATGAGTTCAATGCTGATGGATTTCGCGATCTGGCTGCCACCGCGGTTGGCCACCGGATAGTCGGCGATGATTTCATCTTCTTCGCGCGGAATATCGGCCTGCCAGCCGCTCACCACCAGCGTGTAACCCTGGCGAAGCAGAAAAGCGTCGCCGGCATCCACTGCCTTGGCCGGATTGTTGCCGCCATGTTCACCCAGATGAAATACGTCGAAGGCGCGGCGCGCGCCGCGATTGACCACGTCGTAGAGCAGCGTGCCGCTGCCTTTGGCCGGGTTGGTCGGCTGCATGATGCTGATGTCCACCACGTATTCAACGCGGCCGCGCTCGTTGCGCGGCGATTCCTGTATGAACACGATGCCGGCGTTGCGCGGATCGTTCGGATCGACTTCGCCGAAAGCGCGTCCGGACAGTTTTTCATAGCGGCCAACGCTGCCGAAATCACGACCGTCGAAAGTTGGCGCTTCGATGCGGTCGATAACTATTCGCGTAATGCCGGCGTGCGCTGCGCTCGCGCTCATGCAGGCGATAGAACATGCGATCAATATGCGCTTCAAAACTACCTCCCGTGCCTCTAACAGGGCGTCGGGCAAAGTATACTGCGGGGGCGCTGCTGTGCGCTTGTCGCCGGCGCGCAATCTGGTGCACACTCGCCGTCTCACGACAAAACCCGTTATGGAGCAAAACATGTTGACAGGATTACGCCGTTTTGGCGGCGGCGCTTGCGCCGCACTGGCCCTCGCCGCCGTCTGCCCGGGCACCGCCTCGGCGCAGGCGGATTTTCCAAACCGGCCGATCCGCGTGATCGTGCCTTTGGCGCCCGGCGGCGGCAGTGATTACACCGCGCGCTACATCGGCCAGCGCCTCGCCGAACGCGTCGGCCAGGCAGTCGTCGTTGACAATCGCCCGGCCGCTTCGGGCATTGTCGGTACCGAACTCGTCGCCAAAGCAGTGCCTGACGGTTACACGTTGCTGCTCGCCTATTCAACGCACGCGCAAAGCGCGCAACTCTTCACCACGCTGCCGTACGATCCGATCAAGGATTTCGCGCCGGTGACCGAAGTGATTGCCACGCCGCTCGGCCTGATCGTGAATCCGGCGGTACCGGCGAAAACCGTGCAGGAGCTCGTCGCCTACGCAAAAACCAATCCGAACAAATTGAATTACGGCTCGTCCGGCCCCGGCAGCTCACCGCATCTGGCGACCGAGCTGTTCAACTCGATGGCCGGCATCAAAATGACGCACATTCCGTACAAAGGTGTGGCCTTGTACATGACGGCGCAGATCGGCAACGAAATCCAGCTCACATTCTCGAACATGTTCACCACCATGGCGCACTGGAAAGCCGGACGCCTGCGGCTGATCGCCAGCGGCGGCGTAAAACGTTCCGAAGCATTTCCGGAATTGCCGACGATTGCCGAATCGGGCGTGCCGGGCTTCGACGCCATGACCTGGTACGGTTATCTTGCGCCGGCAAAAACACCGCGTGCCATTGTCGACAAACTGCAAAAACACATCGCCGCCATCGTCCATTCGACCGAGGTGCGCCAGAACTTCGTATCACAGGGCAACGAGCCGCTTGCCAACACACCGGACGAATTTGCCAAAGTCATCAAGAGCGACGCCGACAAATGGGGCGCGATCGGCAAGAAGCTGGGCGTGAAACTGGACTGACTACCGGATTGAACTGAGGAGTTTCCATGCAGATCGGATTTATCGGTCTCGGCACTATGGGCGGGCCGATGGCGCTGAACGCGCAAACCAGCGGCCATGCGATGGTCGTCAATGATTTGCGTCGTGAATCCGCCGCAGCGCTGCTGAAGAACGGCGCAAGCTGGGCCGGCAGCGCACGCGAAGTCGGCGCACAGAGCGACATCGTCTTTACTTCACTGCCGGGACCGCGCGAAGTTGAAGCGGTTGCGGCTGAACTGATAGCCAGCATGCAAGCCGGCTCAACCTGGTTCGATCTGTCGACGAATTCGCCCACCGTAATCCGTACACTGCACGCGCGCTTCGCCGCGAAAAAAATTAATCTGCTCGACGCGCCGGTCAGCGGCGGGCCGACGGGTGCGAAATCACGCAAGCTGGCGCTATGGGTCGGCGGTGAGCGCGCGGTGTTCAATCAGCACAAGGCGGTACTCGATGCGATCGGTGATCAGGTGCGTTACATCGGCCCGATCGGCGCCGGCCTCGTGGCAAAACTCGTGCACAACTGCGCCGGTTATGCGATTCAGACCGCGCTCGCCGAGGTGTTCACCATGGGCGTTAAAGCTGGCGTGCCACCGCTCGATTTGTGGGCCGCGGTGCGTCAGGGTTCGCTCGGCCGCATCCGCACATTCGACCGTCTCGGCAAACAGTTTCTGCAGGGCGCGTTCGATCCACCGGAATTTGCGCTGAAGCTCGCGCATAAGGACGTTGCGCTCGCCTGCGAACTCGGGCGCGAAATGGGCGTGCCGATGCGGCTCGCCAATCTCGCTTATATGGAAATGACCGAGGCGCTCAATCGCGAAGGCTGGGACAAACTTGATTCGCGCGTGCCGATGCTGCTGCAGGAAGAACGCGCCGGCGTATCAATCAAAGTGCCGGCGGCAGATATACAGGACGTCATCAAGCGCGAAGGTTAGTGCGGGGCCATTAAAATACGCCGCGTTCTTATTTAACACGTCATTCCCGCGCAGGCGGGAATCCGGCAAATCGTTGGCAGAATCAAACACTGAATTCCCGGGATCCCGCCTTCGCGGGAGCGACGGATCTTTTTCGATATCCCATTAGAAATCATGACTACTCACGCCAAAGAACCCGCCCAATGCGCCGGCCCGGATCTGCACACGCGCGCGCCGGCGTTCAAAATACCGGCCAACGCAACCGACTGTCACGCCCACGTCTTCGGTGCGCGGGAAAAATACGGCTACGCCGCCGACCGGCTCTACACACCGCCGCCGGTGTTCCTGCCGGATTACCTCGCCATGCTGGACGCGCTCGGCATTACGCGCGCGGTGGTGGTGCAATCCGGCGTGCACGGCACTAACAACAATGTGATTGTCGATGCGATTGCGCAATCGAACGGGCGCCTGAAAGGCATCGCGCTGATTCCTGAAAACATCAGCGACACCGAACTCGAGCGCCTGAACGCAGCCGGCGTGCGCGGCTTTCGCGCCAATCTCGTCGCCAAAACCGGCGTGCAGTTCGGCGCCGCGCGCAAACTCGCCGCGCGCGTTGCGCGGCTCGGCTGGCATGTGCAGTTTCTGCTCGACGTCGAAAACTTTCCCGATCTCGATCGTGTGCTCGCGGATTTTCCGGTCGAAGTGATGATCGATCACATGGGACGCCCGGATACGCGTGGCGGCGTCACCGCGCCGGGGTTTCAGGCGCTGTTACGTCTGCTCAAAAGCGGTCGCGGCTGGTCCAAACTGTCGGCGCCGTACCGCACATCACTGCAGGTACCGCCTTACACCGATATCACGCCGTTGGCGCACGCACTGGTTGCCGCCGTGCCCGAACGCCTGGTGTGGGGCAGCGACTGGCCGCATGTCATGCTCGATACGGCAATGCCCAACGACGGCGATTTCGCCGATCTGCTGGCGGTGTGGGTGGCGGACGAAACAGTACGCCACCGCATCCTCGTCGACAATCCGGCACGGCTCTACGGTTTCAAATAGCGCAACCGTTACGCGGCAAGCAGGACGCCGCGACGCTTGCAAACGTAACTCATCGTCTCGACCAGCTGGTCGATCATTTTTTCCGTATGCAGGCAAGTCACCGAAAAGCGGATGCGGCTGCGCCGTTTCTGCACTGCCGGATACATGATGCAGGGCGCAAAAAATCCGGCCTCGAAGAGATCGTGCGAAATGCATTGCGCGGTTTCTTCCTCGCCAACCAGTACCGGCACGATCGGCGTCTCGCCACGGCCCAGCACATCAAGATCCTGCGCCGCGAGGCCGTCGCGCAGCCGTTTCGACAGCGCCCACAAACGATGGCGGCGTTGCGGTTCACTGCGTGCAATTTCGAGCGCGGTCATAGCACCAAGTGCAATGGAGCCGAAAGTCGCACCGGAAAACATATAAGTGCGTGCGGCAACCCGCAGGTAGTCGATCAGCGCCTGCTCGCCGGCGATGAAACCGCCGGACAGACCGAATGCTTTCGAAAAAGTACCCATGTTGACGTCAACGCCCGCGTTCAAACCGAAATGCTCGAGCGTGCCCTTGCCCTGCTCGCCAAGCACGCCGCCGGCGTGCGCGTCATCGACCATCACCATCGCGTCATAGCTGCGCGCCAGCGCAACGATTTCCGGCATGCGCGCAATATCACCGTCCATGCTGAACACGCCGTCGGTGACGATCAAGGCGCGGTGATCGCGATACCGCTGCATCTTTTCAGCGAGGTCATCCATATCGTTATGGCGATAGGTGACGACGGTCGCGTGCGCCAGCGAATAACCGTCGATGATACTGGCGTGGTTTAACTCATCGCTGAAGATCACATTTTCGCGGCGATCGGTGCCGCGCCGCAGCAGCGCCGAGACGCCGCGCAGCGGCATGTCAACAATCGCCGGTATCGTGCCCATGTTCGCCATCATGCCGGTCGGAAACAACAAGGCGTCGTCGACGCCTTTGAAACGCGCGGTGCGCTGTTCGAGTTCGCGATGCACATCAAGGCTGCCGGAAACGCAACGCGACCCGCATGGATGCAAACCGTACCGCTCGATGCCGTCGATCACCGACGCTTTGACGCGCGGATCGTTGGCCAGCCCGAGATAATTAGCGGTTGCAAACGAAATCACCTCGCGGCCGTCAACGACGACCTGCGGTTCGCTCGACAAACCTGCAGTAACCAGCATCGGCGGGTAGAGACCGCCATCCTTTGCGTTGCTGATGAACGTGCGAATTTTTTCCACGAAGATCCTTCAGGCACAATTACAGCGAACGGCCATATCCCATTGGAATAAGTCGGACCGTGCGATGCAAAGAATTGCGTAAATAAAGGCTGCGAAATGCAGGGCGATTCTTCTTTTTAATAAATAATTTTCGCTACTACACCAAAAGGTTAGCGGAGGCATTCGCCTTTTGGAGTACGATTCCATACGTACGTGCTATTACGTACCTGCAAAATCCCGCTGACGCGCACGGCGGGTGCTAATCTCGCACGCGTCGATGCGCACAGACCGCGCAGGTTTTCCGCTCTCGAAGGCACTATGACAATCACTCCAAACGCAGTCATGATCACCGGCGCATCAAGCGGTATCGGCGCCGCCTGCGCACTTAAACTGGGCGCGCGCGGCATGCCGGTTTTTGCCGGTGTGCGCAACGCCGCCGATGGCGCCGCGCTGCGCGCAAAAAACGCCGCCATGATCACGCCGGTCATCATCGACGTAACCGATCAGGCATCCATCAAAGCCGCGGTGGAAAACGTCGCCGCCGCCGTCGGCGCGCAAGGCCTCGGCGGCCTCGTCAACAATGCGGGCATCGCCGTCGGCGGGCCGCTCGAAGTGCTGCCGCTAAACGAATTGCGCCGCCAGTTCGAGGTCAATGTTTTCGGCCAAGTCGCCGTCACGCAAGCGTTTCTGCCGCTGTTGCGTTTGGCGCGCGGACGCATCGTCAACATGGGCTCGATTGCAGGCCGCGTTGCGCTGCCCTTCATCGGGCCTTATTCGATGTCGAAAGCGGCGTTGAAGTCGATGACCCATTCGCTGCGCCTCGAACTCGATGCCTGGGGCATAGACGTTTCGATCGTCGAACCCGGCGCCATCGCCACGCCGATCTGGCAAAAATCGACCGCCGCCGCCAACACGCTTGAAGCAACACTGCAGCACGATGCCTTGTCGCTTTACGTCGAGCACCTTGAATGCGTACGCCGCGTCATCGCAGAAGCCGAACAACACGCGATTGCCGCCGAAGCCGTCGCCCGCGCAGTGGAACACGCGCTCACGTCAAAACGGCCGAAGACGCACTACCTCGTCGGCACCGACGCAAAATTCCGCGCCGCACTTACCGCGCTGCTGCCGCAATCGCTACAGGACAGACTGCACCGCTGGTTTTTAAAACTGCCGCGGCGGCACCAGGCGGGCGGAAAAACTCAATCCTGAATCCCGAATCCTGCTGTCAGTCACTCCGCCTTCGCGCCTGCTGCCTTGACGACCCTGGCCCACGCCGGAATGTCGTTGCGTATATTCGCCGCAAACGCTTCCGGCGTTGAGGTTTCCGGTTCGGCGCCGAGTGCGATGTAACGCTCGCGCAAATCCTTCGTGCCGACTGCCGTCACTATCGCGTTGTTGAGCCTGGCAACAATCTCTTTCGGCAAACCGGCCGGGCCGAGAAAACCGTACCAGGTCGTCGATTCATAACCGGGCATGCCCGATTCGGCCACTGTCGGCACCTCGGGTAACACGCTTGAGCGCGCCTTGCTGGTCACCGCAATCGGTATCGCCTTGCCGGCGCGGATGTGGCCGAGCACCGGCGCGATGTTGACGAACACCATGTCGCATTGCCCTGCAATCACATCGACAATCGCCGGCCCCGCGCCCTTGTACGGCACGTGCGTCATCTGGATGCCGGCCATGCTGTCGAGCAGCGCCGCGGCCAGATGCATGGTGTTGCCGACGCCGCCCGAGGCGAAGTTAAGTTTGTTCGGCTGCTTCTTCGCCAGCGCGATCAACTCCTTGATACTGCGCACCGGCAGCGACGGATGCACCACCAGCACGCTCGGCGTCAACGCAACCAGGCTGATCGGCGTGAAATCTTTGCTGACATCGAAGCTCAGCTTGTCGTAGAGCGACACGCTGATCGGCAGCGAACTGTTGCCGAACAACAGCGTGTAGCCGTCGGCGGGTGCGCGCGCCACAATTTCAGCCGCGATATTGCCGTTGGCCCCCGGCCGCGCATCGGCCACGAATTGCTGGCCCAACTGGTCGGCGAGCTTGACCGCCAGCGGCCGGATCAGCGTGTCTGCAGCGCCGCCGGGCGGAAACGGAATCACCACGCGCACCGCTTTGGCAGGATAGGTTTGCGCATGCAACGGCAGCGTTGCGGCAAATCCGCTCAGTCCGAATAAAAGCGCAGCAAAATATTTCACGTGGACTCTCCCCGCTTTATGTTTTTCTGAATCCCGAATCCCGCCCTACTCCGGCTTGATCAGCTTCGCCCACTTCGCCGCGTCGGCAAGCAGATATTTGCGAAACGCCTCCGGCGTGCTGCCGACCGGCTCGGAACCATCGGCGAGTATGCGTTCACGGATCTCCGGCAGCGCCAGTACGCGCACCAGTTCGCCATTGAGTTTCGCCACGATGTCTTTGGGCAAACGCGCCGGCCCGAGCACGCCGTACCAGCCGACTACATCGAAGCCGGGCAGCACTTCCGCCATGGTCGGCATGTCGGGCAATACGCTGACGCGCTTCGGTGTCGTCACCGCCAGCGCGCGCAGCTTGCCAGAGCGCACCAGCACCTGCGCGCCCTGCATGCCGGCAAAGCCGTATTGATATTGCCCGCCGACCAGATCGATCATCGCCGGGCCCGCACCTTTGTACGGAATGTGCTGCGCTTTTACGCCGACAAACTGGTTATAGAGTTCACCCGCGAGATGACCGCCGCTGCCGAGGCCGGCCGAGCCGTAATTGAGCGCGCCCTTGTAGTTCTTCGTCCACTCGACAAACTCTTTGACGTTTTTCGCCGGCATGGATGGATGCACCAGCAGCATCATGCCGCCGGCGGTGAGCTGGCTGATCGGCGTGAAATCATCGACCACCTTGTACGGCAGTTTCGGATTCAGCGCTGCATTGACGGTGTGCTGCACGTAAGGAAGGAACAGCGTGTAACCGTCTGGCAGCGCATGCGCGACGATTTCCGCGGCATTGACACCCGAAGCGCTGGCGCGGTTGTCCACCACGATCTGCTGCTTGAAGGTTTCGGCCATGCGCGCGCCGAACAGCCGCGCGAGGATATCGGTGGTACCGCCGGGTGCCGCCGGCGTGATCAAACGGATCGGCCGGTTCGGATAATCGGCTTGCGCAAACGCACCGCTAACCGCCACACAGGCCAGCGTAAAAAAAACGCCGCCGGCAATCTGCTTCACAAAACTATACCTCACGCATCACTCCTCAATCCTTAATCCTTAATCCTGACTCCTGCTTCAATTAAGCTTAGCGCCGCTTTCCTTCACCAGCTTCGCCCATTTGGCCAGATCGGCCAGCATGTACTGACGGAATTCTTCGGGCGTATTCACAACCGGCTCGGAACCGTCAGCGAGAATACGTTCGCGGATATCCGGCGCCTGCATGATTTTCACAATCTCGGCGTGCAGCCGCGCGAGGATGGGCTTCGGCAGTTTCGCCGGCGCCGCAACACCGTACCAGCCGACGATTTCGAATCCGGGTAGTACTTCCGCCATCGCCGGCAGATCGGGAATCGCCGCAATGCGTTTCGGATTGGTCACCGCAATGCCGCGCAGCTTGCCGCCGCGCACCAGCGTCTGTGCCGCCTGTATGCCGGCAAAATTGTAGTGGTACTGGCCGCCAACCAGATCGATCAGCGCCGGTCCCGAACCTTTGTACGGAATATGCTGCGCCTTGATGCCGACCGTCACGTTATAAAGTTCGCCGGCGAGATGGCCACCGCTGCCGAGCCCGGCCGAACCGAAATTAAGCGGGCCCTTGAAATTTTTTGTCCACTCGACGAATTCCTTCAAATTCTTCACCGGCGTCGATACATTGATCACCAGCATCAGGCCCGCCGCGGTCAACTGCGTGATCGGCGTGAAGCTGTTGACCGGGTGATAAGGCAAGCTTGGATTCAGTGCCGCGTTGACGGTGTGCTGATGGTAGGGCACGAACAGCGTGTAACCGTCGGGCGGTGAATTGGCGACAATTTCCGCAGCGACCACCCCGGATGCACTCGCGCGGTTATCGACGATCACCTGCTGCTTGAGCGCCTCGGTCAGTTTGGCGCCGACCAGGCGCGCCAGAATGTCGGTGGTGCCGCCGGGTGCCGCCGGCGTGACGAGCCGTATCGGGCGATTCGGATAACCGTCCTGCGCATACGCAACGCCTGCAAGCGGCAGCAGTGCCGCCGCCAGCAAAATGCCGAAACTAACCGTTCTTTTCGTATGCATGCGCCGCTCCTCCGGTGATGTGCTGCGCAAATATAGCGGAAAACGGGCGCGCCGACGCAGCCGCGTGCAATCGTATAATCAGGCAGCGGTCAACAGCATCAGCGGTGCAATCGACCGCCTGGAGGATCCCTTGAAAGTAATGCCCTTTATATTGCGTGCCGCTGCCGCATTTGTTCTCGGCTTGAGCGTCACCACGTACGCAGCCGACTGGAAGCCGGAACGCAACGTTGAAATCATCGTGCCGACCGGCCCCGGCAGCGGCGTCGACAACACCGCGCGCACGCTGCAGATGATCATGCAAACGGCGAAGCTGGTCGAAGCGCCGGTGTCGGTCAGCAACCGCGCCGGCGGCAGTTACGGTGTTGCCCTCAATTACCTGACGCAATTCGCCGGCGACGGCCAGCATCTGATGATCCAGACCTCGACGCCCCTGTCGGCGCTGCTGACCGGCCAGATCACACTCAACTATTTCGAATACACGCCGATCGCCAATCTGATCAGCGAACCAATCGCCTTCATGGTGCGGGCCGATTCGCCGATTGCCAGCGGCCGCGATCTCGCGGCACGCATCAAGGCCGACCCGGGCGGGGTCAGCATCGCGCTCGCAGCAGCACGCGGCAATGCTTATCACATCACCGCTGCATTGATTGCGCGCGCGGTCGGCGCCGACAGCCGCAAACTCAGGATCGTGGTATTCGGTTCGTCGGCCGATGCAATGACGGCGCTGCTCGGCGGCCACGTCGATGTGGCCTCGGTGACGCCCGGCGCATTTCTGCAGTTGCTCGAGGCCAAAAAAATCCGCATCACTGGCGTCGCCTCGCCGCGCCGGCTCGCCGGCCCGCTGGCAAACGTGCCGACGCTGCGCGATCAGGGCATCGACGTGGTATTCGACGTGCCGCGCAGCATCATCGCCGCGAAAGGCCTGTCGGCGGCGCAGATTCAGTATTGGGACAGCGTGTTTCAGCGCGTGATCAAAACGCCGGCGTGGAAGGAAGCACTGGAAAAAAACCAGTGGGACGAGGACTACATGCCGAGTGCGGAACTCGGCAAATATCTGAAATCGCAGTACACGATTTTGAAAGATGTGCTGGGTGAACTCGGTATGGTGAAGCAATAAATTAATGCAGTAGCGCCCCACCCCGACCCTCTGCCGCTATAAAGCGCGGGGGAGGGAGAACCACGGAGAAAAAAATGCCTGTCAACAACGACGGTTACTACGAAGCCTACTGGCCGCGCGGCGCGCGCCAGCAGAAAACGCGCGCGCTGGCGCCGCGGCTGGCATCACTCGAAGGCAAAACCGTCGCGCAGTTGTGGGACTATCTGTTCAAGGGTGACGAAGTATTTGCGCTGCTGGAAGAAGATTTGAAACGCCGCTACCCCGGCATCAAGTTCGTCAGCTGGCGCGATTTCGGCAGCACCCACGGCGACGACGAAAAAGAAGCGCTCGCGCTGTTACCGCAACGTTTCAAGGAACTGGGGGTCGACGCCGTCATCTCCGGCATGGCCTGTTGAGGCAGCTGCACGCCCGCCGTGTTGCGGGCCAGTGCAGTGTGCGAAGCGGCGGGCTATCCGACCTCATCGCTGACCTGCGAAGGTTTTTTCAAACAGGCGGCGGCCACCTCGATCGGTCTCGGCATGCCAAACATCGCGCTCGCCATGGTGCCCGGCCACATCGGCACCAAGAGCCGCGAAGAGCTGCGCCGCGACATCCTCGGCGTCACCGCGCAGCAGGTGATTGCAAACCTCACCGTGATGCCGGCCGCCAAAGGAATCAGCGGCGAACCGGGTGCGCGCGACATCGTGGTGCGCGGCGGCTTCGCCGAGGTCAACCGCTATTTCTACGCACACGAATATTCCGACGGCTTGCCGGTCGTGCCACCAACCGCAGAGGCGATCGCAGCATTTCTGCGCTTCACCGACCGCAGCCCTGACGAGGTGCTGGGCGTGCTGTTGCCCGACTGCCGCGCCGCTACCGTGTGGAATGTCGCCGTCAACGGCGTAATGGCGGGCTGCCTTCCGCAATATATGCCGATACTCGTGGCACTGATCGAAGCGATGGCCGATCCGAAATACGGCGTCGAACACAGCGGCAACACGCCCGGCGCTGACACCCTGATCATCCTCAACGGGCCGATCATCAAGCAACTCGATTTCAATTACACCCAGGGCGCGCTGCGCGACGGTTTTCTGCCGAACACGTCAATCGGCCGTTTTTTCCGCCTCTATCTGCGCAACGTTGCCGGTTTTCTGCTGCACAAAACCGACAAGGCGACCTTCGGCAACACTTGGCGCGTGGTGCTCGCCGAGAACGACGACGTGCTGAAGGAAATCGGCTGGCCGACCACCGGCGAGGAAATGGGTTTCAAGGCCGGCGACAACACGGTGACGATTTCACGTTTTACCGGCGGCGGCTCGCTCTCATCCGTTTCAGGCAGCACGCCGGAAGAACTGCTGCCCTATCTCGCCGACTCGCTGCTGCGCTTCAACAACTGGCAGATCACGTTCACCACCAGCCACGGCCACGGCACGCTGCGTCCGCTCGCCGTCATCAGCCCGATCATCGCCGAAACGATCGCCAAGGCCGGCTGGTCGAAAGCCGATGTGAAAACCTTTTTGTTCGAACACGCGCGCATGCCGGCGTATGTATTCGAGCGCCAGTTGCGCGACTGGAACATCCGCGGCGTCTGGGATTTGAAAGACGACGTCGTCAACGGCCGCATCCCGAAGGTGTTCTACGAATCCGATGATCCGAACCGCATGGTGCCGATCACCTGGAAAGCGGAAGACTTCATGATCGCGGTCGGAGGCGATCCGATGCGCAACAACGCTTATGTGTTCGCGCACAATGCCTTCCTCGGCTTTCCAGTCGGCAAAAAAATAGAACTGCCGGAAAACTGGGATACGCTGCGCGCCGGTTAAAAACACCGTAGGGGGTTGGCTGTTGTGACGCAGGCGCCTCGCCTGCGTCAAAAACCCGTTGCATCGGTATAACGCGGGGCTTCGCGCAGGCGGGGCGCCTGCGCCACAACTGCGCGCAGCCGGACGAACTTAATCCGCTTTAACATCGGCCTCGCGAATCACGCGCGCGTATTTGACGGTTTCGTTTTTGATGAAGGCGCCGAACTCCTTCGGCGAGCCGCCGACCGGATCGGCGCCCTGCTTCACCGGCGCATCGCACATATCGGCGGCCGGATGCTGCGATGAACCGATGCCGCCAGACGGGAAAAAATCTACTTCGCGCCGGCTTTTTCGAGTATTTGCACCATGTTCTTATAGCCGCGCGAACGCGCTAACTGGAGCGGCGTCTGCCCGTTGCGGTCGGCTATTGTGACACTGGCGCCGGCATGCACCAGTGCGCGCAGCGTTTCGGTATGGCGCGACCCGCCGTTGCCGAGCACGATCGACTCGATCAATGCAGTCCAGCCCAGATTGTTGACGTGATCAAGAGGTGCGCCGGCGTCGATCAGCATTTTGACGACGAGATCGTGGCCGAGGTGTGCCGCGGCAATCAATGCCGTGCCGTCGTAGCGGCTGGTAATCTGCTTCGCACTCGCCCCCAGTTGCAACAACATGCGCAGCGTGCCGACATCGTCTGCTACAGAGGCTATGGTCACCGCGTCGTAGCGATCGTTTTCTCTGGCATTGATATCCGCGCCGGCTTTCACCAGCGCGGTAATCGCGTCACGATTCTTTTTGAACGTCGCCACATGCAGAGGCGTACGGCCGTAACCATCGCGCGCATTGAGGTCGGCGCCGCTGCCGGCGAGTTTTTTGATTTCCGCGGCATCGCCGCGCGCCGCTGCCGCCAGCACACCGCTGTATTGCGCAATCTCACTCGTACCCGGCGCAACCTGCGCGACCGCAGGCATTGCGAAAGCCGCAAAAATCAGCGCGCTGCAGACAGCCGGGAATCGATTGCGCGTCATCCGTGAAAGGTCCTCGCAATGCCCCACAGACCGCCCAGCGTCAACGCCGTGGTTGTCAGCATCGACAGCACAAACGCCGGGCCGCGCAGCGACGCCGCCTTCTGATAAGACGCCGCATACCAGCATCGCGACGCCAGCCACATGACACCGAGCGCCGCCGCCCACACTTCGCTGACGAATGCGGAGAACACCCACAGCGCCGGCAAAAACATCAGTGCGTTCTCCAGCGTATTCATCTGCACGCGGAAGACGCGTTCAAAATCCGCATTGCCGCTAGTCGCCGGCGCCTTGATGCCGTACTTTCTGCGTGCCTTGCCGACATTCCACGCCGCGAAGAACTGCAGCAATACGACACCCAGCGTCACCAGCGCCGGGAAACGAAAATCATGCATGAGCGGTTCTCCGGAAAATTGTTATTGGCATTACTTTACTCTGCATTGACGTCGGGGGGGGGCAGGTGGTCGTTTCTGCTGCAACCGCTTGCCCCATCCTGACTTACCCCCTCGCACATATAGCGTGCTCTCCTCCGTAAACGGGGGCAGGAACCTACTAAATTACGCAATCGTTAAAAAACACCCGTCTCCTCCTCTGCGAAGCGGGGGAGGCAATCGCGACACGGCGTTCGCGTAGCGATCCGGGGCGGAAGCGATTGCAAGGCGCGCTACCCGCAAGCGGCTGGCTTCGCCAGTAACGTGTCTGCGCGCCAGGGTGGGGGCACGCCGGAATCATTAGTTGATGATAGCTAGTAAATTCCCATCGCCAACCCCGCCGCCAGCGCCGCACCAACGTCCCTGCAGCGCTGCAAGTCCCCTTCAGAAATTTTCTTTGCGGCAAGTATCGCCTCCGCCGTCTGCGCATGCGTGCAAACAATCAGCGGATCGGCAATCGCTTTCAAACGCCAGCCGGTGGCGATACGCATAATCTGCCGCGCGGCATTTTCGCCGTCACTGCCGGCGCAGATCAGGGTGGCGTACGGGCGCGCGTTGATACGGTCGAGTGCGGCGTAGTACGTGCGGTCGAAAAAATCTTTCATCACGCCCGACATAGCCGCCAGATTTTCCGGTGTGGCAAAAATATATGCGTCGGCGGCAAGCATGTCGGCGGGCCCTGCCGCGGCGGCGCGTTTCAATTGCACTGTCACAGCGGCTTCACTGCGCGCGCCCGCTGCCGCGGCTTCAGCCATCTGGCGCGTGCCGTCGGTCAGCGTATGAAAAACAATCAGCAGTTTCTTCACCTCGACAGTTTTAGCACACATCGGAAATTTCAGCGCAGCCGGGCTGCGCGCCGGAACGCAAGGCTCGACGATCTCTTTACATGTATTGACTAAACAGCGGCAGCTTTCTACGATGGGGCTCGTTTACCCGGGAGGAGACCCGCATGTCTGCACTTGAACTGAAGATGGTGTCGCCGCTGGCGGTTTACCTTGACGAAATTTCCAGCGCCAGCAATCTGGCGCCACGGCCCGCCACGCTCGACGGCAAAGTGCTGGGCCTCTTGCCGAACTGGCGGCCGTCGGCGATACATATTCTGAAATCACTCGGCGAAATTCTGCAGGAGCGCTACAAACTCAAAGCTATCGAAATGGCGCAACCGATGCGCGAGCTGCCGCTGCGCGCCGGCAAACTGCTCGACCCGATGAAAGAACAGCTCGACTCGATGGTCGGGCGTGTTGACGTAGTACTCGTCGCCAGCGGCGACTGAGGGTCGTGCACGACGTGGTGTAGCCACGTCACACCAGCCCTCGAACTGCGCGGCATCCCGGCGGTGATGATCGTCACCGATACCTTCTCGAAATTCGCGCGCCGCATGTCGGCGACGCAGGATTTTCCGTACGTCGTCATCGCCGAAACGCCGAACCCGATCCGCCAGCTCGAGCACGACGCGCTGCGCGCGCGCGCCGAAGGCATGATCCAGAGCGTGATCGACGGCCTCACGCTGCCGCCGGCGGAAATCGAAAAGCGCACCGCCCACCTTGTCAAACAGATTGTGCCGCAGGGCGTACCGCGCTCTTCGGTTCCCGTGTAAAGGAGGCGCCGCGATGCAAGCCGAAGTCAAACTCGAAGGCGACTCGATCGCCGAGCTGCTCACGCGCGGCTACGAATACGCTTATGAACAGGGCTGGACCGACGGACTGCCGATCATTCCGGCAACACCCGAGGCGGTGAAAAAATTCGTCGCCGCCGCCGGCCGCAAGGCTGATGATCTCGTCGCCGTGCTGCCGCCGCGCAAAGGCCAGGCCACGGTCGAAGCGATCGCGGTCAACGCCGTGATGGCGGGCTGCAAGCCCGAATACATGCCGGTGGTGATCGCCGCGATCGAAGGCATCAGCGATCCGACTTATCCGCTCGAACTCATGCAGGTCACCACCAACCCGATGACGCCGTTTTTCCTGGTCAACGGGCCGGTGCGCGACACACTCGAAATCAATTACGGCACCGGCTGTCTCGGCCCCGGCTGGCGCGCCAACGCGACGATAGGCCGCGCGGTGCGCCTGTCGCTGATCAATATCGGCGGCGCGCTGCCCGGCGTATATTCGAAAACGAGTTTCGGTTCACCCTTGCGCTACTCGTACATCTGCGCCGAGAACGAGGCAGAAAATCCGTGGACACCGTTTCACGTCGACCGCGGCTTCAAAAAAGAAGACAGCGTGGTCACCGCGTTCAAGGCGTCGAACTTCTGCAACATCTCGGGCGGCGAAGGTGTCGGCCCCGAAGAAATTCTGCGCCAGATCGCCACCAATATGCCGCCGATGTACGGCGGCGGCGACGGCGTGCTGCTGCTGCTCGGCGTCAACCACGCGCAATGCCTGTTTGAAGCGGGGCTGTCCAAGCGCGACATACAGCAGCGGCTGTGGGAACTCGCGCGTTTGCCGATTTCGCACTTCGCCGAAGCATTCTCTTCAACCGAACGCAAAGCCGGGCGCGGCGACGACAAAACCGTGTGGCGCGCCAGCGGCCCCGATGAAATTTACATCGCCGTCGCAGGCGGCCCCGGGCCGCAGAATGTTTATATCGGCGCGGGAATGCCGCAACCGCGGCTGGTCAAATCCGCGTGACGCATATTATTCACCGCGCTTGAAGCGCTCGACCTCGCGCCGTTCGCGCTTGGTCGGGCGGCCCTTGCCTTCACGCTCGCCCCACACGCCGGCCTGCGCGCGCCGGTCGGCGATCTGCGCCAATCGCTTCGCGATGCTTTCCTCGTTTTCTTTGTAGAGCGTGCGCGCAATCTCCGCCGAGCCGCGTTTCTCGGATAACGCCGTCACCGCCACCGACCATTCGTATTCGGCAATGCGGATCACCAGCAGATCGCCGGGTTTTACTTCCTTCGCTACTTTGACGCGCTCGCCGTTGAGTCTGACCTTGCCGCCGGCGACCGCGGTTTGCGCCATGCTGCGCGTTTTATAAAAACGCGCAGCCCACAGCCATTTGTCGACGCGGATGGCATTGCTCATTGCCGCGCCTGCCGCAGCCAGTACACGAGTCCGGCCGCAAGCGCCAGTATGGTCAACGCGAAATAAACGCGCAGACCGAATAGCGGGCCGATGATGCCGGCAAAAAACGGCGCGATACCCATGGCGAAAAACTGAAACGAGGTCGCATACGAAATTGCGCGCGCGTCCATGCCTTTGGGCGCGTTCAGGCGCAACAGCTGCACCACCGCCGGATGCATGGCGGACGCCGTGAGACCGAAGGCGACGCGCGCGAGCACGAGCTGCAGCGGCGTATCGATGACCAGCAGCGGCAGGTGTGTAACGATGGTGGCGGCGCCTGCGTAGGCCATCACGCGCGCCGGGCCGTGGCGGTCGATGGCACGCCCCCAGAACGGCAGCATCACCAGTCCCGAAAACGCCAGCGCCATCGCTGCCGCGCCGATCCAGACGGCGTCGGCCCCCGGCAGGTCGGGGTGTGCCGCCAGCAGCTTCATCATGTAGAGACTGACGATGGTGACGTTGCCGCTCCACATGACGGTGAAAAGAAAACTCAGCAGATAAAGCGCGCCAAGCCGCCGCACTTTCAGCAGCTCGCGCAGGTTGCCGATCCAGCTCAGCCGCCACTTGCCCGGCGCGAGCTGCTTGATCTCGTGCACGAAGAACAGCACCAGCATGCCGCCGCTCAGCATCAGCGCGCCGCTGAACCAGAACAGCGCTTGGTGATGCGAGACCAGCGCGGCGAGCAGCGTGCCGGTTGCCGGCCCCAGCGTCTGGCCGATCATGCTGCCGGTTTGCGCGTACGACAGCGCGGCGCCGATCTTGCGCTGCGGGGTGTTCGCCACCAGCAGCGCCAGCCCCGCCGGCGTGAAACCGTTGCAGGTGCCGACGAGACAGAACAGCACCACGAACCACAGCGGCGTCGGCGCGAACGGCAGCAGCGACATCGCAACACCCATGCCAAGCATCGCGCGCAGCACCATGATCTTGCGCCCGTAGTGATCGGCGATGCTGCCCCAGACCGGATTGCAGGCGAAGCTGACGACGTAGAACACCAGCATCATGGTGCCCACCCAGGTCTCGAGGTTGTCCGTGATGCCAAGGCCGCGCACCATCAACGGCAAAAACGGAAACGAGATGGTGAAGCCGATGCCGCACAACACGTTCGCGGCCGGCAGCACGCGGATGTTGCGCTGCCAGTACGGATATTTGCGCGCCTCTTCGGCGCTATCGGCGGCGATGTCGGTATCGCTGTTGTTATGCATAGTCACGGCGG
>JANXSE010000016.1 GCA_025356695.1 Betaproteobacteria bacterium
TCGGTATTGGCCAGCCACACGCCCAGCCGGCCGCCGCGCGCGAGCAGCGCATCCTTCTGCGCCTGCCACTGCGCCAGCGAAACAATGACGTCGCCGGTCGGCGGAACTGCCGGCAGCGTCTTGTCGGCGCCAGCCCTAAGCAGCTGCCACGTGTTGTTCGCGACCTGCCGGTTTTTTATGATGACCGCCATACACATGCTCCTTGAATGGTTCGATGCCGATGCGGCGTACCACATCGATAAAACGCTCTTCCTCGCTGTCGCGGCGCTCGAGATAAAGATCAATCAATTTCTCGACCACATCAGGCACTTCGGCCTGCGACACCGAAGGCCCGAGCACCTTGCCCAGCGCGGCATTGTTGCCCTGATTGCCGCCGATCGAGATCTGATAAAACTCGGCCCCCTGCTTGTCGACACCCAGCACGCCGATATGCCCGACGTGATGATGTCCGCAGGAATTCATGCAGCCCGAAATATTCAAATCAAGCTCGCCGATATCATAGAGATAGTCGAGATCGTCGAAACGCCGCTGGATCGAATCCGCAACCGGGATCGATTTCGCGTTGGCAAGCGAGCAGAAGTCGCCGCCGGGACAGGCAATGATATTGGTCAGCAAGCCGATGTTCGGCGTGGCCAGACCGAGTTCGCGCAACTGTTGCCAGAGTTCGAAGAGATCGGACTGGCGCACATCGGCCAGAATGAGGTTCTGCTCGTGCGACACGCGCAACTCGCCAAAGCTGTAATGATCAGCGAGATCAGCCACTGCATCCATCTGGTCTGCGGTGACATCCCCCGGCGCGATGCCGGTTTTCTTCAGCGACAGCGTGACCGCGGCGTAGCCGGCAACCTTGTGCCCATGCACATTGCGGCGCGCCCAGCTTGCAAACGCCTTGTCGCGCCCCGCCGCGAGCACATAACCGGAGGCCAGCGGATCGAGCTTTTGATAGGCCGGCCGCGTAAAGCGTTTGCCGATGCGCTCGACTTCCTGTTCCGTCAGTGTCGCCGGGCCGTCTTTCAGGTGCGTCCATTCAGCCTCGACCTGCGCGCGGAACACCTCAGGCTTGGTTTCCCTGACGAGGATCTTGATGCGCGCCTTGTATTTGTTATCGCGCCGGCCATGGCGGTTGTAGACACGCAGCACGGCGTCAAGATAAGTCAGCAGGTGCTGCCAAGGCAGAAATTCGCGAATGACCGTGCCGATGATCGGCGTGCGGCCAAGGCCGCCGCCGACGTAAACACGGAAACCCACATTGCCCTTGTCGTCGTACTGCGCCTGCAGGCCGACGTCATGCACCTGGATGGCGGCGCGGTCGTTCTCGGCACCGCTGATGGCGATTTTGAATTTGCGCGGCAAGTAGGCGAACTCAGGATGGAAAGCCGACCACTGGCGGATGATTTCGCACCACACCAGCGGATCGACGATTTCGTCCGGCGCCACGCCGGCGAAATGATCAACCGTGGTATTGCGGATGCAATTGCCGCTGGTTTGGATCGCATGCATCTGCACGCTCGCCAGCTTGGCGAGCATGTCGGGCACGTCTTCGAGTTTGGGCCAGTTGAACTGGATGTTCTGCCGCGTGCTGAAATGACCGTAGCCGCGGTCCCATTTACGCGCGATGTAAGCAAGCGCTCGCAGTTGCCGCGTTGCCAGAAAGCCGTAGGGAATCGCGATCCGGAACATCGGCGCAAAGCGCTGAATGTAAAGGCCGTTTTGCAGTCGCAACGGACGGAAGTCGTCTTCCAACAGGCTGCCGTCCAGAAAACGGCGCGTCTGGTCGCGAAACTGTGCAACCCGGTCGTCAACGATGCGTTGATCAATTTCGTCGTAGATGTACATGTTTTTATGGGCTTGTTTTTAGAGCGACCCGCATGGTATCAATGCCTTGTTATAGCGGGAAAGACTGTTATGTTAGAATCTAATAACCCATGATTATTTGCGTGTAACATCATGAAAATTCAGCAATTACGTTACCTCGTTGAGGTCAGCAAGCAGGGTCTGAACCTGTCGGCGGCCGCGGAAAAGCTGCATACCTCGCAACCGGGCATCAGCAAACAGATCCGCCTGCTCGAGGATGAACTCGGCGTTGAAATTTTCGTGCGCAACGGCAAACGGGTAGTCGCAGTCACACCGCCCGGCACCGCCATTCTCGAAATCGCCCAGCGCATCCTGCATGAAGCGGAAAATCTGAAGCAGGCGGCACAGGACTATTCAACCCAGGATGCCGGCACCCTCACCATTGCGACGACCCATACGCAGGCGCGTTATGCGCTGCCCGATGTCATCCGCCGCTTCAGCCAGCGTTACCCGAAGGTCAAACTCGGTCTGATGCAGGGCAACCCGGTGCAGACCTGCCAGTTCGCCATCAGCGGACAGGCCGACATCTGCATTGCCACGGAAGCGATTGCCAATTTCGAAGAACTGGTGATGCTGCCCTGCTATGGCTGGAACCGCTGCATCATCGCACCGCCCGACCACCCGATACTGCGGAAAAAAAACCTGACCATCGAAGAGATCGCGCGCTACCCGATCATCACCTACGATTTTGCGTTTACCGGCCGCTCACAGGTCAACCACGCGTTCGAAGCCAAGGGCCTCACACCTAACGTCGTGCTGACCGCCATCGACTCCGACGTCATCAAGACCTATGTCGCACTCGGCCTCGGCATCGGCATCCTCGCGAAAATGGCCTTCGATCCCGAACAGGACAAAAACCTGCGCGCGATGGATGCCAGCCATCTGTTCGAATCAAGCACCACACGCATCGGCATCCCGCGCAAAGCCTATCTGCGCGGCTACATTTACGATTTCATCGAGATGTTCGCGCCGCAGCTGAGCCGCAAGGTCGTGGACGACGCGGTGCACGGCAAACCGAAACTCGATTACGACATGTAGTGCGGCACGCGCCCAGACTCAGCGCAGCAACCGCTCTACTGTGGCAGCCAGTTTGTCGTCGTCCCAGTTCAATTCGCCAATGCGACTGAAGCGCACGCGGCCGTCACGACCGACGATAAAACTCGCCGGCAAGCCGCGCACGCCCCACGCTTTCATCGCAGCGCTGCTGTGATCACGCAGGATCACAAAATCGAGTGGCAGCTTTTGCAGAAACTCGCCGATCCGCGCCTCGGATTCGCCGACATTGACCGCGATAACCGCAAACTGTTTGCCGTCAAACCGCTGCCTGAGGCGTTGCATCGAAGGCATTTCATCGCGACAAGGTTCACACCACGTCGCCCAGAAATTCACCAGCACGACCTTGCTGCGAAAATCAGTCAGACTCGTTTTCCGGCCATCCAGATCGCCAAGTTCCAGCGCCGGGGTCGCTTTGCCGCCCCAAGGCTTCAACGACTGCGCGGAAGCGGAACCGCCGCCGATGAAGAGCAAGATGGCCAACGTCATCCATCGCGCTTTAATCATTGGTAGGCCCGACAAAATATCATGGGGAAAATCCGGGAGCGGCACGCGAATCGGCGCCGCCCCCGCTAAAACAACGTTATAGCGGCGTCAGTTCCTGCGCGGTCATCTCATAACGGAAGTTGTCCGGATCAAGACTGTCAAAGCGCCCCGATGCCGTTTCCGCCTGCGGATACATGAAAAATGGAATCTTGCCATTGGCCGATTTCGGCAACGTGACGTCGTGCGCAGTATTGAAGGCCAGCCAGTTCATCTCCCATGCACCGAACAATTTGACGCGTGCCGCCTTGACCTGCGGGTCGTCTATCGGCAATTGCACGTCCGGCTTCTCTTCGAGAATGACTTTGCGCACATCGGCCGGATCAACCGGTACCCAGCCGTGGCTCGCGGAATAAAACTCGGCACGGCAGTGCTGGGCGCGCGTCACGATGTCGGTGCCGACACCAAGGCTGCGGTAACCAAATGCCGATTTCGCCACGCGCACGCCATAGAGGTCACGTGCCGGAATGCCGATTGAACGTGAAAGACCGACAAACAAGGCATTCAGATCCGCGCACTTGCCGCCGAGATTTTTCGATTCAAGCAGATATTTGATATCGCCGACGCCACAACCACGAGTCTTCGGATCGCGATAGGTATTTTCTACAATCCATTCGTAAATGACACGCGCCTTGTCGATGTCGCCGCCGCGCACGTTTTTGATAATTTCCCGCGCGGTGTCGCGCACGATGCCATCGGTGGGAATCAGTTCCGTGGGAGCCAGATATTTCTGGATCTCGGCGCGATCGGCCTTGCCCGGGGTGCCCGGCTTGCCGAGATCGACCGCGCGATCACGCGTCGCAAACCGGCTGGTCAAACGCACGGCCGGAACCTTTGCCGTTTCGGACGTTTCGAAATACAGCATTTCCGCGCCATATTTTCCGTCGTTGACCACCGTTGCAGTGCCACCCTCGACCGTCCAGGTGCTGCCGAGATTTTTCTGAAAATCGCTGTCGCCGGCCAGCGGCAAAGGCAACCAGACACGCGAAGTACCGGCCGGTTTGAGGACGCCAACCTTGGTCGTCACCTCGAACACGCGCCAACGATCGGTCACAGCAAAGGCGTCGGATACGAATTGGGGCAATACAGAAACCGCTGCCGCCGCAGGCAGCAACCCGCCAGCCTTGATGAAATTCCGTCTGTTCATGACAACCCACCTCTCAAAAAATGTTCCGGATCATTGGAAGCTCCTGGCGCAATAAAACCCGTGCGTGCGGAAAACATCGTGACAGCGCACCACGCGTTACATTGCGTCAGGGCTCTGGGTGCGGCCGCGTGCACGACGCGACGTTGCCGTCAGCGGGAAGGCGGCTTGTGAGGGCGGCACGCGCAAGAACGGCGTGCGGAACGGGTGGATGAGTTCATGAGAGGCGACAGGATACCCGTCAAAGACCGGCGGCTCAAGCGGCGCGGCGCGTGAAATCACGCAGACGAAATCCCATCAGCCACAGCGTAGCAAAATATGCCGCGCCACCAAGCGCAACGACACCAGACAGCCGGAAAACACGCGTCATCGCTTTCGCCGCCAGCCAGTCATCAGCGCTGCCGGCAGCGAACCAGAGACATATCCCCATCGCTGCAATGGCTATACTTATTTTGAAAGTGAAAGTAATCCACCCCGGCTGTGGCGTGTAAATACCGTGCAGCCGCAATTGCCTGTACAAAAGACCGGCATTGAGACAGGCGCCGAGTCCGATCGCCAGCGCCAACCCCGCATGTTGCAGCGGGATCATGAAAATGAAATTCATCCCCTGTGTCGCGGCCAATGAGACCAGCGCGATCTTCACCGGCGTCCGTATGTTCTGCCGCGCGTAAAAACCCGGCGCCAGCACCTTGACGAAGATGAGACCGAGCAGGCCGACGCTGTAAGCGACCAGCGCATTGCGCGTCATCAATACATCGTTGCCGGAAAATTCACCGTAGTGGAACAGCATGGCGATCAGCGGCACGGCGAGGATCGCCAGCGCGACCGCCGCCGGCAGCGCCAGCATCAACGTAAGGCGCAGACCCCAGTCAAGCAACCTGGAATATTCATCGGGCGACTGGTCGGCATAATGTTTAGCGAGACTCGGCAGCAGGATGGTGCCGAGTGCCACCCCCAGCAGGCCGGTCGGAAATTCCATCAGTCGATCGGCGTAGTAGAGCCAGGACACGCTGCCGGTGACGAGAAATGACGCGAAGATGATATTGATGAGCAGACTGATCTGGCTGATCGAAACGCCGAACACTGCCGGGCCCATCTGGCGGACGACGCGCCACACGCCCTCGTCGCCAAAATCGAGTTTGAAGCGCGGCAGGAGCCCGAGCCGCCACAAATGCGGCACCTGGAAAGCGAGCTGCAATATGCCGCCGCAGAGCACGCCCCAAGCCAGCGCTTTCACCGGCGGATCGAAATACGGCGCCAGCCATAGCGCAAACACGATAAACGAAATGTTGAGCAGCGCCGGCGTCAGCGCCGGCACCGTGAATTTGCTGTAGGTATTGAGTATGCCGCCCGCCAGCGACACCAGAGAAATAAAGAATATATAGGGAAAGGTAATGCGCAGCAGCACCGTCGTCAGCTCGAACTTCTTAGCGTCTGCGGCAAAACCCGGCGCGCTCAATTGCACGATAAAGGGCGCAGCCAGCACGCCAAGGACAGTCACCACGAACAGTGCCATGGCCAGCAGCGCCGAGACATGGTCGACAAGAATCCGCGTGTCGGCATCGCCGCGCCGGTTCTTGTATTCGGCGAGGATGGGCACGAAGGCCTGCGCAAACGCGCCCTCGGCAAACAGGCGCCGCAGCAGGTTGGGAATCTTGAAAGCGACAAAAAAGGCGTCAGTGGCCACCCCGGCGCCGAAGGCGCGCGCAATCACCGTATCGCGGACAAAGCCGAGGATGCGCGAAACCAGCGTCATGCTGCTCACTGTGGCGAGCGCTTTCAACAAATTCATGGCGTTATGCCCTGATTGGAAGGGGCGTGCTAAACCGGTGATTCTGCTTGCTAAATGAGGGGAACGCCCGTATCATAGCGCCCTTTTTCTCCGTCCCTGTAAACCGTGGGCGGTCAGCAGTCGCAGGAAGCAAAGGGGTAATAATCATGGCGAATATAGCATCAGCGAAAAAAGCAGCACGTCAAAGCGAAGTTCGGCGCGCGCATAACGCAAGTCTGCGCTCGAAACTGCGCAGCGCGATCAAACGCGTCCAGGCCGCAATCAAGGTCGGTGACAAAGTCGCCGCCCGCGGCGTGTTGCGCGATGCCGGCAAGGTAATCGACACCATCGCCGACAAGCGGATCGTGCACAAGAACAAGGCGTCGCGCCACAAGAGCCGCCTCTCGGCCGCAGTCAAGGCGATGGCGTAGTCTCCGCGGCGCCTTCTGACGGCGCCGTGTCTTCCGGGCGGATTTTGCGCCGACCCGGTCGCAGCATCAGTTCATTGTCGCGCGCAAAGCCGAGCAGGAACGAATACGCGGGCGGATCGATCTGTTCGAGTTCACGATCGACCACGACACACCGCACGCCGGACGAAACCACCGGTTTGAGATAGGGCGAATAGCTCAGATGCCGGTCCTCGCCGAACACCGACATCATGCCGCACAGCCGCTCCGCCCAGTCGCTGGGCCGGAACTGCCGGCCTTCGATGGTGGTGCCGACAATGACGATTTCGAGCGCATCGGTGAACATGGCGCGTAGTTTACCAGCGTCGCATGCCATCAAAATTTCACTTGCACGGCGGCGGCGGTTTGGCACACACTATTCATTCAGCATCGGGTAACCGGCAGCACGGCAGGACAATTCAGTTTCACGGCGGCGACAGCCGCCGTATTGCTTTTGGGGGTTGAATCGCAATGTCGCACGTCATGCACACATACAAGCGGCTGCCCGTCACGTTCGAGCGCGGCGAAGGCTGCTGGCTGTGGGACAAGCAGGGCAAACGCTACCTCGACGCACTCGCCGGCATCGCCGTGTGCGGCGTCGGCCACAGCCATCCGCGGCTGGTGAAGGCGATCAGCGAACAGGCGGCGCGCCTCGTGCACACCTCCAACCTCTACGAAATCGAGAAGCAGGAACTGCTCGGCGACCGTCTCGCCGCCGTCTCCGGCATGGACGAAGTGTTCTTCTGCAATTCAGGCTGCGAGGCCAACGAAGCCGCCATCAAGCTCGCGCGGCTCTACGGCCACGGCAAGGGCATCGACGCGCCGGCCATCATCGTGCTGGAAAAGGCGTTCCACGGCCGCACCATCGCCACGCTGTCGGCCACCGGCAGCCGCAAGGTGCAGGCCGGCTTTGAACCGCTGGTGCCGGGATTCGTGCGCGTGCCGTTTGACGATCTCGCCGCGGTCAAAAAAGTGGCGGAGAACAACCATAACGTCGTCGCCATGCTAGTCGAACTGATCCAGGGCGAGGGCGGCATCAACATCTGCCATGATGGCTATCTGCACGGCCTGCGCGAAATCTGCGACGCCAACGGCTGGCTGCTGATGCTCGACGAAGTGCAAAGCGGCATCGGCCGCACCGGCAAATGGTTTGCCTTCCAGCATTCGGGCGTGAAACCCGACGTGATGACGCTGGCGAAAGGCCTCGCGTCGGGCGTGCCGATCGGCGCCTGCATCGCCGCCGGCCCGGCTACCGGCGTGTTCAAACCCGGCAATCACGGCTCGACCTTCGGCGGCAATCCGCTGGCCTGCGCCGCTGCGCTCGAAACACTGGCCATTATCGAGGACGACAAACTGATGGCCAACGCGGTCGCCATCGGCGAATTCATTCATGCCGGGCTGCGCAGCGCGCTCGCCGGCAGCCACGGCGTGCGCGAAATCCGCAATAAAGGTTTGATGATCGGCATCGAACTCGAGATGGAATGCAACCAGCTCGTCAAGGACGCGCTGGCCGAAGGTCTGCTGATCAACGTCACCGCCGACAACGTGGTGCGCCTGCTGCCGCCGCTGACCATGCAGCGCGCCGAGGCAGCGCAGCTGGTCACGCAGCTCGGTGCCCTGATCGCCGGGTTCCTCGCCAAAAACAGCGTCGCGCCGGTCGCCGTCAAAACCGCCTGAACGGTTCCGAACGCACACGGGATATTGCCGCGATGGAACTCCGCCACTATCTGCAATTCAGGGACTTTTCGCTCGACGAATACGAGTACCTGTTCGCCCGCACGCTCTGGATCAAAGATAAGTTCAAGCGCTACGAACCCTACCAGCCGCTGGTCGACCGCACGCTGGCGATGGTGTTCGAAAAACACTCGACGCGCACCCGCGTTTCCTTTGAGGCCGGCATGAACCAGCTCGGTGGCTCGGTCATCACGCTGATGACGCGCGACACCCAGATGGGCCGCGGCGAGCCGCTCGAAGACGTTGCACGCGTGATTTCACGCATGGTCGATGTCATCATGATCCGCACCTTCGAGCAGTCCATCATCGAGCGCTTTGCATCGAATTCACGCGTGCCGGTGA
This sequence comes from Betaproteobacteria bacterium, assembly GCA_025356695.1. Next base: position 8,888 of record JANXSE010000016.1, read on the forward strand.
TCAACGGCCTGACCAACGAATACCATCCCTGCCAGATCATGGCGGACATCTTCACCTACATCGAACACCGTAAATCGATCCGCGGCAAAACAGTGGCTTGGATCGGCGACTCGAACAACGTCTGCATCACGTGGCTGCAGGCCGCCTCGATATTCGGCTTCAAGGTGCATGTCTCGACGCCCCCCGGCTATGAACTCAAGGCGGAGCAGATCAGCGGCATCGACACCAGTCATTTCGAGTCATTTGCCGACCCGCATGATGCGGCGCGTGACGCCGACCTCGTCACCACCGACGTCTGGACCAGCATGGGATTCGAGGCCGAGAACGAAGAACGCAAGCGCGACTTCGAGGACTGGCAGGTCGATGGCGACATGATGCGGCTGGCCAAACCCGACGCCCTGTTCATGCACTGCCTGCCTGCGCACCGCGGCGAGGAAGTTTCGGCCGAGGTGATCGACGGCCCGCAAAGCGTGGTGTGGGACGAAGCCGAAAACCGCCTGCACGTGCAAAAAGCGCTGATCGAATTTCTGCTGCTTGGCCGCACCATCGTCTAGTTGCGTGAGGTGTGAGAGGTGAGGCGTGAGGCGACATGCGCGGCTTTTGCCCTCGGCTCGCTGGTCATCGCATTGCTTAGCGGTTGCGCGACACCGGCTGCGACACCCGATCCGCTTGCCCGCCTGCTCGACCTGATCGACCAGCGCCTGGCGATCGGCGAAGCGGTCGCGCGCAACAAATGGAATTCCGGTGCGCCCATCGAAGATCCCGCACGCGAACGTGAAATCATCGAGACGATCGGCACGCAGGCCGCCAATTTCGGTCTCGAGCCGGCATTCGCCCAAGAATTTTTCCGCGCGCAGATCGAGGCATCAAAGATCGTGCAAAACGAACGGCTTGCGCAATGGCGCGCATCAAAACAACCGCCGTTCAACAACGTAGCGGATCTGCAGCGCGACATCCGTCCGCAACTCGACCGTCTGACGACGGAAATGCTGGCCGCACTCGCACAGGCCCTGCCGGCGCTGCGTGCAGCGGGCGCAAACGCGCGCCTGGCGGCGCGCGCCGGCGATGTGGCACGCGCCGCCGCACTGGCGCCGCTCAGGCAAACCGCGTTACAGAACTAGCCGTTCTGCGACTTGATCTTGGCGACGAGATCGAGAATGTTCTGCGCCGTCTTCGCCATCGCCACATCCACCAGTTTGCCGTCGACCGTGGTACTGCCGATACCGCGGCTCAGGGCCTCGTTAAAAGCCGCAATCACGCGGTGGGCGTAATCGACCTCCGCCGAGGTCGGCGAATAGATTTCGTTGGCCACTTCGATCTGCGTCGGATGAATCACCGTGCGGCCGCGGAAACCGAGGCGTTTCGACAATTGCGTGTCGCGTTTGAAGCCATCCGGATCCCGCACGTTCGAAAACACGCCGTCGAGCGGGTACTGGATGTTGTTGGCGCGTGCTGCAACGAAGGTCATCTGCCGCACGAACATCATTTCCGGCCCTTCGCTCGACCACGTCGCGCCCAGCGACACGTTCATGTCGCCGTCCTCGCCACCGGCATACACCACCGATTCGATACGCGTCGCACCGCCGATGATTTCGCGCGCCGACAACACGCCCGCAGCGCTCTCGATCATGACGATGATGGGTGTGCCGCCGATCTCCAGCCCCTTGCGCGTCTCGATACTCGCGATCATGCGATCAACCGCGGCAACATCGCCGACGCTGTCCTGCTTGGGCACGACAAAACCGGCGAGGCCCGGCGTGCCGACAAACGCCTCGAAATCCTCATGCAAAAAACCACTGGGCACTGCATTGACGCGCACCCAGCTTTTATTGCCCGAAGTCTTCGCAATGGCTTCTTTCGTCATCGCGCGCGCGTTGGCCTTCTCGGGCGGCGGCACCGTGTCTTCGAGGTCGAAAATAAAACCGTCGGCAGGCAGCGAGGCGAGTTTGTCGAGCATCCGCTTCTGATTGGCTGGCACGAACAAAAGGCTACGCCACAAACGCATGGTAAATTCTCCGGTTAAGTAGATTGATGGGTCTGGTCTTCGGTGGGAATCAACAAGGGGGCACGCCCCCTCGTCGACTATGCTTTGGCCAGCATGACGGCGCCCGCGGCGGCCATCGCGGCGATACGCGCGTCGTCGTAACCAAGTTCACGCAGAATCTCCGCCGAATGCTCGGCCAGCAGCGGTGCCGGCCGGCGGATCGACGGACTGCCCTCGTCGAACAACACGGGGTTGCGCACGTTTCTGGTCTTGCCCATTTTCGGATGATCCACTTCTTCGATCACCTTGCGCGCCTGGATATGCGGATTGTCGAACACTTCCTGCATGTTGTTAACGCGCGAACACGGCACGCCGGCTTCCATCAGCAGCGCCTCGAGGGCGGCCGCAGCTTTTTTGCGCACCGCCGGCGTAACGATTTCAAGCAACGGGGCCTCGTTCTGCTTGCGCAGCACATAGGTGGCGAATCGCGGATCGGCAATCGCCGCCTCAAGATCGACGGATGTCATGAAGCGACGGAACAGGTCGTCGTTTGGTGTGCCGATCGCCAGATAGTGACCGTCGCTGGTCTCGAATAATTGATAAGGCGTGTTCAAACGGTGCTGATGGCCGCAGCGCACCGGCACTTCGCCAGTGGCCAGATAAAACGCGGTTTCCCACGCCGCTGCCGAAATCGACGCCTCGACCAGCGACACGTCGGCAGTCCGCCCGCCCTTGCCGCGCAACTTGCCGATCAATCCGCACAACGTTGCATAAGTCGAAAACATCGCACCGAAAATATCGGCGGCCTGGATGCCGGTGCGCATCGGCATGTCGGTCGGCAGGCCCGTCACCGACAGCGCCCCCGAGAAGGCCTCGACAATAAGGTTAACGCCGGCGCGGCGCCGGTAGGGCCCAGTCTGGCCGAAACCCGAGGCCGAGGTATAGACGATATCCGGATTGACTGCGCGCACCTGTTCCGGGCCAAGGCCGATGCCTTCGAGCGCGCCCGGCCGGTTGTTTTCGAGAAACACGTCGCTCTTCTTCACCAGTTCGAGCACGACGTCGCGCGCCGACTGCTGCTTGAGGTCGAGCACGAGACTGCGCTTGTTGCGATTAAGCGCGGCGAAACTCGCGCTCTCGCCGTTGACCAGCGGCGGCATCGCGCGCGTCTGGTCGCCGCGTGCCGGGCGTTCGATCTTGATCACATCAGCGCCCATGTCGCCGAGCAACATGCCGCAAAACGGGCCGGCAATGAAATTGCCGAGTTCGAGAACCCTGATTCCTTCGAGTGGCTGTGACATCAACTTCTCAATTCAATGATTAAATTTTTCCGCGCGGGCGGAGGTTTATTCCGGCTGCAAACCGATCTTGGCGGCAAGACGACGGTTGGTCTGAATTTCTTCGCTGATGATCCTGGCGAACTCCGCCGGCGTCGACCCGGCCGGCACGAAGCCCTGCTCCGCCATCCCGGCGCGGATCTCCGGGTCCTGCAGCGCGTTGACGACTTCATTACGCATGCGCGTGACGTAGGTGGCCGGCGTGCGCGCAGGGAACCATATTCCGTACCACGGCACGTAGAAGTAGCCCTTGACGCCGGCTTCGTCGACAGTCGGCACATCGGGCAGGCCGCTCCAACGCGCCGGCGCGGTAATGCCAAGCGCCTTTAGACGGCCTGCCTTGATCAGCGGCAACAGCGCGGTAGCAGGGCCGAAGCAGACATCGACACGCCCGCCGGCGAGGTCGACGATCGCCTGACCGACGCCCTTGTACGGGATATGCATGAGCTGGGTGCCCGCCTTGTCGTTGAACAACTCGGCGGCAAAATGCATGACGTTGCCAACGCCACCCGAGCCGTAAGTGATCTTGCCAGGCTGCGACTTCGCAAGAGCGATGAATTCGGGCACCGTCTTTGCCGCTATGCCGTTGTGTGCCACCAGCAGAAAGCCGGCGCTGTTGACGATCAGCGTGATCGGCGTGAAGTCCTTGATCGAATCATAAGGCAGACTTTTCTTGATGACCGGCAGGCTGGCATGACTCGACGAAGTGTGCAGCATCGTGTAGCCGTCGGGTGCCGCCTTGGCCACCAGATCGGCGCCAAGCGCACCGCCGTCACCCGGGCGGTTGTCGATCACCAGCGTGGTGATGTGCTGCATCTTGCGGCCGAGCGTACGGCCGATGTAGTCCATGGGCCCGCCGGCTGCGTAGGGCACGACGACGCGGATCGGCTTGATCGGATAATCGCCCTGCACTTCCGCCGCCTGCGCCATCGTCGTCGGCGCAATCAGCAATGCCGCCAGCCCGCTCAATTTGATTAAACGCATGATTCTCCTCGCCATGTCCGTCCGTGCGATCACGTTGCGCCGTTTGAGTACAACGACGCAACCGCCGGATGTTTGTTGGTGAATGCGGCAGACCCCGGGTCAGGGTGCCGCGGAACAGGCGTAGTTTGACCGATCTGACACCGTTTTTCCATCGTCGGCCAACGGCACAAACGCCGTCGGCGCTGAAAACACGCTAGGATTCGCTTCTGCGCCCGACCGCTCTGCGGCGCACTTTGAAAACGCAGGATCAAACCCGCAATGGATGCACAAGTCACCGTCATATGCGCCGTCTGGTGCCGGCAGAAGGACAAGGAAGCCCTGCTGCGCGGACATATGGCCAATCTGCAGCAGCAGAGCGTGCGCTGCGAGGTGATCTACGTCTTTGACGAAGGCGATGCCTGCCCCGGCTGGCTTGCCGGCACGAAAATCAGCGTGGCCTCGCCGCTGACCATTTATCAGGCATGGAACGTCGCCTTGTCGCTGGTGCAGACGCCCTTCGTAATGAATCTCAATCTGGACGACCGGCTCGCGCCCAACGGTGTCGAGATGCTGCAAAACGCGCTTGAAGACGATGACGAGGCGGTGCTCGCCGCCGGCGACTGGCGCATCTGTTTCAGCGCCGAGGACACCGACGCGGTGCGCTTCGTCTACGGCATTGAAGAGGAGCCCTGCCCGCCGGACTGGCCGCCGGTGGCCGGCGTGCGTGCGCGCTTCGGCAGCGGCGACGGTCTGCGCGGGGCCTACGGGCCGGCCACGCTGTGGCGGATGTCGGCACATGTCGGCATGCCCCGTTACCCCTACCGCTTCGCTGATGGCTCGTTGATCCGCGTGATTGGCGACGCCGTCTGGTGGAAGCTGCTGGAAAGCTCCCGCCGCAAACTGCTGCGCCTGCCGCTGATCATCGGCCACTACCGCAGCGATCCCTCGTCGCAGGCCGAATTCCGCACGCCGGCCGACGGCGAATTCGAGAAATTCGCCACTCTGGGCATCTCGGTCAAATAATCCCCCGCAGCGGGGGACGCCACGGCGATTCCGCCGGCGAATATGCTGGCTCTGGGCGCGGCAGACGCTTAAAATCCCGCCTTTCTCTTTTTCCACGCTTCTCACATATTTCCTCCGGAAACCCGCATGTCCGACATCAATAAAGTAGTACTCGCCTATTCGGGCGGGCTAGACACCTCGGTCATTCTGAAATGGCTGCAGGACACCTACCAATGTGAAATCGTCACCTTCACCGCCGACATCGGTCAGGGCGAGGAAGTATCGCCGGCGCGCGCCAAGGCGAAAAAGATGGGCGTGAAGGAAATCTTCATCGACGATCTGCGTGAGGAATTCGTGCGCGACTTCGTCTTTCCGATGTTCCGCGCCAACGCGATTTACGAAGGCGAGTACCTGCTCGGCACCTCGATCGCACGGCCGCTGATCGCCAAACGCCAGATCGAGATCGCGCGCAAGACCGGTGCGGACGCGGTGAGCCACGGCGCCACCGGCAAGGGCAACGACCAGGTGCGTTTCGAACTCGGCTACTACGCGCTCGAACCGGGTATCCGCGTGATTGCACCGTGGCGCGAATGGGATCTGACCTCGCGCGAGACGCTGCTCAAATACGCCGAGAAACACGGCATCCCGGTCGAGATGAAAAAGAAAACCGGCTCGCCGTACTCGATGGACGCCAACCTGCTGCACATCTCGTACGAAGGCCGCATGCTGGAGGACCCTTCGCGCGAACCGGAAGAGTCGATGTGGCGCTGGACGGTATCGCCGGAAAAAGCGCCAAACCGCGCCGAGTACCTCGATATCGAATACCGCAAGGGCGACATCGTCGGCCTCAATGGCAAAAAACTCACGCCGGCGAAAGTGCTGGAGAAACTCAATCAGCTCGGCGGCAAACACGGCATCGGCCGCCTCGACCTCGTTGAGAACCGCTACGTCGGCATGAAGTCGCGCGGCTGTTACGAAACGCCGGGCGGCACCATCATGATGCGCGCGCACCGCGCGATAGAATCAATCACGCTCGACCGCGAAGTCGCGCATCTGAAAGACGATCTGATGCCGCGTTACGCCTCGCTGATTTACAACGGCTACTGGTGGAGCCCCGAGCGCACCATGCTGCAAACCATGATTGACGCCTCGCAGGCCAACGTCAACGGTTATGTGCGCATCAAACTCTACAAGGGTAACGTCATCGTCGTCGGCCGCGACTCGGACCGCGATTCGCTGTTCGATCCGCGCATCGCCACGTTCGAGGACGATGCCGGCGCCTACAACCAGATGGACGCCGCCGGCTTCATCAAGCTCAATGCGCTGCGCATGCGCATCGCCGCCAATCTGAAGCGCAAACGCAGGTAATCCACGCAACAGCGAACGGGAACCAGTCATGCCGAAATTCAACAATGTCAGTGTCGTCAAAAAATCCAACGTTTATTTCGACGGCAAATGCGTCAGTCACACCGTGCATTTCCCGAGTGGTGAACGCAAATCGGTGGGTGTCATCTTCCCGAGCAAACTCACCTTCAAGACCGGCGAGCCGGAACTGATGGAGATCATCGCCGGCAGTTGCCGCGTCACCCTGGCGGGTGCCGAACCGCGCGTCTATCGCGCCGGCGAGAGCTTCAAGGTCGGCGCCAACAGTTCGTTTGACATCGAGGCACTCGAAACCCTCGATTACGTCTGTCATTTCGGTTAGGTCGGAACACGCATGACCACCATCGTCGTCGTCCGCAAAAACGGCATTGCCGCCATCGCCGGCGACACGCTGACCAAATGGGGCACCGGCAAGGAATCGGCGAAGTACATCGCCAACAACGACAAGATCGTGCGCGCAGGTGACACCTGGATCGGCGCGGCTGGCGGCGCGACCTTCAAGATCATCATGCGCGACTACTTCGCGCGGCCGAAGGTCAAACCGCGCTTCGACACGACGCTGAATATTTTCAAGACCTGGCAGACCCTGCACACCGTGTTAAAGGAAGAATACTTTCTGGTCACCGGCGGCGACAAGGACGACACCATCGAATCGAGCCGATTCGACGTGCTGATGGCCAATCCTTCAGGTATTTTCGGCGTCGGCGCCCATCGCACGGTGCAGGAGTACATCAAGTTCTACGCCATCGGCAGCGGCACCGATCTCGCGCTCGGCGCGATGTACGCCAGCTATGACAATCCAAAACTGTCGGCCGCGCAGATCGCATTGCGCGCGGTTGAAGCCGCCGCCGAGTTTGATGACTCGACGGCACTGCCGGCCATCGTGCAAACAGTGAAATTAAAAAAGGGAAGCTCCAAATAGGTAATTCACCTAATTGGGGTTTCCTCTGACATCCGGGGATACCTAAGGGGGCGAGCCCCCTTATTCAGACTCTCCAAAACGGTAACCAACGGGAGACTCACGCCATGCCATCGTTCGATATCGTTTCCGAAGTCAACAAGGTCGAGATCAAGAACGCGGTCGAGCAGTGCAACAAGGAAGTCACCAACCGCTTCGACTTCAAGGGCTCTGACGCACGCGTCGAAATCCAGGAACAGGGTGAGGACACCGTCCTCATGGTTTTCGCCGACGACAATTTCAAGCTCGCCCAGGTCAAGGACGTGCTCACCGGCAAACTCGCCAAGCGCGCCGTTGATGTCCGTTCGCTCGACCCGGGCACCGTCGAAAAATCCGCCGGCGATACCGTCAAGCAGCCGCTCAAGGTGCGCAACGGCATCGAGCAGGAACTGGCCAAAAAAATCGTCAGGATAATCAAAGACAATAAACTGAAAGCGCAGGGCAGCATCCAGGGCGACACTGTGCGCGTATCCGGCGCGAAGAAGGACATTCTGCAGGAAGTCATCACACTGATGAAGCGCCAGGTGACAGAAGTGCCGCTGCAGTTTAAAAATTTTCGCGACTAATGGTCCGCAGCAGCGGCGATCTGCTTCCCCCTGAGAGCCGCCGAGCAGCGCAGGGAAGTCCGCAGGACCGGCGAACCGGGGGAGCAACTGTGACTCGTTAGCCGAAGGCCCGTTTGCGGGAACAGCGGCAAAGCGCACCGACTAAAGACGGTGGACACAGCTGCAGCGCCCCTCCCGCACCGGCGCTTCGCGATACCGTGTCGGGGCGCTTTTCTTTTGGTTACTTTTCTTGGCGAAGCAAGAAAAGCAACCAGCCGCCGGGCTGCCCCCGGCGAAGTTGAAACACGGAATTTCAATTTCCGTCAGCGCTTTAACCCCTCAATCCACCTCGCATAAACACCGTCGGCAACGGTGTGCAACCCCTTCAGCCGCGCTTCCAGATCGGCCTTAATCTCCACCGCCTGCTGCACGCCCGGGCTGTCGCTTGATCGCGCGATCTCGCGCGCGCCGCCTTTGCACCAGCTCGCGATCATCTCCGGCGTCATTTCGATGTGGCATTGCATGCCAAGACTGTTCCCCAGCGCGAATGCCTGATTAACGCAAAACGCGCTCGATAACAGGCGTTGCGCCCCCGGCGGAATGGTGAAGGTCTCGCCATGCCAGTGAAAAGAGCGAAACACGGGGGCGGCGTGGCCGAACCAGCGCTGCGCCTCGACGCCATCGGCGACCATCACGTCGGCCCAACCGATTTCCTTGACCGGATTACGCGATACGGTGCCGCCCAGCGCCTTTGCCATCAGCTGTCCGCCGAGACAATGGCCAAGCACGGGTATGTCAGCAGCCACCGCATCGCGTATCAACGCCAGCTCCGGCGCAATCCACGGCAGATCGTCGTTCACACTCATCGGCCCGCCCATGAAGGCAAAGCCGCCGAACGCGCGCACCGAGGGCGGCACCACATCGCCGGCATCAATTCTTACCAGCTGCCACGGTATGCCGTGACGATCGAGGAACGTGGCAAAATAGCCGGGACCTTCAATCGGGAAATGCCGGAAAATCGCGACGGGGTTCATGCGGAATCAACCATGATCATAAGAAAGCGCCTGGGCAACCTGTTTCATCATACGTCAGCGTTATTTCTTTTGCTAACGTGCGGCGCGATCGCCAACGCCGCCGACCTCAACATCAACGGCATTGTCGGCAACAAGGCGCTGGTCGTCATCGATGGCGGCAAGCCGCGCTGGATCGCCGCCGGCGAAACGACCGCCGAGGGCATCAAACTCGTCGGCGTCAGCGGACAATCTGCGGTGGTTGAGTTCGGCGGCAAGCGCCAGACGCTGACCCTTGGCCAGAACGAGCGCCTGAACGGCGGCGCGTCGACAGGTGCCGGCATGCAAAGCGTCACGCTGAGCGCAGGCCGCGGCGGTCACTTCGTCGCCGAAGGCTCGATCAACGGTGTCTCCGTGCAGTTTCTGGTCGACACCGGCGCCTCGTTCATCTCTTTCAGCAGCAGCGAAGCCAAACGGCTGGGCGTCAACTACCTGAACGGGCAAAAATCGTTTTCGTCGACCGCCAACGGCGTCGTGCCGACCTACCGCGTCAAACTCGACGAAGTCAAAGTCGGCGGCATCACTCTGAATAACGTTGACGGCATGGTACACGCCGGCGACAGCCTGCCGGTCGTGCTGCTCGGCAACAGCTTCCTCAACCGGATGGAAATGAAGCGCGACGGCGAGAAGATGGTGCTGACCAAAAGGTTTTAGGATTGAGAATTAAGCTGCCCCGGCCTGCCCCGCTACTTTTTGCTCTTCTCCAAATCCTCAATCTTCGATCCTCGATCCTGCCCGGTCAGCGATAGCAGGTGGCCGAATTTCCTGCGCTTGGTGTCCAGATAGCGGCGGTTGGCTTCGCGCGGTGCGATATCAATCGCCACCCGCTCGCTGACCGTCAGACCGTAATCTTCCAGCGCTTTGACCTTGTCCGGATTATTCGTCATCAGACGCACGCGGCGGGCGCCAAGATCAAACAGAATGTGCGCACCGGTTTTGAAATCGCGCATGTCGGCGGCAAAACCCAGGGCGTGATTGGCCTCGACAGTGTCCTTGCCCTGGTCCTGCAGCGCGTAGGCGCGGATCTTGTTCAGCAATCCAATGCCACGCCCCTCGTCGAACATGTAAATGATCACGCCGCGGCCCTCGGCCTCGATTTTCTCCATTGCCGCCTCGAGCTGTTCGCCGCAATCGCAGCGCTCCGAACCAAAAACGTCGCCGGTCAGGCATTGCGAATGCAGGCGGGTCAGTACAGGTGTGTCGGCATTGATCTCGCCCTTGACCATGGCGACGACGGGCGTCGTCTCCAGATCATCGCTGTAGACCATGAAGCGCCAGCTGCCGCTGTCGCGCGTCGGCAACACGGTTTCGGATTTGCGGCGGATCTGGCGCTCGTGTTTGCGATAGGCGACGAGATCCGCGATGTGCAAGAGCGGGATATTGTGTTTCGCCGCGAACCTTTCCAGATCGGCCGTGCGCGCCATCGCGCCGTCATCGGTCATGATTTCGCAGATCACACCGGCGGGCTTCAGGCCGGCCATGCGCGCGAGATCGACCGCAGCTTCGGTATGGCCGCGCCGCGCCAGCACACCGCCGTCCACCGCGCGCAGCGTCTGCAGACGGCCGGGGCGGATCAAATCGCCGGGACGCGTGCCGTCGGCAATCGCCACCGCGATGGTGCGCGCGCGGTCCTGCGCCGACATGCCCGAGCCCACACCCTCGCGGGCGTCGATCGGTGTTGCGAATGCGGTGCCGAATTTGGTCTGGTTGCCCTGCTCGTCGGCGATCAGTGCAAGGCCGAGCTCGCGCATGCGGCCTTCGGTCAGCGCCAGCGAAACGAGGCCGCGCGCATGCGCCGCCATGAAGTTGATCGCCCCCGGTGTAGCATGCTCGGCGGCGACGAACAGATCACCCTCGTTTTCGCGGTCTTCGTCGTCGACGAGAATCAGCATGCCGCCGCGCCGCACCTCCGGCAGCAGTTGTTCGATCACGGATTCGCTGGTGGGATTTTTTGCAGTCATCACAGGTGTTCGCTCAAATCAGTCGCTGCCGCGCGTGATCAGACGGACAAATTCGGCGCGCGTTTTTTCCTGCTCGAAGCCGCCGGTGAAGGCCGAGGTGGTGGCGATCGAATGCTGCTTCTGGATGCCGCGCATCACCATACACATATGCTGCGCCTCGATCACCACCGCCACGCCCAGCGGCTGCAGCGTGTCCTGGATGCAATTGAGAATTTCGGTGGTCAGCCGTTCCTGCACCTGCAGGCGGCGCGCGAACGCATCGACCACGCGCGGGATCTTCGAGAGGCCGACGATCTGCCCGTTGGGAATATAGGCGACGTGCGCCTTGCCGAAAAACGGCAGCACATGGTGTTCGCACATCGAATAGACCTCGATGTCCTTGACGATCACCATGTTCCGGTATTCTTCCTTGAACATCGCCGAGCGCAGGATGGCGGCCGGGTCGAGATCGTAACCATGCGTCAGGTAATGCATCGCCTTGGCGTAACGTTCCGGCGTCTTGGCGAGGCCTTCGCGCGCGGGGTCTTCGCCAAGTTCGGTGAGTATGCCGTGAAAATGGCAGGCAATATTCTTGACGGTGCGCTGGTTGTACTGGTCGATCTTCAGATAGCCGTCGACATCGCCATCGTGCGACGGGGCATCTGTTGCGCGTCGTCTCATCTCATCACCGTGAATAGGAAAAACAGGGCGGCCAGTATATACCGGCCTACGCCGCCAGTTTGGCCCTGATTGCAGTAAGGATACCGGCGCGATCGAGCCCGCAATTCGCCATTTGCAGCGCCGGATCGCCATGGTCGACAAAACGGTCCGGCAAACCGAGCAACAACACCGACGCCTTGATGCCGCGCTTCTGCAACGATTCAAGCACCGCGCTGCCGGCGCCGCCTTCAACCACGTTTTCCTCGACGGTCACCAGCAGATCATGGCTGCCGGCGAGCTGCGCGACGAGATCGTCGTCGAGCGGTTTGACGAAGCGCATGTTGGCAACGGTGGCATCGAGTTCTTCGCCGACTTCAAGCGACACGCCGAGCATGCTGCCGAAGGCGAGGATGGCTACCTTCTTCGACAACAACGCGATCTTCTTGCCCTGCCGGCGGATTTCGCCCTTGCCGACCGGCAGCGTGGTCATGTCCTTTTTCAGTGCAACACCCGGGCCGCTGCCGCGCGGATAACGCACGGCGGCAGGTGTGTTCATCTGAAACGCCGTGAACAGCATCTGGCGGCATTCGTTTTCGTTCGACGGCACCATCACCGTCATGTTGGGCAGGCAGCGCAGATAAGTCAGATCGAAGCTGCCGTTGTGCGTGGCGCCGTCGGCACCAACCAGGCCGCCGCGGTCGATCGCCAGCACCAGCGGCAGGTTCTGCAGCATCACGTCGTGAATCAGCTGGTCGTAAGCGCGCTGCAGAAAGGTCGAATAAATCGCCACCACCGGCTTGCTGCCCTCGCAGGCCAGCCCCGCAGCAAACGTCAGCGCGTGCTGCTCGGCGATACCGACATCGAAGTAGCGGTCCGGATAAAGTTCGGAAAACCGCACCAGCCCGGAACCTTCGCGCATCGCCGGCGTGATGCCGACGAGCCGCTTGTCGAGTGCGGCCATGTCGCACAGCCAGTCGCCGAACACCTGCGTGTAGGTCGGTTTGCCACCCGACTTGCCGCCGACGATGCCGTCGTCGGGCTTGAACTTCGACACGCCGTGATAGAGCACCGGATCGGCCTCGGCCATTTTGTAGCCCTGGCCCTTGCGCGTCACCACGTGCAGAAACTGCGGGCCTTTCAGCTCACTGATGTTCTTCAGTGTCGGCACCAGCGCGTCGAGATCGTGGCCGTCGATCGGGCCGATGTAATTGAAGCCGAATTCCTCGAACATGGTACTCGGCGTGACCATGCCTTTGACGTGTTCTTCAGCGCGCTTGGCGAGATCCCCCAGCACGCGTGTGCCGGCGCGCTTGGCCGCCGCATAGAACTGCCCCGTCATCAGCTTGGCGAGATATTTGTTCAGCGCGCCCACCGGCGGCGAAATCGACATCTCGTTGTCGTTGAGGATCACCAGAATGTCAGCGTCGTTGTCACCGGCGTTGTTCAACGCCTCGAACGACATGCCGGCCGTCATCGCACCGTCGCCGATGATCGCCACCACGCGGCGTTTGACGCCGGCGAGCCTGGAGGCCACCGCCATGCCGAACGCAGCGCTGATCGAGGTCGAGGAGTGCGCAGTGCCGAAGGTGTCGTAGATGCTTTCCTCACGCCGTGGAAATCCTGAAATGCCTTCCCACATGCGCAGCCGGCTCATGCCTTCGCGCCGCCCGGTGAGTATTTTGTGGCCGTAGGTCTGGTGCCCGACGTCCCACACCAGGCGGTCGTGCGGCGTGTCGAAAACGTAATGCAGAGCAATCGTCAGCTCGACAGTACCGAGATTGGACGACAGATGGCCGCCGGTCTTGCTGACCGAGTCGATCAGAAAATTGCGCAGTTCCGTCGCCAGTTGCGGCAAATCGCGGCGGTCCAGTTTGCGCAGTTCCGCCGGATCGTTGATGGTGTTCAGCAAATCGTACATCAGAACTTTCGCAACACGATGAAATCGGCAAGCTCGCGCAGCCGCAAGGCGCGCGCCCCGAACACGTCCAGTGAGGCCAGCGCGTCAGCACGCAGTTCGCCGGCCAGCTTTTTGGACTCGGCAACCCCGAGCAGACTGACGTAGGTGGGCTTGTTGTGCTGCGCGTCCTTGCCGGCAGTCTTGCCAAGTGTGGCAGTCGAGGCCTCGATATCGAGCACATCGTCGACCACCTGGAACGCCAGGCCGATGCATTTCGCGAAGTGATCAAGCCGCTCGAGTTCTTTTTTCTCCAGCGCCCTGCCGCAATGCGCGCCGAGCAGCGTCGCTGCGCGGATGATCGCGCCGGTCTTGTGTATATGCATGAATTCGAGTTCGGGCAGCGTCAGCGTTTTGCCAGTGGCCGCAAGGTCGATTGCCTGCCCGCCCGCCATGCCGCGCGAGCCCGATGCCGATGCCAGCAGCTTGACCATTTCGAGTTGCGTGGCGGGGTCGTCGGCGAGACGGTACTCAGCGAGCAGCTGAAAGGCCAGGCTCTGCAGAGCGTCGCCGACCAGCAACGCAGTGGCCTCGTCGTATTCAACGTGGCAGGTCGGCTTGCCACGACGCAGCACATCGTCGTCCATGCACGGCAGATCGTCGTGCACCAAAGAATAGGCGTGGATCAATTCCACTGCGGCACCGGCGATGGCCACACGGCCCGCATCGGCACCATTGATTTCGCCGGCGGCAAACGCAAGCAGCGGACGCACCCGTTTGCCGCCGCCCAGCACCGCGTAGCGCATCGCCGCATGCAAACGCTGCGGCGCGATTTCGGCCGCCGGCAGCAGTGACAACAACTGCGCCTCGATGCGGGCCTGTTGATCCGCGGCCCAGCGCTGAAAATCAGGCGGGTTCGTCGTCATCGTCGGCGGCAAAGTTTTTCAGCACGCCGGCTTCAAGCACCTTGACCTGCTGTTGTGCATCCGCAAGCTGTGCCTGGCAGAACTTCAATAGCTCGGCCCCGCGCTTGTAAGCGGTCAGCGATTGCTCAAGCGTCAATTGCCCGTCCTCCATACGCGTGACTATGCCCTCGAGTTCGTTCAGGGCGCTCTCGTACGTCGGGCTCTTGTCGGATTTTTCAGTCTTGGGCATGAGCGGGGAGTGGCCGGGAAAAACGGCCGCGGATAAACCGCGAACATAGCGCAATCAGAGCCTTGTGGTCAACGAAACACTCGCGAGATTCTTTGTGCATGGGCGCGGACGCGCGACTGCGAAATCCGGCGAAACGCCGACCGCATTTTCGCGCAGTCGCTACCAGCCACGACCGGTGCAGCATACGGTGCGTCGCATCGTCTCATCCAGAAACGCCGGTTTCGTGGTGATGGCAAAACGCCAGTGAATTTTGTGGCGCGCCGCTACCGCCAACACGCGGACGGTATCGATCGTCGTTGATATTCAAGCGGGCCGGCATCGCAATGCGGCCCGTGCATTGTGCAGGCGCGCCTGCCCCGCGTTGCCGTAGCCAGGCCGAAATCCAGTTGCCGTAGCGGCCGGGCGCGCACCAGGCATTTCAAATGTGCGCGCGCTTTAAGTATTTATACTAAATAAACAGGAAGATACAACGATATCCTGAAATTGCTGTTGCCCTCCTCGCAAAATGCGGGGAAAATAGAGCCTCGTCTAAGGGCTTGTAAACAAATGGTTTTAGAGCATCGACCGCGGTCGATGTCGTTCCGCCCCGTCACTTCCTGACTAGAGAATACGCCGTATGTCCGACCTGGCGACCTTACTCGCGCTGACCAAGACTTCTCCGCAGCTCCCGATCCCCTGGTATTTCGATCCGCAGATTTACGCGCTTGAACAGAAGCTGTTGTTCGAACGCGGCCCCGGGTACGTCGGCCACGAACTGATGACACCCCACCGCGGCGATTATCAGGTGCTGGCGCGGTTCGACAACGGCAAGGCGCTGGTGCACAGCGAGCCGGGCGTGCAATTGATCAGCAACGTCTGCCGCCACCGCCAGGCGATCATTCTCAAGGATCGCGGCACCACCAAATCGATCGTCTGTCCGCTGCACCGCTGGACCTACGGGCTCGACGGTAAACTGCTCGGCGCGCCGCATTTCCCCGGCAATCCCTGCCTCGATCTGGGCTCCACACCGGTGCAGAACTGGAACGGCCTGCTGTTCAACGGCAAACGTGATGTCGTGCGTGATCTGGCCAACCTGGGCGTCAAACAGGACCTCGATTTTTCCGGTTTCATGCTCGACCGCGTACAGATTGACGAATACGCCTGCAACTGGAAAACCTTCATCGAGGTCTACCTTGAGGATTACCACGTCGAGCCGTTCCATCCGGGGCTCGGTAATTTCGTCGCCATCAACGATCTGAAATGGGAATTCGGCGACTGGTACAGTGTGCAGACCTGTGGCGTCAAACCCGGGCTCGTGAATGGTGGCACGCCGGTCTATCAGCGCTGGCAGGATGTGCTGATGCGGTTCAACGAGGGCCGCAATCCACCGCACGGCGCGATCTGGCTCACCTACTACCCCAACATCATGGTCGAGTGGTACCCGCATGTGCTGGTGATCAGCACCATCGTGCCGCGCGGGCCTGAGGCCTGCAGCAACGTCATCGAATTTTATTATCCCGAAGAAATCGCGCTGTTCGAGCGCGAGTTTGTCGAGGCCGAGCAAGCGGCCTACAAGGAAACCGCCATCGAGGACGATGAAATCTGCACGCGCATGACCGACGGCCGCCGCGCGCTCTACAAACAGGGTATCAACGAAGTCGGTCCGTATCAGTCGCCGATGGAAGACGGCATGCTGCACTTCCACGAATTTCTGCGACGCGAACTGCAGGAGCAGGATTGAGAATTGAGCAGGCCCACGGTTTTTTTTGCGTTATTCGATATTGCAGTTCAGCCTCCTCAATTCTGATTCCTTAATCCTCGATCCTAAATCCTGATGTTCACCACCCTCATCAGCGCCACCGACCTCGCCGCACAGCTCGACAATCCGGACTGGATTGTTTTTGACTGCCGCCACGATCTGGTCGATGCTGCGGCCGGTGCGCGCGCGTATGCACAATCGCATATCCGCGGCGCGCACCACGTCAGCCTGGACGCCGGCCTTTCCGGAACAAAAAACGGCCGCAACGGCCGCCATCCGCTGCCCGACGCCGCAACTTTTTGCGCACGCATGGCGGCGTTCGGTCTTCGCAACAACATGCAGGTTGTCTCCTACGATGCAACGGGTGGCGCATTTGCAGCGCGCCTGTGGTGGATGCTGCGCTGGGTTGGACACGCGCGCGTTGCCGCGCTCGACGGCGGATGGAACGGCTGGCAAAAATCCGGGCTTGCGGTTAGCGCAACGACGGCCCAAATCAGGCACGGCAGTTTTACCGGCATGCAGCGCGCAATCACCGTCGATGCCGATTTCATTGCCGCTGAAATCGGCAACCCGCACACACGCATCATTGATGCGCGCAGTCCCGATCGCTTTCGCGGTGAAAATGAAACGCTTGATCCGGTCGGCGGCCACATTCCGGGTGCGCTGAACCGTTTTTTCCAGAACAACCTTGGCGCCGACGGTTGCTTCAAACCGGCGCTGGCATTGAAAGAAGAATTCGCCGCCATGCTGGGCGATGTGCCACCGGCGCAGGTCGTGCATCAATGCGGTTCCGGCGTCACCGCCTGCCACAATCAACTCGCGATGGAAATCGCAGGCCTCGCCGGCTCGCGCCTCTACCCGGGGTCGTGGAGCGAATGGTGCAGCGATCCGCGGCGCCCGGCTGCAACCGGCACCCACTGAAACACGCCGGCACCCTCGCCGCATACGGATCGATGCAATCGTGATCGAATCAGCGCGCCGCAGGACCCTGCTCAAGGCCGCGCTCGCCGCGCTCGCCGCCGCGCCGGCACTGTCGCGCGCACAATCAGCCGATGCCGTCATCATGCACGTGCGCGATGCGTCGATCGCGCGGCTGCCGGCCAACGCCGAGGCGCAAAAAAGTATCGACAGCGCCGCACCGCGCGCCGCGCAACCGGGCCGCTGGACCGCGTGCGCGCCGCTGCCGTTTCCGCGCAGCGAGATGGCCTCTGCCGCGGCATGGAACGGGCGCATGCACGTGGTCGGGGGCTACGGCAATTTGCGCGTCGACCGCGCCTATCACCACGTTTACGACGCCGCGAAGAATGCCTGGAACGAAGCCGCGCCGCTGCCGCGCGGCGCCAGTCACGTCGGGGTGGCCACGGCGAACGGGATGCTCTACGCGATCGGCGGTTTTATCGAGCAAAACAAACTGCCGCATGAAGACGCGTTTGCATTCGACATCGCCAAAGGCGAATGGCGCACTATTGCTCCGTTGCCGCGCGCGCGGGCAGCCTCCTGCGTGGTCGCACTGAATGGAAAAATTCACGTCATCGCGGGTGCCAGCGGCCGCGACATCAAAAAAAGTGTCGACTGGCACGAGGTTTACGACCCGGCCACCGACAAATGGGAAACCCGCGCACCGCTGCCCGACCCGCGGGACCACGCCGGCGCCGAAGTATTGAACGGGCGCATTCATCTCATTGGCGGCGGCTTCGACGGCTCCAGCCGCAACACCGACCTGCATCACGTCTACGACCCGAAAACAGACGCCTGGGAAAAACGTGCGCCGCTGCCGACGCCGCGCAATGGCCACGCCACCGCCGTGCTGCGCGAGAAAATTTTTGTCATTGGCGGCGAATCGTCGGGGAAAGTGCACGGCCAGAACGAAGGCTATGACGCCAAAACCGACCGCTGGGAAAGTTACGCACCGCTGCCGACGCCGCGCCACGGCGCCGGCGCGGTGACGATCGGCAATGCGGTTTATTTCGCCGGCGGCGCGCCGGTTGCCGGCACAACCTTTCTGACCTCGGTCAATGAGGCATTCACGCCCGGCTGATCTCCTACTTGCGGTATTTTTCCAGCGCTGCGCCGGAGAAATACCTCTCCTCGAGTTCGCGTTGCTTGGCAAGGCCTTCGCCGTCCGCGCCGATTTCCGGCAGCGGATAGGGATGGCCCTCACGCGCAGCCACAAAATCATCCCAGGCGCCGACATCCTTCTGCTGGAAGGCCTGCATGAAATCCCACAGCGCCGCCCACGTCACATGGTGGGTAAAGCCCGGATACCATGCAATGTTGACGCCGAGTGCGAGGTGCTCCTTAAAACCAAGGTAACGCGGCAGTTTGCCTTTCATGAATGAAAAGGGCCCTTCGACCGCGGCGCGCGCCATTTTTATTTCATCGGTAGAGTGCGGTGATTCGAGCTGCACCCAATCGACGCCGGCTTCCTCACGATAAGCCTTCAGGCGTTTGATGCAATCCTCGAGGCTACTATTGGACGCATCGCGCGCATAACACTGCGCGATCACCACAAAATCCGGATCGAGCTCGTTCTTCATGTCGACCGCGGCGCGATAACGCGCAACCGCCTGTTCGAGCGACACCACTTCCATGCCGGCGCTCTGCGTGCGGCGCTTGCCCTCGATCGGCTGGTCGTCGATGCGCACGCCGGCGATGCCAGCGCGGATGCACTCGCGCACCATGCGCCGCACTGCCATCACGCCGCCGTGGCCGGTATCGCCGTCCATGATGATCGGGAAACTGACGCTCTGCGCAATCCAGCCGGCAATCTGCACACACTCCATCATCGACAACGCACCCACATCGGCGAGCCCGGTATAGGCACCGACCACACCGCCGGTGCCGACGAACCCCGCTTCGCAACCCGCCTTTTCCATGATGCGCGCATGCACCGCAGTCGGCGGATGCAGAATGGCGAGAACCTTGTCCTTGCGGTTAATCCGCTGGCGCAACAGGGCGCCCCTGGACATGCTGTTCATGACTTCGTCTCCCCTAGAAGCGGTTGTTAAAAGCAGCCGGCAGGGCTGTTGACCACGCAGGAATTGTAACGTATTCTCATGTATACACGTGCATTCAACATGCATTTCTCTTCACGCCAGCAACGGGGCAACCTTCCATGAGCAGCGAGCAATATGATGTAGTCGTCATCGGCGGCGGCAATGCCGCCTTGTGTGCCGCATTGTCGGCGCAGGAGAAAGGCGCCCGCGTGATCGTGATCGAACGCGCGCCGGAAGACAAACGCGGCGGCAACAGCGCCTACACCGGCGGTGGCTTTCGCATGGTGCATCACGGCGCCGCCGACATCAAAAAGGTGGTGCCCGACCTTACCGACGACGAAATCTCGCGCTCGGATTTCGGTCAGTACACGGCCGGCGATTATCTCGACGATCTAGGCCGCATCACCCAGTACTACATCGACCCCGATCTCGCCGAAACCATCGTCAACAACAGTTTCGACACCGTGCAATGGATGTGCGGGCGCGGCGCGCGCTTCATGCCCAACTACGGGCGCCAGGCCTATAACGTCAACGGTCGTTTCAAATTTTTCGGCGGCATTGTCATTTACGCCAACGGTGGCGGCCGCGGCCTGATGGAACTCCTTTACAAATCGCTCGACAAGCACGGCATCCCGGTGCGTTACGGCACGCAGGCAACCGAACTGGTGCGCGGCAAAAGCGGTGTCGAAGGGGTGCGCATTCGTTGCGACGGGGTTGAATCGGTCATCCGTGCACGCGCCGTCGTGCTTGCCTGCGGCGGCTTCGAAGCCAATCGCGAGATGCGAACCCGCTACCTTGGACCCGGCTTTGACATCGCAAAGGTGCGCGGCACGCGCTACAACACCGGCGACGGCATCAACATGGCGCTTGATATCGGCGCGCAATCGTACGGACAGTGGTCCGGTTGCCATTCGGTGGCCTGGGAACGATATGCGGCCGATTTTGGCGACGTTGAACATCCACACGCCGGCTACCGCCACAGTTATCCCTTCGGCATTATGGTCAACTCTGAAGGCAAGCGCTTTTGTGACGAAGGCGCCGACTTCCGTAACTACACCTATGCGAAATACGGGCGAGTCGTGCTGCAACAACCGGGAAGTTTCGCCTGGCAAATCTTCGACCAGCAGGTCAAACATCTGATGCGCGACGAATACAAACTGCGCGGCGCCACCAAGGTGCAGGCCGATACGCTAGAGCAGCTCGTCGAAAAAATGCAGGACGTACACCCGCAGAACTTCCTCGACACCATGCGCGAATACAACGCCGCGGTGAAAAAAGACGTGGCTTTCGATCCCAACATCCGCGACGGCCGCGGCACCAGCGGCCTCGCCGTCGACAAGACCAACTGGGCCAACACGCTGGAGAAACCGCCGTTCGAGGCCTATTCGGTTGGCTGCGGCATCACCTTCACCTTCGGCGGCCTCAAGATCAATCCCGACGCCCATGTGCTCGACATCGAAGACGCGCCGATCCCCGGCCTCTATGCAGCAGGCGAACTGATCGGCGGTCTGTATTACTTCAACTATCCCGGCAGCACCGGACTGATGGCCGGCGCAGTGTTCGGCCGCATCGCCGGGAGAGCAGCGGCAGCACACGCCTGTTCACTTACCGCAGTAGCCGGCAAATGAGCTTGACGGTGAGCGACTCGATTACCCTGCTGGGCTGTGGCGATGTTGGCCCGATTCATGAGCCGGTTGCCGATTTCTGCACGCTGGTAAAACCGGTACTGGCGACCGCCGACCTGCGCTTCGCGCAGGTCGAGCGCGTTTACTCCGAGCGCGGCGCCATGCAGGTTCATTCGGGCGGCGAGCACACCAGGGTCAAACCCGGGATGGCATCTGTTTTCAGCGAATGCGGATTCGACGTCGTTTCCGTTGCCAGCAATCACGCGATGGATTGGGGCCCTGACGCTTTAATGGACACGATTGCGTTGTTGCGCAGCCAAGGCATCAAGACCGTCGGCGCCGGCCGCAATCTTGCAGAGGCGCGTACGCCTGCAATCGTCGAACGCAAAGGCATCCGGGTTGCCTTCCTTGCCTACTGCTCGGTTTTGCGCGAAGGCTATGCCGCTGGAGAAAACCACCCGGGCGTGGCGCCGCTGCGGGTACACACCCATTATCGTGCGGCGGAATTCCAGCCCGGCATGCCGCCGCATACGATTACACAACCGTACGAGGAAGATCTCGCAGGCATGCTTGACGACATCGCAGCCGCGCGCAAGCAGGCCGATGCGGTGGTCGTATCTCTGCATTGGGGCCTGCATTTCATTCCGCGCACGATCGCCGGCTACCAGCCTCTGGTGGCAAAAAAGGCGTTTGACGCAGGCGCCGACATCATTCTCGGCCATCATGCGCACATACCGAAGGCCATCGGCGTTTATGACGGCAAAGTCTGCTTTTACAGCCTCAGCAACTTCATCATGTCCGCGCCGCCTGCCAAGCCCGAGCGCTACGAAACCTTTGCAAAACGGTACGGCATTTCACTCGACCCGGAATACCCGAATCTCCCGTATGGCGTCGATTCAAAGCGCAGCCTGATCGCAAAAGTCACCCTGAATCGCAACGGCGTGGCAGGCGCGTCTTTTCTGCCGGTAATGATCGACAAAAAACTGCGCCCTGAAGTACTGACGCCCAGAGACCCCCGTTTCGATGACAGTGTGCGGTATATGGAATGGGCATCGGAAGACTTCGAACACGTTTTTCGATGTGCCGGCAATGAAGTGATTATCAGTGGCGCGGCCGATTTGAAAACCGCCTCAACCGAAAAACCCTGATCGCGCATTTGATGCCCTGATACGGAGAAACGAATGGGATCGATCACAGCAATGCGACGCAAAACCGCTTCGCGCCCGACGAGCGCCGCCTCCGGCGTCGATCGCCAGTACGCCTCGCGCAGCAAACTCGTTTACGCCGAACTGCGCGAGGCGATCGAACAGGGCACGCTGAAACCCGGCGAGCGCGTGATGGAGGTCGAGATCGCGGAATGGCTGAAGGTCAGCCGCACGCCGGTGCGCGATGCATTGCGCCGGCTGGAGATGGAAGGCGTGCTGGCGCTCGAACCGCGCAACGGACTGGTCGTCTCCTCGCTCGATCGCCAGGCCATGGTCGAACTGTATGCCATGCGCGAGGTGCTCGAAGGCACGGCGGCCCGCCTCTGCGCAGAGCACGCGTCGGATTTCGAGCGTATGGAACTTGCGGAACTGGTCAAGCGCGAAGAAAAGCTGCGCGGCAATTTTGAGGCACTGGTGCGGCACAACCGCCTCATACACGAAGCGGTGCATTGCGGTGCACACAACCGTTATCTCGAAAAAAGCCTCGCTGCGGTCAACGATTCGATGTGGCTGCTGGGCAAGAGCCAGATGCTGCTGCCGCATCGCGCAAAAACCGCGGAAAGCGAGCACCGCGAACTCGCCGCCGCCATTCTCAAACGCGATGCAGCGGCGGCCGAAGAGGCGGCGCGACGTCATGTGCGTTCGGCGCAACGCGAACGCCTGAAGCAGCTGTTTCCCGGCAAACGCGACTGACACTGACGCAAACGCAGGCCCACAACCATCATGGCACAAACGATTGCCGAGAAACTATTCTCGCACCATAACCTCGCAGACAAAACCGTGCAGTGCGGCGATTTCCTCGAGGCGCGCATCGACGGCGCGATGATGCATTATCACGCCAACGAGCCGATGTACGATCTGGCGCTGCAAGCCGGCTTCAAGGACGGCCTGCCGCGCGTGTGGGATTGCGACCGCATCCACGTACTGCTCGATCATCATCAGCCCACACTCTCGCAAAAGCAGGCCGACGAGAACGCGCTGATCCGGCGCGAAGTTGAACGGCTGGGCATCAAATCCTTTCACGATTCCGAACCCGGCATCGCGCACCAGATGATGGCCGACTACGGCCTGATGCGGCCGGGCGAGATCGTCGTCGGCAATGACTCGCATACGATCAGTTACGGCGCGCTCAATTGCGGCGGCCTCGGCATCACGCGCGCCGACATGCTCTACGTCCTGCTGTTCGGAGAGTTATGGTTTCAGGTGCCGCCGACGCTAAAACTGGTGCTGAACGGCAGGCAACCGAATTACCCGATCGCCAAGGACATCATCCTGCATCTGGCCGGACAGTACGGCGACGACTTTGCCGGCAGTATGTCGATCGAATATGCTGGCACGCTGGTGCCGCAGCTGTCGATCGACAGCCGCATGTGCCTGTCCGCGCACGGTGTCGAAGTCGGCGCCAAGCTGGCAATGTTTCCCTGCGACGACAAGACGCGCGAATTTCTCAGAACGCGCACGGATAAGCCGTTTGAGCCGATCGCCGCCGATGCCGGTGCCGTCTACGAAAAAGAAATCGTGCTCGATGTCGATACGATGCCGTTTGCGGTCGCCAAGCCGCACCAGTTCGGCAACGTCGGCCCGGTCGCAGACGTCGCCGGCGTGGCGATTCAACAGGCCATCATCGGTTCCTGCGCCAACGGCCGTTTCGAGGACATCGAGATCGCGGCGCGCATGCTGAAGGGGCGCAAGGTTGCCAAAGGCATGCGTTTCCTGATTTCGCCCGCCTCGCAGCAGGTCTACCTGCAATGCATCAAGGCGGGACTCGTCGAAACTCTGATCGAAGCCGGCGCCCAGGTTATTACGCCGGGCTGCGGCGTCTGCCAGCCCAAGGTCGGCTATCTATCGGACGGCGAAGCCTGCATCACGGCGACCACGCGCAATTTCAAGGGCCGCAAGGGCAGCATGAAAGCGGATATCTATCTGGCCGGGCCGCTGACCGTTGCTGCCGCTGCGGTCGCCGGCAAAATCATCGATCCACGCGAGGTATTCGATGGCATTTGATCTCAACCGCACGCTGCGTGGGCGCGTCTGGAAATTCGGCGATTCGATCGAGACCGACGCCATCAACCCGTATTACCGCTATCCGACCATGGACGAACTCAAGCTGCACACCATGGAAGCCTACCGCCCGGAATTCCCGAAAGAGGTCAAAGCAGGCGACATTCTGGTCGCCGGCCGCAATTTCGGCTGCGGCTCGAGCCGTCCCGGTCTGGTGCTGCGCGAAGTCGGCATCGCAGTCATCCTCGCCGAATCGGTGTCGAGGCTTTTCCTGCGCAACAGCATCGCGCGCGCGATTCCGATCTTCGTGGCACCCGGCATCACAAAGATTGTCGAGGATGGCGCGACCCTCGACGTCGATTACCCGGCCGGTGTGGCGCGTGTGCCCGCCACCGGCGCCAGCGTCGAATTGCGTAAATTCCCGCCAGTGATTGAACAGATTTTTGCAGCCGGCGGACTGCCCGAGTCGGCCTATGCACGCTACATGCGTGAATCCGCAAAGCAGAGCAACTGAAAGCTGATCGAGGGCCAGACGTGGAATCCGCATGAACACCGGCAGCGACGGCGCAACCCATCTGCTCGCGCAGCACGCGGCAACCCTTTCCTATGAAGCCTTGCCCGCAGCGCTCGTCAACATGCTCAAACAATGCGTGCTCGACACGCTGGGCGTGACGATCGGCGCCAGCGGTCTTGCTGCGGAGGCGAAAACGCTGGCCGATTACGTCAATGAATTCGACGGCAAAGCGGACAGCACGCTGCTCGGTTTCGGCAGCAAGGCGCCCGCGGCATGGGCAGCGCTCGTCAACGGCAGCCTCGGCCATATGCTCGATTACGACGATGTCGGCGCCGGCGGCCACGTCAGCATCGTCACCATACCGGTCGCGCTGGCGCTCGCGGAGAAGCACGGCAAAATCAGCGGCCGCGATCTGATCGCCGCCATTGCAGCCGGCACCGACATCCACACGCGGCTGAATCAAGCCATCAGCATTCCGGACTGGACCATTGCCGAAGGCTGGTTCCCGACGCAGATGTTCGGTTTCATCTCGGGCACTGCGACGGCGGGCCGCCTGCTCGGCCTTGATGCCGCGCAAATGGAAAACGCGCTCGGCATCGGTTTCAACCAGATGAGTGGCAGCCGCCAGATGGCGGTCGGCGCAGCGACGCATATGCGTTCGATGCAGGCCGGCTTCTCCGGACAGGGCGCGGTGCTCGCCGCAGAACTCGCACAACGCGGCATCGTCGGCTCGAAACAAATTATCGAAGGCCGCTACGGCCTCTACCGCACGTATGTACGCGACGCCTCACCGGACTGGAACGCGCTGCTGGGCGGCCTCGGAAGGGAATTTCCGCTGCTGGCCAAACACGGCTTCAAAGTGTGGCCCGCTTGCGGTTACACGCGCGCTACCAACACCGCAGTACTCGAACTGCGCAATGAACACCATCTGCAACCCGACGACGTCGAAACGATCACGGTCATCGGCGGCACCGGCGGCGCGCAATTGCTGTCCGAACCGCTCGAAGCGAAACGCCGCCCCAAACTTTCCATCGACGGCAAGTTCAGCATTCCGTTTACGACGGCGATCATGATGACGCATGGCGATGTGCGTTTGCGTGATTACACCGATGCGGCGCTGCGCGACCCCGCCGTGCTGGCGATGGCCGACCGCGTGAGCTGGCGCGCCGACCCCGCTGCAACGGTGCCTGTCGGCGGCGAATCGGCATTATCGCGCCCCACCGTCGAGATCCGACTGCGCGACGGCCGCTTGCTCTCGCGCAAGGCCGACGGCGTGCCCGGCGACCCGCGTCACCCGGTGTCACAGGATCAGCTCGAAGCAAAATTCCGCGATTGCGTTTCGTTTGCGGCCAGGCCTGTCGCCGCGAAAAATGTCGAACGCGCAATTGCCTTGATCCGCGATCTCGAAGACATCGACGATGTCGCTGAGATCGTCCGCGTTTTGTCTTGAGCATTTAATATGAAAACAACCGCCCTCCTGCTCGCGATACTTGGTTCGACTGCACATGCCGCCGACTACCCTGCGCGCCCGATCCGCATCCTCGTCGGCTTTCAACCCGGCGGCGGCAGCGACATCATGGCGCGCGCGGCCGGGCAAAAACTCGCCGAGCGCTGGAACACGCCGGTGGTGGCCGACAACCGCCCCGGCGCCGGCGGTACCATTGCGATGGACATCGGCCACAAGGCGGCGCCCGACGGCTATACGCTGCTGATACTGTCGGGCAGTCTGGTCACCAACGCGACGCTGGTGACGCGCGTGCCCTACGATATTCGCGCCGCGTTTTCTCCCATAACGCAACTGACCTCGCAACCCTATGTGTTGCTCGAACATCCCTCGGTGCCGGCGAAATCGGTGCGTGAGCTCATCGCTTATGCGAAAGCCAATGCCGACAAGCTGAATTACGCGTCGTCGGGCACCGGCTCCTCGGCCCATCTCGGTATGGAACTGTTCAAGTCGATGACACAGACCAAAATGGAACATGTGCCGTACAAAGGCAGCGGTCCGGCGCTGATCGATCTGCTCGGCGGCCAGGTGCAGTTGCTGCTGGCGAGTGCAATCTCCTCGGCGCCGCACCTCAACAGCGGCAAGTTGCGCGCGCTCGGCGTCACCAGCGGCAAGCGTTCGCCCAACCTGCCGCAACTGCCGACCATCGCCGAGGCCGGCGTGCCCGGTTATGACGTCACCGGCTGGTACGGCATCGTTGCACCGGCCGGCACGCCGCCAGCCATCGTGCGCAAGCTCAGCACCGAGCTCGGCCGCGCGATGCATACGCCGGAGGTCATGGAAAAACTCGCCGCTGACGGCACCGAAGCGTTGACCGGCACGCCGGAAGAATTCAGAAACACGATCACCAAGGAAATCGACAAATGGACGCAGCTCGTCAAAACCACCGGACTGAAGCTGTAATGATGCGCAATATTTTTATCGCAATCACTGCAATGGCCTGCACACACGCGGCTGCGCAAGGCAAAAGCGCAGAGGCAGTTTATCCGGACAAGCCGGTACGTTTTCTGGTCGGGCAGTCGCCGGGCGGCGCCACCGATGTCGTGGCGCGCGCGGTGTCGCAGAAAATGACCGAGAACCTCGGGCTTTCAGTCGTAGTCGATAACCGCACCGGTGCATCAGGCTCGATTGCAGCGCAAATGGTGTCGAAAAGCACGCCAGACGGCTACAACATCCTCATCATTTCGAGCAGTTTCTCGATCAATCCCAGCCTCTATACGAACCTGCCGTTCGACCCTTTGAAAGATTTTTCCACCATTACGCTGATCGCAGAAGCACCGTTCCTGCTGGTGGTGCATCCTTCAATGGCGGTAAAAACAGTGGGCGATTTGGTCGCTGCAGCAAAAGCCAAACCCGACACGCTTGCCTTCGGCTCCGGCGGAGTCGGCAGTTCGGGGCAGATGGCAGGCGAACTGTTCAAATATCTGACCGGCGCGAAATTGATTCATGTGCCGTATAAAGGCGCCGGCCCGGCATTGATCGACGTCATCGGCGGACAGGTGACGATGACATTCGGCAGCGTGATCTCCTCGCTCGGCCACGTGCGCACCGGCAAATTAAAAGCGCTGGGAGTCACCAGCGCAAAGCGCGCGCGCGCCCTGCCCGACATCCCGACCATCGCCGAAGCCGGTGTAAAGGGTTACGCCACCACCACCTGGTACGGCGCACTGGCGCCGGCGAATACGCGCCCGGCCGTCGTGCAGAAACTGAATGCAGAAATCAAGAAAGCGCTGAGCGCGCCGGAAGTCGGCGAACACATGGCAAAGGATGGCGCCGAGCCGGTGGGTAACACGCCGCAGCAGTTCCGCGAATTTCTGACGGCTGAAATCGGCAAATGGCGTGAAGTGGTAAAACACGCCGGCGTTAAAGTCGAATAAAAGTCCGCCCGGGTACACCACACCCGTTCGCCGCTACAGATCCTGCTGCATTTTGAAGTCGAGTATCACTTTTTTGAATTTCTCGGCGTCGCGCTTGACCACTTCGGCAAACTGCTCCGGAGAGCCGGTCATGATTTCAAAGCCCTGCGACGTGATCTGGTTTCTGATGTCGGGCTGATTGACGATCTGCGTGATCTCGCGGTTGTAGGCGTTCACCACCGCGGCCGGCGTCTTCGCCGGCGCAAACACGCCGTACCACATGCTGATTTCAAAACCGGGCAGTCCGCTCTCGGCGAGAGTGGGCACGTTCGGGATCATCGGGTCGCGCTTCGCGCTCGTCGTGCCGAGGATTTTCATCTTGCCGGCATCGACCTGCGCATTGACGCCGCCGTAGGGCGTCAGCACGAAATGCGATTCGCCGGAAATTACGGCGATCACCGCGGGCGCACCACCCTTGTAGGGCACGTTGTTCATGTCGATGCCGGCCATCGCCTTGATCGCGTTGGTGGCGATTTCACCGGTGGCGCCGGCAATCGCGACGTTCACAGAACCCGGCTTCGCTTTCGCCAGCGCAATGATGTCCCTGATCGATTTTGCGTCAAGCCTGGGATTGGCGGCCAGCACGAGACCGGCACCGAAGACGTTGACCACCGGAATGAAATCACGCACCGGATCGTACGAAAGCTTGCGGTAGAGCGTGGCGTTGATCGCGTGTGTACCGGTATTGCCGACGCCGAGCACGCTGCCGTCCGGCGCCGCGCGCGCGACGAATTCGCCGGCGGTGATGCCGTTGGCGCTCGGTTTGTTATCGACGATCACATTCTGTTTGATCGACTCCGAAAGCTTCGGCGAAATCCAGCGCGCCAGTAAATCGCTCGGTCCCGCCGCAGCGTTCGGCACGATGATCACAACCTGCTTTTGCGGGATCAGCGTGTTGAGCGCCTGCGCGCCGGCCAGCGCCGGCATGACAAGCGCGGCGGCGGCGACAAACGCGTGTTTTTTGAGCAACAGGGACTGCTTCATGTATTCCTCCTTGGAGCCTGTTCCGGCAACCTGATCGGTATCGCAATGATGGTCTACCGCTGCACAATGCGCAAGCGCGCACTTGATCCGCTTCAATCATGATGCGGCTCGTGTAAAATTTCTTTACTGCCCATCGCCACCGTTATCGCAAAGGACTGCCACATGAAACCCGCCACTGCTTTGTTCACTGCAGCGATGTTCGCCTCCACCGGTACGTACGCCACTGGTCTGGCCACCTGCGACTCCGGGCCGGAGTCAGGCTGGCAACCCCAGGAAAAGCTCACCAAAATGCTGACGGACAAGGGCTGGCAGGTGCGCCGCATCAAGATCGACGGCGGCTGTTATGAAGCCTATGTGATTACCGACAAGGGCGAACGACAGGAAGCTTATTTCCATCCGGTGACGCTCGCACCGGTGCCGACCAAACCGCGTTGAGCGCCGTGGCCAACGCGGCGCCGCGCATGGCGAAAGTGTGGGACCCGCTGGTACGCGTCGGCCACTGGTCGCTCGTCACTTTTGTGGCGCTGTCATGGGCCACCGGTGAAGGCGGCAAGGGTTGGCACGAAGGCCTCGGATACGCAGCACTGGTCGTCATTACGATACGCATCGTCTGGGGTTTCATCGGGCCGCGCACCGCGCGCTTTGCCGAATTCGTGTGCGCGCCAACCGCCACCATCGCCTACGGCCTGCGGGTAGCGGCAGGCACCGAGCCGCGTTACCTCGGCCACAATCCGCTCGGCGGCTGGATGATCCTGTTGCTGATCGCCTGCATTGCGCTGACCGGATTCACCGGCTGGCTTTACACCACCGACCAGTACTGGGGTGTGAAATGGGTCGGCGAACTGCACGAAGGGCTCGCCAGCACGCTGCTGGTGCTGATCGCACTGCATGTCGCCGGCGTCGTCTTCGCTTCGCGGCGGCATCATGAAAATCTGGCGGCCGCCATGCTGCACGGGCGCAAACGCGCGGAGGATGAAAATGCATAAATCGATTTCCGCCTGTCTGCTGGCGGCAATGCTCGCCGCTTCGACATCGTTGCTGGCACAGGCCTGGCCCGCCAAACCGATCCGCTTCATCGTGCCCTTTCCGCCCGGCGGCACCACGGACATCCAGGCGCGCATGATCAACGAACGGCTGGGTGCGAAACTCGGCCAGCCGGTGGTGCTCGACAACCGCGGCGGCGCCAACGGCGCGATCGGCATGGAAATCGTCGCGCGTGCGCCGGCCGACGGCTACACCATGATCATCTCGACCGTCGGCACGTGGACGGTGGCGCCGCATCTATCGAAGCTGCCCTACGACGTGCAGACCGATTTCGCACCGCTGATACACATGGCAACCACGCCGGGCGTGCTGCTGGTGCATCCGTCGGTGCCGGCAAAGAACGTCAAAGAACTGATTGCACTGGCGCGCCAGCGCCCGAATGAGCTGACCTACGGCTCCTCGGGTATCGGCGGCTTCGGCCAGATGTGCGCGGAACTGTTTGCGGTGACGGCCAACATCAAAATGACCCATGTCCCCTACAAAGGCTCGGCGCCGTCGCTGATCGATCTGATGGGCGGCCACATCCAGATCCTCTTCAACAGCGCGCTACCGACCATGCCACACATCAAATCGGGGAAGATGCGTGCGCTCGCTACCACCGGCGCTAAACGCATGAGCATCCTGCCTGAACTGCCGACCGTCGCCGAGGCCGGCCTTACCGGTTATGAAAACTCGACGTGGTCTGCACTCGGTCTTGCCGCGCGCACGCCGCAACCAATCATCGAGCGGCTGAACAAAGAGATCAACGCGATACTGCAACTGCCCGAAGTGCAGGAAGCCGCGCGCGCCGACGGCTCGATGATCACTGGCGGCACACCCGAACAGTTCCGCGAAATACTGAAGAGCGAACTGGCCAAGTTCGGCAGGCTTATCAAGCAGGCGGGTATCAAGGGTGATGGCGGTTAAACGCGCCCGGGGTCCGCAAATCAATGGCTGAACCTCTGAAAAACGGTTTCGGCCCCGCGGTGCCGAAGCGTATCGCCGCAACGATCACCGCGGTGCATCCGCGCTTCGACACACGCGGTTTTCTCAGCGCCGCGCTCGATGGCTTTGAGGCGCTCGAACTGATGCCGCGCGCGCGGCACATCACAGCAGCACTGCGGCGTTTTTTGCCAGACGACTACGCGCGTGCCGCGGAAATCCTGATTGATTCCCTGGGCCCGCAACCCGCACGCGGCGCCGGCAACAGCCTGCCGCCCTTCTTCTATCTGCCGCACGTCTTCTACGTCGCCGCGCACGGCCTCGAACATTTCGAGCTGTCGATGCGCGCGCAATACGAACTGACGCAACGCTTTACCGCCGAATTCAGCATCCGGCCGTATTTGATTCATCACCAGCAGCGCACACTTAAGACGCTTGAATGCTGGAGCACGGACGACAGCGTGCACGTGCGTCGCCTTGTTTCCGAAGGCACGCGCCCGCGCCTGCCGTGGGCGGTGCGCCTGCCGGCGTTCCAGCGCGATCCGCGGCCGGTGCTGGCGCTGCTTGAACGCCTGAAGGACGATCCCGAACTTTACGTGCGACGTTCGGTCGCCAACAACCTCAATGACATCGGCAAGGACAATCCAGCGGCATTGATTGCGACTGCCGCGCACTGGCTGAAGAACGCGCCGGCGCCACGCGCTGCGCTGGTGCGCCACGCATTGCGCTCATCGATCAAGGCCGGCGATCAAAAAGCGCTTGCACTACTCGGCTTCGGCGGCAAGGCGGAGGTTTCAGTGCGTGGCGTCAAAGTCGAACCGAAACACGCGCGCATCGGCGGCAAGGTCAACATCGCGTTCGACATCATCAATACTTCAAAACGGGCGCAGCGCGTGCTGGTCGATCTGAAAGTGCATTACGCCAAGGCAAACGGCAAATCCGGCCCCAAGGTCTTCAAGCTGAAAAAGATTGAACTCGCGCCTGGCAGCAGGGCCTCATTTGCAAAAATACTTTCGCTAAGCGACCTCACCACGCGCCGTCACCATGCCGGCACGCACCGCGTGGAGGCGATGCTCAATGGCCGCGCAGTCCGGTTAGGGCGGTTTGAAGTGGCCCGCAAAGCGTAACTGCCCCCCCGGTGATTCCACGCAAAAAACTTGATATCGGCTGGCTGGATCTGGCATTCGCCCTTGCGGCCTGCCTGTTTGCACGCCGACGCGCCGCGATACAAAACCGGCTCGAACAGCGGTGGTCGCCGGACGGCCATGCCCTCGCCTGTCTTTCCGTGCGCAGCGGCTTTGATCTCGTATTGCAGCAGCTCGCACTGCCGCACGGCAGCGAAGTTCTCGTCTCGGCCATCACCATTCGCGACATGGTCGGCATCATCGGGCATCACGGTCTCGTCGCTGTGCCGGTTGATCTGGAACCCGGGGCATGCGCAGTGCGGCTTGAAGCGCTCGAACGCGCAGTAACGCCGCGTACCAAAGCGGTACTCGTCGCCCACCTCTTCGGTAACCGCACCGGCATGGACGGCATTGTCGGATTCGCGCAACGGTACCGGATTTTTCTGTTCGAGGACTGTGCGCAGGCCTTCAGCGCTGACGGTTACCGCGGACATGCGGGCAGCGATGTCGTCATGTTCAGCTTCGGCACCATCAAGACCGCAACGGCCGGCGGCGGCGCGCTGCTCAATTTCAAAAATGGCGCGCTGCGCGATTCGGTCGCCGGAGCGCAGCGTGAATATCCGGTGCAGGGACACGCCGTATTCGCGCGCAAGCTGCTGAAAATCGCCATGCTCAAGGCGCTCGCCTGCCGCCCGCCCTATACACTGTTCGTTTTTTTAAGCCGCGCCACCGACAGAAATCACGATCGCATCATCGGCGGTGCGGTCCGCGGCTTCCCCGGTGGAGAACTGATGCGGCAGCTTCGTCAGCAAGCGCCGGCTGCGCTGTTTGCATTGCTTGAGAGACGGTTGCGCCTGTACACACCGGAAATGCTGACATCCCGCATCAATGCGGCCATCAAGGCGATGCAGCAGTTACCCGTGCAGTTGCAGCTCGGCACAGGCGCCCCGTTGCACAGCCATTGGGTGTTCCCCATTCAAAGCGAACGGCCGGACCTCCTCGTCTGTCACCTGTGGCGTCACGGTTTCGATGCAACCCGCGGCACCTCAAGCATGTATGCAGTTCCGGCACCGGACGGTGTCGAACCGGCGGCTAACGCGCAAAATATGATCGGGCGCATCATCTACCTGCCAGTCGACTGCTGCGCCTCCGCCGGTGAAATTCGGCGCATGACAGAACTCATTGTGGAATTCGAACCACCGGGCCGGCAGTCGATGTAGTATCGGACAACAATAGCGCAGCGGGGCCTTCATGCTTAATGAAAAAATCAAAGTCCGCGTGACCCAGACCGACCAGACCATGGAGGTAGTGGTTTTCAACAAACGCGCCGACTGCATCGAGGTAGTGCTCGGCGAAGGCGTGCACAGCGTGAAATGCCAGCTCACACCGACGCGCACCGGCAAGGCCTATGTCGGCAGCGTGGTCGGACGGGAAATCGTTTACGAACGCAGCCGCGAACAGGTGCAGGCCGATATCGACCTGCTCAATCCGCGCCTGCGCGACTACGATCGCCGGCGCTGACTCAGGTTACTTTGCGCGCAGGCCGGCGGCATCGACCAGCTTGCGGAATTTCTCGTTCTGCTCGACCAGAAAAACACCGAACTCGCGCGGTGTGGTGCCGATCGGATCGGCGCCGAGCACACGCAGACGTTCCTGAAATTCGGGCTTCTTCAGCGCATCAAGCACCGCGCCAGCGAGCTTGTTAACGATCGCCGGCGGCGTTTTCTGCGGCGCCAGCAGGCCGTACCAGCCGACGATGTCGTAACCCGGCAGCGTTTCGGCAATTGACTCGAGTTCGGGCGCCAGTGACGAGCGCTTCATGCTGGTCACACCGAGCGCGCGCAGCTTGCCCTGCTTGACCATCGGCAACGCTGCCGGCAGCACCGAGAATGAAAACTGCACCTGGCCGGCCAGCGTATCCATCAGCGCGAAGACGATCGTTTTATACGGCACGTGCACGAGTTCAAGGCCGGCCATCGTGCGCAGCATTTCGGTCGCCAGGTGCGGCGCGCCGCCGACGCCGCCAGTGCCATAGTAGAACCCGCCGGGCTTCGCCTTCGCCAGCGCGATGAATTCGCGGATCGACTGCGCCGGAACCGACGGATTGACAATCAACGCGTAGGGCGTCGAGGCGATCAGGCTGATCGGTGTGAAATCGCGGATCAGGCTGTATTGCAGTTTGTCGAAAACCAGCGGGCCGGTGATCTGCTGCGAACTGCCCATGAACAGCGTGTAGCCGTCGGGGGCGGCGCGCGCGGCGATTTCGGCGCCGATGTTGCCGGCCGAACCGGCCCGGTTGTCGGCAACCACCTGCTGCCCCCACGCATCAGTAAACACACCGCCGATCAAACGTGTGATGACGTCGGGCCCGGAACTTGGCGAACTGGGCACGATGACGCGGACCGGTTTGACTGGATAGGTTTCCGCCGCCACCGCCGCGTGTGAAAACGGCAGGCACGCAGTGGTCCCGATCAACACGGCGAATTTGAGCTGCGACGGAATGCGCATTGATTACTCCTAAAAACAAAATGGGCGCCGCAGCGCCCATTAGTCGGCGGGCGCGACTATTTTAGGCCAATGCCTCGGCCCAGATGTTACGCGCCCAACCCCAGGCGTAAAGCCCTTCCTGCTCGCTAGCCTTGTCGGAAAGACCGCCGGCGCCCTTCACCGGCACCATGGTCTTTTCCTTCACATCGTAGGTATGCACCGAGGCAACATGCATGACGTTTTTGCCATCGACGAAGCTGTAGCAGGTGTTCATCATGACGGGGTCCTGATTCACCGCCCCGCCTTTGATCAACGCGATCACTGCGGCCGCGCAGACCTTGGCATGCTGGTTGGCCATGCTCGCCGATTTCGGCATCGCCGGCCCCGACAACGTGGCATCACCCAGCACATGCACGCCTTTGACGGCAGTCGATTCGAGCGTCCTCCAGTCGACCGCGCACCAGCGGTTGTTGGCGTTGATGAGGCCCGCCTTCTCCGCGATCAGGCCGGATTTCTGCGGCGGCACCACGTTCAATACATCGGCCTTGACGTCCTCGAACTGCAGCTTGGCGGTCAGCGTTTTGACATCCACATCAAGCAATTCGCTGTTCGGTTTGTATTCGATCATGCCTTTATACAAGCCGTTCCACGCGGCAAGGAACAAACCTTTCTTCGACACCAGATCCTCGTTGGAGTCGAGCACCAGGATTTTCGATTTCGGCTTGGCGCGCTTGAAATAGTCCGCAATCTGGCAGACGCGCTCATAGGGCCCCGGCGGACAGCGAAACGGCGCCTTCGGGATGTGCACTGCATAAACGCCGCCATCGGGCATCGCTTCAAGTTGCTTGCGCAACGCGAGCGTCTGCGGGCCGGCCTTCCACGCATGCAGCACGCGGTTCTGCGCATCGGTATTGTTGAGCCCCGGAATCCCGCCATAGAGGAATTCGACACCAGGCGAAACAATCAGCCGATCGTAGGACAGCGTGTTGCCGCCGGCCAGACGCACTTCGCGCTTTTCCGCATCAATCGCGGTCGCCTCATCACGCACGACGGTGATGCCGCGGCGCTTGAGGCCATCATAGCTGTAGGTGAGTTCGCGGATCTCGGTGTTGCCACCGAGCACGAGGTTGGACAGCGGGCACGAAATAAATTCACTGCCGCGTTCGACCACCGTGACATCAATGTCCGGCGCCCACAGCTTAATGTATTTAGCCGCGGTCGCGCCGCCGTAACCGGCGCCGATGACCACCACCCTGCCGGCGCTGGCGCCGCCGGTGGCGCAGCCACTCATGGCGGCAGTGCCCGTCGCCGCCGAGGCCCATTGCAAAAATTCGCGTCTGGAAATAATCATGACGGCCTCCTCAATTACCGGCGCGCGGCGCGCTCGGCGCAGTGCCGGGTTTGATAGCGGCGAAATAGCCGGCGATGCGTTCGAGCTGCTCGTCGGTATAACCCTTTGCATGCTGGGGCATGATGGTGCCCGCGCGCTTGCCCGATTTGTAGTCTTTCAATTGTTGCAGCAGGTAGTCCCTGCTCTGCCCGGCGAGGCTGGGCGGCACACCGCCGACGCTGATGCCGTCGGTGCCGTGACAGGCGGTGCAGGTGGCAGCCAGACTGCGCGTCTGGCTTGCATCCTGCGCAATAGCGGGCGCAGTCGCGCAGGCAAGCGCGAACGCAACCGCCGGTATGGCGTGGATTGAACGCATGATTCCCCCCCTAAAAAACGACAAAAGATTATAGCGCCGGCGAATTTTCCGCTTCGACTGTTGCGCTATCTCTTTATAGCGGTGCGCCGCGACAGGCTCACACCACGCTGGCAGCTTCTTCCTCGGCGAAGATGAGTTGCACCTTGTCGTTCTTGTCGAGGTCGACGGTCACTTTGCCGCCGCTGGCCAGGCGCCCGAACAACAACTGGTCGGCGAGCGCCGTGCGGATGGTGTCCTGGATGAGCCGCGCCATCGGCCGCGCACCCATCTGCGGATCGAAGCCCTTTTTCGCAAGGTGGTCCTTAAGCGCCTGCGTGAAATTGGCCTCGACTTTTTTCTCCTGCAACTGCTCTTCAAGCTGCATCAGGAACTTGTCGACCACACGCATGATGATCTCGCGGTCGAGCGACGCGAACGAAATGATCGAATCGAGACGGTTGCGGAACTCCGGTGTGAACTGGCGCTTGATCTCGACCATCTCGTCGCCAAGCTGGGTAGTGGTCGTGAAGCCCATGGTCGTCTTCGACAGCTCGGCAGCACCGGCATTGGTGGTCATGATGATCATGACATTGCGGAAATCGGCCTTGCGCCCGTTATTGTCGGTGAGCGTGCCGTGATCCATTACCTGCAGCAGGATGTTGTAGACGTCAGGGTGCGCCTTTTCGATTTCGTCGAGCAGCAGCACCGAGTACGGATGCTTGGTGACCGCCTCGGTCAGCAAGCCACCCTGGTCGAAACCGATATAGCCGGGTGGCGCGCCGATCAGCCGCGACACCGCGTGGCGCTCCATGTATTCAGACATGTCGAAACGGATGAGTTCCACGCCCATGATGTAGGCAAGCTGGCGCGCGACCTCGGTCTTGCCCACACCGGTCGGGCCGGAGAACAGGAAACAGCCAGTCGGTTTCTGCGGATTGCCCAGACCGCTGCGCGACATCTTGATCGCAGAGGCCAGCGCGTCAATCGCCTTGTCCTGCCCGAACACCACCGACTTGAGATTGCGCTCGAGGTTCTTCAACTGCGTGCGGTCGTCGGAATTGACGCTTTGTGCCGGCACGCGCGCGATCTTGGCGACGATCTCCTCGATCTCGTGCTTGGTGATGATTTTTTTCTGCTTGGATTTCGGCAGTATGCGTTGCGCCGCGCCTGCTTCGTCGATGACGTCGATGGCCTTGTCCGGCAGATGACGGTCATTGATGTAACGCGCCGCGAGTTCCGCCGCCGATGTCAGCGCCGAAGTCGCGTACTTGATGCCGTGGTGTTCCTCGAAACGCGTCTTCAGGCCGCGCAGGATGGAAATCGTTTCCGCAATGCTCGGCTCGACCACATCGACCTTCTGGAAGCGTCGCGACAGAGCGTGGTCTTTTTCGAAAATGCCGCGGTACTCCTGATAGGTCGTCGCGCCGATACACTTCAGCTGCCCGGTCGACAGCGCCGGCTTCAGCAGATTCGACGCATCGAGCGTGCCGCCCGACGCCGCGCCGGCGCCGATCAGCGTATGGATCTCGTCGATAAACAGAATTGCATGCGGATTATCGAGCAGCTGCTTGAGCACTGCTTTCAGACGTTGCTCGAAATCGCCGCGGTATTTGGTGCCGGCGAGCAGCGCGCCCATATCCAGCGCGTAGACCGTGCTCTTGGCGAGAATTTCCGGCACTTCGCCCTCGACGATACGGCGCGCCAGGCCTTCGGCGATCGCGGTCTTGCCGACACCGGCTTCCCCCACCAGCAGCGGATTGTTTTTACGGCGACGGCATAGCGTCTGCACCACGCGCTCCAGTTCACGCTCACGGCCGATCAGCGGATCGATCTTGCCGGACTGCGCCTGCGTGTTCAGGTTGAGCGTGTAGGTTTCGAGCGCACCGCCCGGGGCCTGCTCCTGCTCCGTCTCGGCCTCGCCCTCGGCCTTGCCCGGGGCGGCCTGCGGCACCTTGCTGATGCCGTGCGAAATGAAATTCACGACGTCGAGCCGGGTAACGCCCTTCTGGTGCAGAAAGTAAACGGCGTGCGAATCTTTTTCGCCGAAAATCGCTACCAGCACGTTGGCGCCGGTAACTTCTTTTTTGCCGGACGACTGCACATGCAGGATGGCGCGCTGGATCACGCGCTGGAAACCCAGCGTCGGCTGGGTGTCGGCGTCTTCATTGGTCAGAACGGGCGTGTGCTCGGTGACGAAATCGGCCAGCAGCTTGCGCAATTCCTCGACTTCGGCGGCGCAGGCCTTAAGAACCTCGGATGCGGACGGGTTGTCGAGCAACGCGAGCAGCAGGTGCTCAACGGTGATGAATTCGTGCCGTTTCTGCCGGGCCTCCATAAAGGCCATGTGCAGACTGACCTCGAGTTCCTGGGCAATCATCAGTTCTCCTCCATTACACAACGCAGGGGGTGCTGGTGCTGGTGCGCGAATGCCATCACCTGATCGACCTTGGTCGCAGCCACGTCGCGGGGGAAAACTCCGCAGACGCCGGCGCCTTCGCGATGAACCTTGAGCATAATTTGCGTTGCCTTTTCGCGGCTGAGGGAGAAAAACTGCTGGATCACGATCACAACGAAGTCCATGGGAGTGTAGTCGTCATTGAGCAGCATGACCTTGAACATCGGCGGCGACTTTACCTTGGCCTTTTTCGCCTCTAAAACCGTGTCCGCACGATGCCGTATCGCCATCTTTCACACCACCATATGCCTGCACCCTACGATTTCTTATTTTGACCAAAACCGCAGATTTTTCAAGTGTTAAATAGCGACCCTTTTGCCCGATTTCAAGCCCAAAACAGGTAAAACTTGACTTCCTGTGACAAATAGCCTAGAAAGCGCAAAGGTGTTTGGCTTCAAGCTCGATCGTAGGACCGGTTTTAGCAGTATCAGCCGCCGTATACGCGTCCCTTGAAACTCAAACAGTCTCCGGAAACTTTTTCCGGTAATTTTTTAGTTTATGAGGTATTGCAATATGGCAACAGGCACTGTGAAATGGTTCAACGACGCTAAGGGTTATGGCTTCATTACGCCGGATGACGGCAGTGAAGATCTTTTTGCCCATTTTTCCGCGATCCAAATGGGTGGCTTCAAAACCCTGAAGGAAGGCCAGAAGGTTACTTTCGAGGTAACCCAAGGTCCGAAAGGTAAGCAAGCCTCGAATATTCAAGGCGCCTAAGCTAACGGTATACAGCACCACAGAATATCGATAGAAAGCCCGTCCGCTCACCCGGACGGGTTTTTTTTCGCCGTTTTCCCGAAGTCCCCTTCACTTCGCGCCCGCCCGCCACAAGGCGCGCAGGGTTATTTATGCCGGCCGCAATAAATGCGATAATGTTGCCACGCATCTAGACGAACGGGTGGCGGGCGCGGCTTTAACCCCTGTTGCCCCTATCCCCTTCAGGACGCCTCGACAGATCGCCGTGCCACGCCGATCGCCTCGACTATCATTCAACGAACATTCCAACGGAGACAGAGAATCATGGCTGACAAACTTGACTTGCTAAAAATCGCGCAGGAAGAACAGAACGGTGATCTGTTCAAAACCCTGGACGGCATCTACAAGCGGTCAAAGGTGCAGCCGCGCGGCTTTACCGACGCAGTCATCTGGGAAGGCGGCAGCAACGCCGGCGGTGTGAAACCGGTCGCCCATGCCCTCACCGACATGTTTGCTTTGAACGGCACGATCATGGCGCTCGACGTGCTGGGCCTGCCTTTCCTTGGCGTGCCGATGATGGCGCAGTTCCGTCACGACACCAAACTGAAGTCGCTTGAGTGGTTCGGCAAGATGGACAACATCTCCCTGAAATGGTCGACGGCCGGCGACTTCATGGTCAACGACGGCGGCAAAAAAGTCGTGGTGGCCGGCAAGTCGGCGAATGCGCCGCTGCGCACCGCCGCCGGCGTTTACTGCAACGTGCGCCCCTACGGCGGCATCACCAGCATCCGCTTCATGCCGGGCCTGCCCTATTCGCAGGACAACAAGAAATTCGTCGTCGATAAAGCCACCGGCAACATCCACTCGGAAATGAACACGCCGGGCGTGCGCATGGCCTACGCTGCGCGCCTGTTCCTGAAAATGGTACACGAAACCGGCCAGATCGGCCGTGTCGCCACCAAGCCGACGCAGGCCAAGGAAGATGCGGTCAACGCCGGCATCATGCGCTGGCTGTTGAAGGGCACGAAGTTCAAGTTGAAGCGCCAGTATTCGGTGGACGCCTACGAAGAGCATAAAGAGAACGTTGATGCGATCACCGCACTGCTGCCGAAGGACTTCAAGACCGGCATGGAAAACTGGGGCGGCGATGTGTACGAGCACATTTCCGACACTAATTTCGGCCTGCTGTTGCACGACATGATCCAGCAGCGCCCCTGCATCGTTTACGCCACCGACCTCGACGGCGATCGTCTGACCGACCTGATGGCGGACGCGCCCGACGTGCTGCGCGCCTGGGGCCAGATTGTACTCGACAAGGTCGGCGCCAAAGTCGACATGAAGAAGCTGTGGGTCGACATGGGTTTCACGATGACCAACGGCAAGGACATGACCAGCGTCATGTACCGCATGGAAGGTGCGCCGATTTACGAACAAACGCTCGGCTCGGCCGACGCCATGCTGCTGCGTCTGCTGGACGGCGACGAAACCGTTGGCGGCGAAAAACAGCCGTACGATCCACGCATTCATTTCGTGTTGATCAACGAAGCCTACAAAGCGGCCAACCCAGGCAACGCCGAGCTAGCCAAATGGCTTGATGCGCAACTGGCAACCTTCGACAAGATCTACAGCGGTAAGCGTCCTCGCTACATTGACGGTTACCTCAAGTTGAAAGAAGCGATCAAACCGTGGGGCACCAAGTAATCCGGCAATCAGCATCCGGACATACCGTGTAAGTAACGCCCGCATCCGCGGGCGTTGCTTTTTCCGCGCCGATTTTTGCGCTGCGAACGCATGAGCCAGATCATCCTTTTCAACAAACCCTACGGCGTGCTGTGCCAGTTCAGCCCAAGCGATGGCCGGCAGACGCTGAAGGATTTCATATCGACGCCAGCCGTCTACGCAGCGGGCCGGCTCGATGCAGACAGCGAAGGTCTGGTCGTATTGACCGGTGACGGGCGTTTGCAAAACCGCATCAGCGCACCTGAACATAAACTCGTCAAAACCTATCTGGTACAGGTCGAGGGCATTCCGACGCCCGCAGCCCTCAACAGACTTTCGCAGGGAATCGATCTGCGCGACTTCTTAACGAAACCGGCCGGGGTCGAAGCGGTCGACGAACCGGTTTGGTTATGGCCGCGCAATCCGCCGGTGCGTTTTCGCAAAAACATACCGACCCGCTGGCTGAAAATCGCCATCAGCGAAGGCAAGAACCGGCAGGTGCGCCGGATGACGGCAGCGGTCGGTTTTCCGACGCTGCGGCTCGTGCGTTACAGCATCGGCGACTGGACCATCGACGGCCTGTCGCCCGGCGCGTGCAGGGAAACCGCCGCCGCCATCGCTCATGCGTCGTCGCCGCACATGCAACACCGTCACAAGTAAAGTAGACTTCCCGTTCAACGCGCGGTCCAATTGCGTTTACTGCATTTTCGCAATGGCAACACGTGCGGCGTCTGAAACAATCAACAATATCCGGAGAGGAAAATACGCATGCGCAAACTGTTAACAATGCTGGTTGCCGCAATCTTTGCTGCCGCATCGCTGAACGTCGCGGCCGCCGAATCGTCCGGGGGCGACGCACCCAAGGCATCGGCAAAAAAATCCGACAAGGCGAAAAAGCCGGCTAAAGGCAAGAAATCGAGAAAAACCGGCAAAAAGTAAGCGCTGGCCAACTCAATAAAAGGTAGGGTAATTTCTGCCTTTTATTTTTTATGTTACTGAATTATAATAAAAAAACTTGGACGTTGACGATGTTCGACCACGGCTGTGAGCAAGTATGTAATTTGCGTCAACCGCCGTGGTAATGAACGCGTTAATTGCTGTGACCGCAGGTTGGTCGTAATTCCAAGGATGTGGTTTTTATTAAACTAAAGAGGAAACAACATGAGCAAACTGCTTGCCGCAATTTTCGCCGCTATGTTCGCACTGGGCACCGTCTCTGTCTTCGCGGCTGATGCCAAGAAAGACGAGCCGAAAAAAGAAGCCAAGAAAGAAGAAGCCAAGAAAGACAAGAAGTAATATTCTTGCTTTCCGCAAAACGGCAGGGTTCATACCCTGCCGTTTTTTATTGTCTGCGCACCTAGAAACTGAGAATGGCAGACAAGCGGAACGAACGCGGTTCCGTCGGATGAAGGTGAATGTCGTTGACCGGTGCCGCCTCGCCCTTCAGTTGCGACGTGTAGGCATAGTCGATCTGGCTCGCGCGCCGGTTCAGCAGATTGAACACATCGAGTTGCAGGCGCGCCTTCTTTTCAAATTTGTAGCCGATGCGCCCCGACAACAGCGTGGTTGAATTCGAGCGCAGTGAATTGTCTTCGATCAGCGGGCGCGGCCCGAAATAACGCAATCGCATGCTGCCGTAATAAGGCCCCTTGTTATCAACCGTCGCCGTCAGCGTGGCCACACCCTCGACCGCCCCGGGCACACGGTCGCCCGCGCCGGTCGGCACGAGGTCCGCGTAGCGCGCCCGCGTGTAGGCGATGTCGGCATCGACCACGAGCCACGACGCCGGCGTATAAAAATTCGAGAACTCGAAGCCGACGCGCCGGCTCGGCCGTCCCGTATCCGCAGTGGTGCCGGCATCCCCCTGAAACAACAACTCGGACTGAAAATCCAGTCTGAAGACCGTGAACGAACTTTGCAGATTCGGTATTAGCGCGGTCCGCAGGCCGGTTTCGTAACCAGTGGCGCGCACCAGCAGGGGTTCGCGCACTGCAGCGTTGGCCGGGTTCTTCGGATCAACGGTGATCGTCGCGCCGCGCGCATCGTTGCTGCGAAAGCCGCGGCCGGCATTGACGTAATACTCGGTCTTCGACCACGGCCCGAAGACGAGATTGAGCTTGGGGCTAATCATGTGATCGTTGACGCGGCCTGAATTGGCCGCCCTGTCGCTGGCGACATCGGCACGGTAATAATCGCCGCGCACACCGGCCACCGTGCGGAACCAGTCGTTCCAGCGCAAGCCATTCTGGTAATACAAAGCTCCGCTGGTCTCTACCACGTGGTCGTTGCGCGTGGTTGCGATGACAGTGCGCTGCGCGGAATTGAAAAGACCGACATTGATGTTGTCATTGCGCGCCTGAAAGCCGAAGGTGTTCTCCACCTCACGCGCGCCCCATTTTTCGAACAGGGTGTGCCTGGCGTTGACGCCGCTGGTGACGCGATTG
The DNA here is from genome assembly GCA_025356695.1 of Betaproteobacteria bacterium. The sequence goes on from JANXSE010000016.1 coordinate 52,837, forward strand.
TCGCGCTGCTCGAACTGGTCGCCGTTGACCGCGTCGTCCTGGAAAAATGTGAAGTTGTTCCACAACTGCAGCCGGCTGCGGATCACGTAGGCATTCGTCGAAGTCGCGCTGTTCTCGCCGGTTTTGTTCCACGCCGACGACAAACTGTAACGACTGGCTTCGCCGCCGTCGCTCGGATCGAGCGTGTCCCAGCGGCCGATCAGCCCGGCGTCAAGCGCGCGCTTCGGAATCTGGTTGGTCGCATTCCATTGGCCCTGATAGCCCATTGCCGTGATGCTGAAGCCGTTTTGCGCAGTGCCGTCGGCATAGCGCAGCAGGCCGCTGAACTTCCTGAAATCATCGGGTTTCGTCCACGGCCCGTCGGTATGAAATACTTCCAGCGCGTAGAGCAGATTGCCGTTGCCGGCTTTCGGCGTGTCCGCCAGCAGCATGCGACGGTAACCAAAGCCGCCAAACCCGGCTTCGGCGACGCCCTTGTCGAGACGCTGCGGATACAGCACCGAGACGGCACCGGCCGCGGAAAAATCGCCGTCCTCGGCAGAATACGGCCCTTTTTTATATTGCATGCTGCTGACGAGATCCGGAATCATGAAATTCAGGTCGCTGTAACCCTGACCATGCCCGTGCGTGCGCTGATTCACCGGCATGCCGTCGACTGTAATGGCGAGATCGGTGCCGTGGTCGAGGTTCATGCCGCGCAGAAAATACTGGTTGGCTTTGCCCTCGCCGCTGTGCTGGGTGATGATCAGGCCGGGCGTGCCCTCAAGCAATTCGCCGGGACGGTAATTGGGGCGCGCTTCGATCTGCTTGCGCGTAAAAGTGCCCTGACTGGAAGAATCGGCAGTGCCGATCAGATCGGTGGACGAGCCGGTAACGTCAACCTCATCGAGCGTTTGCACGCCGGCGGCAATCGACGACGCACCCAAAACGCATGCCGCCGTCAACGCAACAACGCGGACAGCAGCGATCAAATCGTTGCGCTGAACTTGCACGGCAATCCCGGATCAGTTTTTGAGTTGAAAGCGCACCGGCACATCGACCACGTGCGCAATCGGCTTTTCGCCGAGACGCGCAGGCACGAAAGACCAGCCCTGCACCGCGCGCAATGCCGCTTCGTCGAGCACGGGCGTGCCCGAGGTCTGTGCCACCGCCACCTGGTCGGGCGTGCCCTTCGCGCTGACCTGCACGCGCAACACCACTAGCCCCTCGATACCGAGCCGGCGCGCCATCGGCGGATAGGCCGGACGCGGATTGTTCAGATAGGCGACGTTGAAATGCGGCGGTTCGATGACTTCACTGTGCGACGGCGCCGCCGCTGCAACCGCCACTTTCGTGACCGGCGGCGCGGCGGGCGTTTCCACCACGGGCACGGCCGCCACCGGTGCCGTCGTCGCGCGTTCGACCACGATGGCCTCTGGCGCCGGCGTGCGCTGCACCGCCTGCACCGGCTGTGGTGCCGGCTGCGGCACATGGCGCTCGTGGCTGTGGGTATGTTTGGGCGCCGGCGGCACTTCGACGACCGGCGCCGCAACGGGCGCTGCTTCGACCATCGTCACAGTCAGCGTCTGCGGCGGTTCGACCGGCAGGCGTTGCCAGACCTGATACAGCAACACGCCCGCGGCGGCATGCACCGTCAGTGAAATCAGCAAGGCGGGCGTGAACGCCCGCGCGGCGCGGCGGCCGGCGATTTCAACTGGGTAATTGCCGGTGGCGAACATGGTCTTTGGCAGGTCAGTGAGCGTGTTGTTAACGGATTATTATGCCATCAAAAAACAAGCACTTTAAGGTTGAACGCGCGCTCGACGAACCACACCGACGCCAGCAGCGAAATCAGGGCCGAACCGCCGACCAGCACGACGCGCCGGTAAAACCAGGTGCGGCGCAAAGCGAAGGCCACCGGCAGAAATACCGCAACGATCGCCAGTTGCCCGGTTTCAACGCCCAGATTGAAGCCGACGAGCGCCAGCAACAGGGCGTCACGCGGCAGGCCGAGATCGGCCAGCACGCTGGCAAAACCAAAGCCGTGGATCAGGCCGAAACCGAAAGCCACCATCCAGCGCCGTCCCTGGAACAGCGGAAAGATGTTGTTCAGCGCCGCCAGCACGACCGACAGCGCGATCGCCGATTCGGTCAGGCGCGTCGGCAATGAAATGACGCCCAGCGCGGCGAGACTCAGCGTGATCGAGTGCGCCACCGTAAACGCGGTAACGATTTTCAACACATCCCAGAACGCCGTCTTGAAACGCTCCACGGCGCGCCATTGATGGTGCGTGATCACCAGCACCGCGGGCAGCAACAGTGACAGCAAAAACAGAATGTGGTCGAAACCGATCCAGATATGCCAGACGCCTTCGCGGCCGTAATCGAAAAACTGCGTGACGCGGCTCGGTTTGGTGAGTTCGAATCGCTGTTGCGCCGCATCCGGACTGAAGATCGCGGTGCGCGTGGCGCCGTCGAACTCGAGGCGCAGCAGACCCTTGTGCTGCGGATCGAGATCAAAAAACAGGTTGTAGCCGAGCGTCAGCACGCCGCCCGCTTTGGCGCAGGGCGCTTCGAAACGCAATACCGCATAGGCGCCGTCGCTGTGATTGTCGACGAGGTGTTCGGTGACGCGCGGCTGGCAGGCCTTGCCGTCGAGCGCGACGGTCAGGCGTGACAGCGCATAAGCATCGATCTCCGGGTGGCGCGCGCGCAATTCGCCCCAGGTGATTTCACCGTTGCCGTTGCTGTCCAGCCCGATCGCAAAATCAAGATCGCGCAACGCGATGTCCCATTGGCCGCGCACAGTGTCGCCGGCCACCGCTACACCGAGGTAACTGTCGCTCGGTTTGTGCGCAGCGGCGGCCGCTGCAAAAAATGCCAATAACGCAAAGAGGAGCGCGCGCATCATTTCGCCGCTCCCGCGGGCGCGAACTGCGCGGCGAACTTGCGCAAATACCAGTCTTCGATGCCGGTCTGCGCCATCCAGTCGAGCACCGGTTTCGCCGCCGCGGCATCTTTCAGCGCGAGCGCGGCTTCAAGCACGGCACGCGCGTCGCGCGGTTCGCGCTGCACGCGCCAGTTGCTCAGTGCCAGCCTGAGTGCCTCCTGCGGCTGCTTCATGACGACGAGGCTGAAGCGCGACTCCTCCTGCTCATGCGTGGTGTCGCCGCGCATGCGCGCCGCCGCATAACGTGCTGCCAGCGCTACCTGATGTTCAGGAAACGTTTTGGCGCCCGTCATCTGCCCGGCCAGCGTCAGGCGCAGCAACAACGGATCTGCGCGCGACCAGTCCTTCAGCAGCGCCAGCACTTCCTGCGGCCGGCCGTAATCGATGAGGAAATCGGCATAGGCGGCGAGCAAAAACCCGTCGGCGATATTCAGCGCCAGCGCGCGCCTGAAATGTGCCTCGGCCAGCGCCGGCTCGTTCAGCCGCCACGCCATTTCCGCCAGTCGCGTCAGTATCCACAAGCGCTGGTCCGGGTCGACAGTTTTTGTGCGGTTCATCGACGCCAGCAACGCGTCATGGCTCTGGCGCGCGCGGCCGGTCATGCCCTCGATGAAAGTGATGCAACCGGCATTGGTCAGCGCGGTAACGTAAGGCGCCATGCGTTCGCAATCCTGGCGCGATGTGGCGTAATCGCCGGTCACCAGATTGATGTCGGCGCGCAACGACAACGCATCAATGTCGGAGGGATTGATTTTCAGCGCGGCGTCGAGGTCCGCCAGCGCATGGGTGAAATCGTGGCCGTACTGGCGCAGCGTCGCGCGCATCAGCAGCACGGCGGCCGGCGGCTGCGCCAGGTTCCACCACGGCTTCAATGCCGCCTGCGCGTAACCGACATAACGCGGATCGCTCTGCCCGCCGGCCTGCGCGAAATAACCGCGCGCCAGTTGCAGCGCGATCTGCAGGTTTTGCGGATTTTCCGCAAGCTGCCGGCGCAGACCGTTGATCTCGCGCACGACAGGATCGTTCGGCCTGAACGGCAGGTGTTCGAGCACTTCGTCGTCCGTGCGCGGCACAAACGGTGCCGCCGCCACCGTGCCGGCAAGCAAAACCCCACACATGGCTGCGTATGCGCAATATCTCATATGAATCAGCGGACTAGCGCCCACCCAAATGGCGGCCGCATTGCAAAGTGACGTAAGCGCTGCATCATAATTGGCTTTGCAAATGGAAACAACGTGTTATATATTGCGTCAACCAATTTGGGGGGCCTGCGTTAATTGCATTGGATTCGCGCAATAGCCACATTGGTTTGACTATAATTTTTCCACTTGAGAGGGGAATTCGAATGACCAAGATTATCGCTGCTCTGGTTGCCGGTGTTTTCGCTGTTGCTTCGGTTGGCGCATTTGCTGCTGCACACGCCGGCGCGCAACCCGCCAAAGACGGCAAAAAAGATGAAATGAAGAAAGACGCGCCGAAAGCCGACGCCAAGAAAGACGAAATGAAAAAAGACGCGAAGAAGTAATCTCTTCTTTGCGCAAAAAAAGGCAGGGGTTTCCCCTGCCTTTTTTATTGCCTGCGCCTCGCCAGTCCGGTGAAACGCGCGCCTAAACCAACACCATCAGCAATAAACCTGCGGTCAGCGCAAAGCGCGAAACCGGCGACCAGACCGGCGCCTCGACATTGCCGGCGCATAGCCAGGCCAGACGCGCCCACGCCATGTAAATCAGGATGCGCAGCACATCGAGCCAGTCGGCGGCCAACGGATATTCCGCCACGCGCGCGGCTTCACCGCCGATCACCAGCGCGCTGGTAATCCAGGCGACGGGGATGCCGCACAGCCACCATATTTTCCACAGCCGTTCGCGCCCGTATCGGGAGCGCGCCAACGACGCCAGCATCCGCTGCTTCATTTCAATCTGCCGTTTGCCATGATTTGAGCTTGCACTATGCCGCACACCGGCCGGCCGACGCAACCGGCAAAACCGGCCGATTTTGGCTACGCGCAGACTACCGGTACAATTGCGCGCATGAGCACCAGCGAAAACATCTGGAAACCCGAGGTCACCGTCGCCGCGGTCATCGAGCGCGACGGACTCTTTCTGCTGATTGAGGAGGAAACCGAACGCGGCGCCCTCTTCAACCAGCCGGCGGGCCATCTCGAACGCGGTGAAACGCTGACCGCAGCGGTGGTCCGCGAAACGCTGGAAGAAAGCGCGCACCATTTCGTGCCCGAGACCCTGCTCGGCATCTATCACCACACGCAGTCCGCTGTGACTTATATGCGCTTCGCCTTTGCCGGCCGCGTCAGCGCGCACGACGCGGCGCGCGTACTCGACGACGGCATCATCCGGCACGTCTGGATGAGTGCCGATGAAATCCGCGCCAGCCGCACGCGCCACCGCTCGCCGCTGGTCATGCAATGCATCGACGATTTTCTCGCCGGCACGCGCTACCCGCTCGACACCGTGCGCCGCTACGCCCCGCCAGCATGAGCAAACCGCGCATCGTCGTCGGCATGTCGGGCGGGGTCGATTCCTCGGTCGCCGCCCTGCTGCTGAAAGAACAGGGTTACGACGTCGTCGGCCTCTTCATGAAAAACTGGGAGGACGATGACGACGATGAATACTGCAGTTCGCGGCAGGACCTCATCGACGCGGTTTCCGTGGCCGACCGCATCGGCATCGACATCGAGGCGGTGAATTTCTCGAAGGAATACAAGGACCGCGTCTTCAGCGAATTCCTGCGCGAATACAAATCCGGCCGCACCCCTAACCCCGACGTGCTGTGCAACGCCGAAATCAAGTTCCGCGCCTTTCTCGACCACGCGATGGCGATGGGCGCCGAACGCATCGCCACCGGCCATTACGCGCAGGTGCGGGAAGTCGACGGCCTCAGCCAACTGCTCAAAGCCGAGGACGGCACCAAGGACCAGAGTTATTTTCTCTACCGGCTCAATCAGGGCCAGTTGTCGAAAACGCTGTTTCCGCTCGGCGGCCTTTACAAGCGCGAGGTGCGCGAGATCGCGCAGAAGGCCGGGCTCGCCAATTTTGCAAAGAAGGATTCAACCGGCATCTGCTTCATCGGCGAGCGCCCGTTCCGCGAATTTCTCAACCGCTACATCCCCTCCGAGCCGGGTGAGATCTGGGCGGTCGACGGGCGCATGGTCGGCCGCCACATGGGCCTGATGTTCTATACGATCGGCCAGCGTCAGGGCCTCGGCATCGGCGGCACGCGCGAGGGCGACGGCGATGCCTGGTATGTCGCTGCCAAGGACATGCCGAACAACCGCCTGATCGTAGTTCAGGGCCGCGAACATGACGCGCTGCTCTCAAACACGCTCGACAGCGCGGACCTCAACTGGATCAGCGGCGAACCGCCGCATTGCAACTGGGTCTATAACGCAAAGACGCGCTACCGGCAGAAAGACGCGCCGTGCAGCATCAACAGCGTCAACGCCGGACACTGCGAAATCACCTTTGCCGAATCGCAGTGGGCGGTCACGCCGGGACAATCAGTGGTGCTCTACGAAAGCCGCGTCTGCCTCGGCGGTGGCATCATCCAGTAGCGGAACACCCGTCCCGCGTTCGGGTCGCGCTTCCCGTCTAGATCTTCGGCGGTACCGTATCGACGAACGAGGCGCGCTTGTCGAGCTTTTCGGCGAGTTTGGCAAGGTTCGGATATTCCTTGCGCCAGTTGATATCGGACAGGCGCAGATCCAGGTAACCGAGCGCGCAGCCCACCGCAATGTCCGCGAGGTTGTAATGATCGCCGCTGCACCAGGCACGGCTGCCGAGATCGTCCGCCATCGTCTTCAACGCGCGTTCGATCTTGCCCTGCTGGCGCGCGATCCACTCGGCGCTTTGTTTGTCTGCCGCGCGGCGCTTTTCCACCACCACTGCGTTGGCGGCGTCGGTGCAACCGTCGGCCAGCGCCTCCCAGCGGCGCGTTTGTATGCGCGCGCGCGTGTCATCCGGAATCAGCCGGCCGACCGGGCTTGCGTTCTCAAGATATTCGACGATGACGCGCGAATCGAACAGCGTCGTCTCGTCGTCGAGTACGAGGACCGGCACTTTGCCGAGGGGGTTGTATTCGGGAACGCGGGTGGCCGGATCGCCGGGACTATCGATGATTAAATCGTATTCAATCTTTTTTTCCGCCAGCACGATACGCACCTTGCGGCTGTAGGGGCTGGCGAGCGCTGCAATCAACTTCATGCTCTCGTCCGTTCTTCATGTTTATACAACGTTTCATGCATGCCATTATAACATCGCACACTGCAATCCCTTGAGCCGGCAGGGACATTGCTTGACGCGGCGCGGCGGCGGGTAGTACGCTCGGTCACACTTTCCCTTCAATTGCAGAAAGCACGCATGGATTCCATCGGCGACAAATTCGTACTATTCACCCAACCGGGGTGAAGCAGCTGTCTTCGAGCGAAAGAGTTTCTTTCGAAAAAAGGCATCGACTTCATCGCGATTGACGTCCTCAACGACAAGGGCGGGCGCGAAAAACTGCTCGCCTTCGGCGTGCGCAACGTACCGGTGGTCGCACGCGGCGAACAATTCGTCTTCGGACAGAACCTTGAGGATGTCGCCGAGTTCGTCGGTCTGCAGGGCACCGGCCACAAACCGCTGCCGCCCGAACAGCTGATCGGCAAATGGGTCGACGTGCTGCACACGGCGCAGGGCTTCCTGCGCCAGATTCCCGATGCGCGCCTTAATGAACTCGTCATCGAGAACCGCGACCGCACCATCCGCCTGATGGGTCACCACGTGTTCCGCATCGCCGAGGCGTTTCTGGAGACGGTGGAAGACGGTGTCGAATACGAGGTGCAGCTCGCCAACGTGCCGCCCAAAGACGGCACCTTCACCAGCGGCGACGAGATCGCGCAATACGGCGACGCTGTCGTTGCGCGGCTGCAGCGGTGGTGGATCGAACTCGCCGACAAAACCTGCCAGCAGAAGGTAAAGACTTTCTTCGGCAAGCAGCCGATCCACATGCTCTACGAACGCTCGACCTGGCACTCGGCGCAGCACACGCGCCAGCTGAACGCCGTGCTTGAGCGCTTCGGCATCCCGCCCAAAAGCCCGCTCAAAGCCGAAACGCTGGTGGGACTGCCGCTGCCCGAAAGGCTCTGGGAGTAACAACAGAATCTCGTGCAATAAAAAAGCCCCGCAACGCGGGGCTTTTTTTCGGCAGTAACGCGCCTACTCCAGCTTGAGCCCCGCCTCTTTCACCAGCTTCGCGTACTTGGCGAGATCGTTTTTAATCACCTGCGCGAATTCCTGCGGCGTGTTGCCGACGAGTTCGTTGCCGCCCTGTGTGCCGAGCCGCTCGATCACGTCAGGCATCTTCAGTGCCTTCACCACTTCGCGATGCAGGCGTTCGACGATTGCCGGCGGCGTGCCGGCCGGCAGCACCACTGCCTGCCACTGTGTGATTTCAAATCCCTTGAGACCGAGCTCGTCGAGTGTCGGCACCTCGGGCAATGAACTCGATCGCTTGAGGCCGCTGACACCGAGCGCGCGCAGCTTGCCGGCCTTCAACTGCGGCACCGACGTGATCGGCGTGTCGAACATATAGTTCAACTGGCCGCCGAGCAGATCGGCCAGCGCCAGCGCGCTGCCTTTGTACGGCACGTGGATCGATTTGGTTTGCGTCATCAGGTTGAACAACTCGCCGGCGAGATGATTGCCGCCGCCGATGCCGGTCGAACCGTAGGTCAGCGCGCCCGGCTTCGATTTCACCCACGCGATCATGTCCTTGATATTGGCAACCGGGTTTGCGACCGGCACCACCAGCACGTACATATAGAGCGTGCCCTGCGTCACCGGCATGAAATCCTTGACCGGATCGTAGGCGATTTTTTTGTAGAACACCGGGTTGGTGGTGAGCGGACCGCTCTGTCCCATCAGGATGGTGTAACCGTCGGGCGGCGCGTGCGCCCCGAGCTCGGTGCCGATGCCGCCGTTGGCGCCGGCGCGGTTGTCGATGATGATGGTCTGACCGAAAGCCTCGCCGAGTTTCTGCCCGATGGTGCGCGAAAAAATATCCGCCGCGCCGCCCGCTGCATAAGGACAGATCCAGCGGATCGGTTTGGTCGGCCATTGCTCGGCGGCAAACGATGCGGACGCGAGAAACGCAAGCACTGCAACGCTCATGAAAATCTGCTTTTTCATCGCAACCTCCTCGTTCAAAATTGACGTGCGCTATTGCTTGATCAGCGTATTCCAGTTCTTCGGCAGGCGTATCGCCTTGCTCACCGGCGGGCCCTGGATGTGATTGCTGACGTAACCCTTCGACTGATTGCGGCCCCAGTCGCCGGCGATCATGATGCCGATCCACTCGGGATGATGGAACACCGGAATCAAACGATCAGGATCATCCGATTCGCCGTAGACCGGCGGCAGCAAACCCTGCTTCACATAATTGTTGACGCGAAAACCGGTCTGCCCGCAGTTCCAGGCATAACGCTCCGCAAGCGAGGCTTTCATTTTTACGTTTTCGTAAAGATAGCGCCGCAGATCGTCCTTGCTCCAGCCGTCCTGCGCGAACACCTTGGCGATGCTCGGCCCGAGCATGATCAGCGGATGCCAGTTGCTGTAAACCATGCCGATCGCCGTCCAGTAACCGCAGGCGCGCTGGCCGATCACATCGGCAATCAATTCCGCGTGTTCGACGGCCTTCTCGCTGCCGGTATAAGTCGGCGCGCTGATCGCCACCACGCTTTGCACGGTAACAATGTTGTTACCCGCCTTGTAACCGCGATCGACGCTGTACGGCTGCCAGCCGATCTCGGCGACCGCTTCTTCATTCTCGGCCGCGGCGACCAGAAAGCTCTGGCCGATGCTGCCCTTGTCGGCGCCCTCGGGCGCATGATGAAAGCCGGCGACGTTGCGCAGGAACAGGCGCAGAAAGCGGCCCACGCTGGTGTTGGCCTGAATACCGGTGCGCATCACGCCCTGCCCCGCATTGAAGCCGAGCTGTTGCGCAATCGGCCCGTTGATGACGATCAGCGATTCCCAGCCCGGCGTCGAACCGGCATCTTCGATTTTGTAAACCGGATCGACGATCGCTTCAACAACCGCCAGCAGCACCGGCATGTATTCGGGACGGCAGCCGGCCATCACGCCGTTCACCGCGACGTTCCACACCGTCGCGTAGCGATTGGCCGGTGGACACGGTCCCAGCACTTCATCGGGTGCGCGGTCGGTGAACTTCATAAAACGTTCGACGCGATCCAGCGTCGGCGGCATCACCGGCATGCCGTCGGCCCAGAAATTTTTCTGGAAGTGTTCGTAGACTTCGTCGAGCGTGCCGCGGAAAACAATGTCGTGCGGCGCCGGTTCGGCATCGGCGACGTTGTCCGATGCCTTGCCTACGGGTTTCGACAGGCCCGCAATGATCTGCGGCAACAGTTCTTCGACAACCTTGCGCCGCAGTTCTTCCTTGCTGTCGGTCATCGGCACGCCGGGGTAGGCGGCGATCGGCATGTCGGGCAGGCCGAGGCCTTTAGCGACGACCGCGGCCTGCTTCAAAAATCCGCTGGAGATAATAGACACCGCCGGATAGCCGGCGTTTTCAACTGCTGCACTCGCCCGCAACACGGCGGGCGTGCAGGCGCCTCAGGCGCCTATCGCGGAGATGACCGCGTTACAGCCATGTTGTTTGAGCAGCTTCGGCACATCGGCGACGAGCTCGCGTTGCTGCGGCCCGTGCACGTTACCGAACACATCGTAGGTCACGAAGCGGATACCGGGAAAACGTTTGCCCAGTTCTTCGCGCACGATCGGAAAAATCTCCTCGCCGCGAAACAGGTAGTCCCACAATTCGCCGACCACCTTGCCGGACAAATCATCGATGCGCGCGTTCGGCGCGCGCGTTTGATAGGCCGACTTGCCGAGCGGCCACACGACTTCATATTTGGGTTCGGTCACGTCACCACTCATACCAATGCTCCCACGTGAAAATTACTGACATCGCACTTTCCCCTCTCCCCCGTTCAGGGGGAGAGGGCCAGGGTGAGGGGGCGCGCCGTTTCTTGCAACCGATTGCCCCTCACCCCTACCCTCTCCCCGCTCGCGCGGGGCGAGGGCGTTTTTTATTCCGCCTTGATCCCCGACTTCTCGATCACATCGCGCCACATCGGCACTTCCAGCGCGATGCGCGCGCGTAGCGCATCGGAGCCGGCCGCCGTGACTTTGAGGCCCGCCGTCCACAACGCATCTTTCACTTCCTTCTGCCCGAGCACCGCGATGGCTTCCTTGGCAAGCTTGGCCACAACCTCCGGCGGCGTGCCGGCCGGCGCGAACAGCGCCTGAAATGTATCGGACACCGCATCGGCGATGCCGGCTTCCGTCGTCGTCGGCACGTTGGGCAGATCGGGCCAGCGCTCCTTGCCGGTCTGCACGATCGGCTTCAACAGGCCGCCGGCAATCTGCGGCATCACCGACGACAAACTCGCCGACATCATCTGGATCTGTTTGCTCAGCACCGCCTGCACTGCCGGCGCGCCGCCCGTGTACGCGATGTGCACCATGTTGATTTTCGCGCGCAGCTTCAGCACTTCCGCAGCGAGCTGCGGCGTGGTGCCCAGCCCCGGGCTGCCGTAGCTGATCAGATTCGGATTGGCCCTCGCCTGCGCGATCAGATCGGCGACCGTGTTGATGCCGCCCTGCGGATGCACCACCATCACGTTGGGCGAAGAGCCGAACTCCACCACCGGCACAAAATCCTTGAACGGATCGTAGGCCGGATTTTTGTAGAGGCTGGGCGCGACGACGAAGATGCTCGACGACGACAGCAGCGTGTAGCCGTCGGGCTTGGCGCGCATCACCGCCGAGGCCGCGATCATGCCGCCACCGCCGCCGCGGTTGTCGATGACGAACTGCTGGTTGAGCGCCTGTCCCAGATATTTGCCGACGATGCGCGACGAAATATCGGTGGCGCCGCCCGCGGCAAAGGCAACGATCATCGTGATCGGGCGTTCCGGATAAGCCGCCGCTTGGGCCGCGCCACTCACAGCCGCACAAGCCGCCAGCATTGCGGGCAGCGCCCGCGCAAAAATTTTCCGCATGTTTCTCCCCGCTTTTTTAGTGAATCAGATTGGGTTCGGCTACGCGTTGATTCTAGCATTGCACGCAGAGGATCGAACATGCAGCCCGCGCCGCAAGAACGCCCATTTTGGCAAGCTGTCGTAGCGCAGGCGACCCGCCCGCAAAGGCCTGCACGCGTCCGTACGTGTCCCGGTCACCGCACCGCCGATGCTATAATTTTTTT
>JANXSE010000025.1 GCA_025356695.1 Betaproteobacteria bacterium
TTGTAGGCGTCTGCAATCATGCCGCAGATCGCCGGCGCGATTGCCGAACCCAGCGCGCTGAAGGTGAATTGCAGGCCGACGGTGCTGCCGCCCATGTTTTTCGGTGTTGCATCCATTGCCCAGGCCTGCAGCGCCGGGCGCATGGCATAGAGAAAAAATCCAACCAGCGCGACGAAAACGACGAACAGCGGTGTTTTCGTGGCGAGTGCCATGCCGACGATGGTGATGCCGGTGACGGTCATGCCGCCCATGATGATGCGTTTGCGGCCGAGTTTGTCGGAGAGGTGGCCGCCGACCGGCGCGGCAAGAAAGCCGCCGAGTTGCAGCACTGCCATGCAGATGCCGACCGCGAACGACGAATAATTCATTTCGTAGGCGAGATAGAGTGGCAGAAAGGTCAGCAGACCCGATTGCGTCAGCGTGCGCATGCCGGTCGCCGCCGAAATCAGCATCAGCGCGCGATTGCGGAAGAGGCGGCCGAAGTTCTGCAGGTAATCGCCGATGCTGTGGTGCGCGCCGGTTTCAGTGCGGTTACGTTCTGCGGTGAAGGCGCCGACGAACATCAGGATCAATATCGCAATGATGATGCCGGGCACGATATTGACGACGACCACGGTGCGCCAGCTCCAGCTCGCCAGCAGCAGGCCGGCCACCAGCGGTGCGACCGCTTCGCCGACATTGCCGCCCATGCCGTGCAGCGACAGCACGAAACCCTTGCGCGTCGGGTAGTGATTGGCGAGCGTGGCAATCGCCGCCGGGTGCCACAGATTGTTGCCGATGCCGACCAGCGAGACGCAGGCCAGCACCATCCAGTACGAGTGCGTTACGCTCATCAGCGCGTACGGGAAGCCGATCCAGAACAGCGAAAAAGCCATCAGCGTGCCCTTCTTGCCGACCATGTCGACCAGCATACCGCCGGGCATCGACATCAGGGCGCCGACGCCGTGCATGACCGTCATGATGAAGCCGATTTCGGTGTACGACAGATCGAGTTCGCGGCCGATCAGCGGCAACAGCAGCAGGAAGGTCGCCGGATACCAGTGCGTGAGCATGTGGCCGGCGGAAATCAGCCACATCTCGCGCATCGGTACCGGGGCAGCTGCGGACGCTGTGTTCATCGGGTCATTCGGGTATTTTGCGCGAAGGCGCCATCATAGCATCGGTAACCTGCACCAAAACGCTACTCCGGCTTGATGTCCGCTTCCTTGATCACGCGCGCCCACTTGGTGATTTCACTCTGGATCAGATCACGCAGTCCCTCCGGCGTGCCGGCCTCCGGCTCGATGCCCTGCGCGATGAGTTTTTCCTTCATCGCCGGGTCGCGCAGCACGGCGCCGATTTCGCGGTTGAGCAGCTGGAGGATTTCATTCGGCGTGCCGGCGGGGGCCAGCAGACCGAAGAGGCCGCGCGAATCGAAGTTGGGCAGCCCCTGTTCGATGGCGGTCGGTACGAAGGGCAGTACCGGCGAGCGCGTCGCGCTGGTGATGGCGAGTATCTTCAGCCTGCCGCTTTTCACCAGCGGCACGTAGACAGGAATGTTGTCGAACACCAGCGTGACGCGCCCGGCGATGAGATCGGGCTGGTAGGTCGCGCCCTTGTACGGCACGTGCAGCACGTCGAGCCCCGCGGCTTTCTTGTACATCTCGCAGGTCAGGTGCAGCAGACCGCCGGTGCCCGATGAGGCACAGCTGTATTTTCCGGGTGCTGCTTTCAGCAGCGCGGTCAGATCTTTCAGATTGTTCGCCGGCAATTCGGGGCCGACGAAGAGGCCGTTGGGGATCGAACCGAACTTGGTGACCGGCGCGAAGTCCTTGCGCAGATCGTAGTTGAGAGAGCTGTAGTAACTCATGTTGATCGCGTTCGATGCCACCGAGCTCATCAGCAGGGTGTAGCCGTCGGGGACGGACTTGGCGACGGTTTCCGCGGCGAGGTTGCCGCCGGCACCCGGGCGCGGGTCCATGATGAACGATTGATTGAGGCGGCGCGTCAACTGGTCGGTGATGCTGCGCCCGAACGCATCGGCGCTGCTGCCGGTGGCTAGCGACGTAATGAAACGCACCACCTTGGCGGGATAGGCGCGGTCCTGCGCCGGTGCGGCCGTCGTCGTTGCAAAGAGTGCAGCGCACAGAGCGGCGCGCGCCGTCAGCGGATGATTTCCCATGGTCGTTCCCCCCAAAATTATTTTTTTAAGAACTGCGCCGGTGGTTCCGGCATTCTGCACGTTCTGCCTGTGCTGCCGTTTTATTCAACCGGTTTGATATTCGCCTCGCGCAATATTTTGCTCCATCGATCGGTTTCTTTTTGCAGGAATACGCCGAACTCGGCGGGCCCCGAATACGCCGCCTCCGCGCCCACCGCGTTCAGGCGCGCCTGCACATCCGGCAGCCGCAGCACCTCGACGAGCGCCTTGTTTATTTTTGCGATGACGTCCTTCGGTGTGCCGCGCGGCGCCAGTATCCCGTACCAGCCAACCAGTTCATAGCCGGGCACCGCCTCGGCCACCGGCGGCAGGCCCGGCGCCAGCTGTGTCGGCTCGCGCGTGGTGACGGCCAGCGAGCGCACCTTGCCGCCCTGCACGAAGGGCGGCATGGCGGGTGCCGCCGCGCAGGTCGAATGCATCTGTCCGCCCATCATGTCGGTGAGCGCGATGACGCTGCCCTTGTAGGGCACGTGCGCGAGTTTGATGCCGGCGAGGCTTTGCAACAGTTCCATGCACAGATGCGGCGTTGAGCCCTGGCCGCCGGAGCCGTACATGACCTGACCCGGCCGCGCCTTCGCGTAGGCAACAAACTCCGCCATCGTTTTCACCGGCAGTGTGGCGCTCACCGAAATCACAAACGCCGTTGAAGCGACCCCGGCGACCGGCACGAAGTCGCGCGTCATCATGTATTTCTGGTACATCGTCGTGCTGATGAGTTGCGTCATGGTCGCCATCCACAACGTGTAACCGTCGGGCGCGGCTTTGGCGACCAGTTCCGCGCCGATCAGGCCCGAGGCGCCGGCGCGGTTGTCGACCACCACCTGCTGGCCCCACATTTCGGTCAGGCGCGTGCCGAGCAGCCGCGCGAGCACGTCGGGGCCGGAGCCGATGGTCGTTGCCGTCATCATGCGGATCGGCTTTGTCGGAAAGGCCGCATCCGTCGCGTTCGCCGCAGGCGCAAGCAGCAGTGCAAAGACGGCCGCACACGCACGTACGCCGCGGCAGTTCGCCGTCGTCATGCGGTGGCAGCGCGTGATGTTTGCCGGCAGCGCCGGTTGGTTCGGATGTCGCATCGTCATGGCGCCGGCTTGATGCCGGCCTCGCGTAATACTTTGCCCCAGCGCAGCGTTTCCTGCTGCAGAAATTTTGTAAATGCCGCGGGCGATGATTCGACCGCTTCGGCGCCGACCGAAAGCAGACGCTCCTGCACTTCAGGTGTCTTCAAAGCGCGGCCGATTTCCGTGCTGATCCGGTTGACGATGGCGGGCGGCGTGCCCAGCGGGGCGAGCAAACCGTACCAGCCGACCAGTTCGTAGCCGGCAACCGTTTCGGCCACCGCCGGCACATCGGCTGCGAGCGGCGTGCGCCGCTGCGTCGTCACGCCCAGCGAGCGCAGTTTGCCGCTGCGTGAAAACGACTGCACCGCCGGTGCTGCCACGCAGGACACCTGCACATGGCCCGACATCAGATCGGTGAGCGCCGGTGCGGCCCCCCGGTACGGCACGTGCAGCAGATCGGCGCCGGTCATCGATTTAAACAGTTCGATGCACAGGTGTGGCGTCGAACCCTGGCCGGCCGAGCCATAGAGCACTTGGCCGGGGCGCGCTTTGGCATAGGCGATCAGTTCGGCGATTGAATTGACCGGCAGCGCCGCAGTGACCGCGATGACATAGGGCGTCGAGGCGACCTGTGTGATCGGCGCGAAATCACGTGCCAGCAACAGCCGCTGATACATGGTCGTGGCGATGACGTGTGACATCGTTGCCATCCACAGCGTGTAGCCGTCGGCGCCCGAGTTGGCGGTGAGTTCGGCGCCGATCATGCCCGAGGCACCGGCGCGCGGATCGATGACGATCTGCTGCCCCCAGGCCTGCGTGAGTTTGGCGCCGATCTGGCGTGCCAGAATGTCGGGGCCGGAGCCGACCGTGGTGGCGATGATGATGCGGATCGGTTTGGCCGGATAAATGTCGGCCGCGCATGCCACAGTGCCGGCCGCCAGCATGGCGACAGCTGCAAAAAAATGCAGGCAGAGGCGCTCGGGTACGATCACAGGTGCGAAGGTTCGATGATGACTGCGACCGCCGGCGGCGGTCGCAAGCGCATGTCTTACTTCGCCGCGCCGGCGAGCAGCCGGTTGACTTCTTTCACGAACAACGCCGGATCATCGAGCATCGGGAAGTGCCCGCAACCTTCAAGCACGGCGACGCTGTTTTTGCCGACGGCCTCTTCGTAGAGCGCGCGGTTGCCGAGCGCATTGCCCTTGGCGCCGATGATCACTGTGGCCGGGCCCTTGAATTTTTTCAGCGAACCGATGGCGTCGAACTCGCGCATCGCGCGCATGACGTCGATCATCGCCCAGGCGCCGGCCTTGCGGCGGTCGATGTTCCAGCGCGCGAGGATGTCCGGCGTGGCTTCGCGCAGGCGCGATTTGACTTCATCCATCGATTGCGTCGGCTCGCTGTAAGAGGCCTCGATGCGCGGCCAGGTGGCGAGCCAGTCTTTTTCCGCGCGCAGCGGGCATTCGGAGATCACCACCGGCTGCGTGCGGCTGGCGTGGTCGCGTGCCAGCGCAATGCAGATCGAGCCGCCGACCGAATCGCCGGCGACGGCGGCGCGTTCGATCTTCAGGCCGTCAAGCAGATCCACCACGGATTCCGCGTACATCTCGATCGAGTAGTGGTGCGTGAGCGGGTCGGAATCGCCGTGGCCCGGCATGTCCATGGCGATGACGCGCCACGACTTGGCGAATTCTTCCATGGTGAAGCGGTACTGCAGCGCGGAGGCGCCGTTGCTGTGCAGCAGCACCAGCGGCTTGCCGGCACCGGCTTCGACATAATGAATGCCGCCGTGTCTGGCGGACTGGACGTAACCTTCTTTCATGACAAACTCCCCCGAATGAAATGCAAATTGGCGTGTTTTTATTGTTGCCGTTGATTCTAAGCGACGCGCGGTGCTTTGACTTTTTTGCCGAGCGCCTGGTTCACGCGCGGCATGACTTCGGTGGCCATCAGTTCCATCGAGCGTTTAGACAGCGCCGGATCGGTCCAGTCCATGCCGGCGTAGACCAGTTCGCCGAAATCGCCGGTTTCCTCGTGCAGCTTGAGGATCTCGTCCACCACCTTGTTGACGCTGCCGTGGATGCTGAGGTTATCGAGAATGTAGTCCTCGGTGATCTCGGCGTCGGGTTGTTCCCGCGATGACTTGAAGGCGCCGATGCGATTCGAGCGCTGCATTTTGATGCCCAGCATCTGCCAGTAGAAACGGTAGGGGCTATTCGGATCGTCGCGGCCGTAGCGTCTGGCGACCTTGTCGTCGTCGGCGACGAAGATGCTGCGCGCAACGCGCCAGTCGGCAGGGTCCGCCACCAGGCCGGCTTTTTTCTTGCCTTCGCAGTAATTCTGCCAGTGGCTGGGCAGCCATTTCGCCAGCAGGAAGTTGGCCGACAGCGGATGGAAATCGCGCTCGCCCATGGCGATCACGCCTTTCGAGAACGGTGCCACCACGGTGCCGACAATCTCGGGCCGCGGCTGCTGGTAGGGCTTGTAGAGATGGCCGCGGCCGATATCGAGTTCACGCGTAGTTTTGGTCGTCACCTTGAAACGGTTGTCCGCAAAGTCGATGTCGTAAGGCGACTCGCGCTCCCAAATGGCGAGAATGACATCAATGCATTCAGCGAACAGCTTGTTGCGATCCATCTCGAGATGGCCGAGCGCCTCGGCATCGCATTTGAGCGCACCGGCGCTGATGCCCAGGATGAAGCGGCCCTTCGAGAGGTGGTCGAACATCGCCGAGTTGGAGGCGATGATCACCGGATGCTGCTGCGACAGGTTGGTGGTGCCGGTGGCGAGTTTGATGTTTTTGGTGTCGCTGATCAGCGTGGCCAGAAACAGCAGGCTGTTAGTGATGTTCTCGGAACGCTCGGTCAGGTGTTCGCCGACAAAGGCATCGTAAAAGCCGAGTTTGTCGGCGAGGATGATGGCCTCGCGGTCTTCGCGCAGGGTGTCCGTCGGGCTGCGCTCGAGCGGATGCATGGGCATGGTGAAGTAGCCGAGTCTCACGGGAGGTCTCCTCTGTGCTGCGTGGTTTATTCTGCGCGGCGATGCGCCGCCGGCGCGCTTTGAAGGGGCCTATGATACTCAAGAGCCACGGCACGACCATCAACCGCGAGACAAAACACTTTGTCCATTTATTCCAGTGCGGCCGCTTTCAGACGGGGCCTGCGCGCCTGCGTCTGGCGGCCGAAGGCGCGTTAGCGGGCCGTACGCCGCCGGCCGGCAGGCGCGTGATGGCGACCAGAAAATCGATCATCACGCGCAGCTTGCTCGGCACGTGGCGCGTCGGCGGGTAGACGATGCTCATCGGCCGTCCTTCGACCGCGAAATTCTCCAGCAGCGGGCGCAGCGTGCCGGCGTTGATGTCGTGGTGGAAGGTCCAGCCGTTGGATTGCGCAATGCCGAGCCCGAGAATGGCTGCTTCGCGCATGGCTTCGCCGCCGGTGACGACGAGGTTGCCGCTGACGGTGACCGGCATGGCGCGCCCGCGATGGCTGAAATGCCAGACCGGGCCGTAGTTGCTGATGATGCAATTGTGTTTGACGAGGTCGTCCGGCGTTTTCGGCTCACCGTGGCGCTTGAGGTAGGCCGGCGAGGCCGCCGTCACGCGCGGGCCGCGGTAGAGCGTGCGCGTGAGGTAATTCGAATCGTTGAGGTCGCCAACCTGCACGGCGAGATCGAGGCCGCGCTCGATCAGGTTGACCTGGCGGTCTTCGAATGCCACGTCGAGCACGATGTCGGGATAACGCGCACTGAACGCCGCGGCGTGCGGCAGAAAGGTCAGGCGGCCGAACATGGTCGGCATCACCATGCGCAGACGGCCTTTCGGCGTTTCGCGCGCGCCCTTCACCGAGGATTCCGCGTCTTCGATGTCGTTGAGGATGCGTTGGCAGCGCGAGAAAAATTCCCGCCCGTCGTCGTTGAGAGCCAGCTTGCGCGTTGTGCGCACCAGCAATTGCACGCCGAGTTCTTCCTCCAGCCGGGTGACCGCCTTGGCCACTGCGGAAACCGAAACGCCAAGCTGTGCCGCCGCCGCGGTAAAGCTGCCGCTCTCGGCGACGCGCACGAAGGCCATCATGGTCAGCAGCTTGTTCATGCGTTGATTATAGAAGAAATGGATATAATCATTTGACCGACGCATGACTTCTCGCGATTGACTTTGGTCAATACAATGCCGTTGCCACGCACGGTTTACCGGCGGATTTGACTGAATATTCATGACAAAAAACGTTGAACTGCGCGTCGAACGCAGCGTTGCTGCGGCAGCTGCCGTGCCGGGCATAGACCCGCGCGAATTGCGCCGCGCGCTGGCCGGGTTTCCGACCGGCGTGACGGTGATCACCGCGCGCACGGCGGACGGCCAGACCGCAGGTGTCACCGTTAATTCATTCTGTTCGGTGTCTCTGGCGCCGCCGCTGTTGTTGTGGTGCCTGTCGAAAACCGCACCGAGTCGCAGCGTCTTCACTGATGCAAGCCATTTTGCGATCCACGTGCTGGCGGCTGACCAGCGGCACCTGTCGCAACGTTTCAGCCGGCCGGCCGCCGACAAGTTTGCGGAACTGGATTTCAACGAAGGGCTGGGCCGCGCGCCGGTCATCGCCGGCACCGTCGCCACCTTCGAATGCCGTCTTGCACAGCAGCATGAGGGCGGCGATCATTTGATTCTGATCGGCGAGGTCGAGCGCTATGCGTATTCGAACCGCCATCCGCTGCTGTTCCACGGCGGCGACTACGACGTGCCGGCGACGCAAAAATAATTTCCGCGCGCGCCGCGTTTCGGGAATAATCTCCCGCTGTTTCACCTCAACACACTAGACATGCACAAGGGGAGCACGCAATGCTGATCGTCGATTCGCAGGTCCACATCTGGAAAAACGGCACGCCGGTGGTGATCCACCGCCAGATTCCGCAGTACACGAAGGATGATCTGCTGACGGAAATGAAAGAGGGCGGCGTCGATGCCGTCGTGCTGTGTCCGCCGAGCTGGGACCCGCAGGCGAATGAAATCTCGATCGAGGCCGCCGCCGCCCATCCCGACCGCTTCTGCGTGCTCGGCGGTTTCGATCCGAAAGATCCTGCCAGCAAGGCGCGTGTCGAAAAATGGCGCGAGCAGCCGGGCATGGTCGGCCTGCGCTTCGCCTTTTTGCGTAAGGGCGAAGACAGCTGGCTTACCGACGGCACCATGGACTGGGTGTGGGCGGGCGCTGAAAAAGCCGACCTGCCGGTCGCGCTGCTGGTGCCGGGCAAATTGAACATCGTCGACCAGATCGCGAAAAAACATCCGCGCCTGAAAATCATGATCGACCACATGGCGCGCGTGCGCCACACCATGGATGATTCCGGCTTCGCCGACCTTGACGTGCTGCTGGCGCTGGCGAAACATCCGAACGTCGCGGTGAAGTTGTCGGGCGCGCCGAGTTATTCGAGCGATGCCTATCCGTACCGCAATATTCACCCCTACATCAAGCGCCTTGTTGAAGCCTTCGGCCCGCAGCGCTCATTCTGGGGCACCGACGTCACGCGCATGCCGTGCAGCTACCGTCAGTGCATGACCATGTATACCGAGGAAATGCCCTGGCTCAAGGGCAACGATCTTGAACTGGTGATGGGCAAGGCGATTTGCGACTGGCTGGGCTGGAAGCGCGGCTGATCCGACGCGCGGGCTAACAATACGCAAACTTCTGAACAGTTATTGTTCGCTCGCGTCGGTACCCAAACTCCGGTTACGCGGTAACCGTATTTAATTTTTCGTCGGCGAGAGCCGGCTGTTGGCGAGATCCAGACGCTCGGCGAGAGTACTCACCAGCGCGCGCATGAAATGCAGCTGGCAACTGTCGCTCATGCGATCGAGCGCTTCGCTCGGGAACTCGGCATACATGACCTCGGTCATCGATTCGACACTGGCGTGGCGTTCGGCCTTGCCGCCGCGTATGTAGGCCATCTCGCCGAAACATTCGCCGCCCTCGATCAGATTGAGCAGGCGCCCCTGCCGGGTGGCCTTGACCTGGCCCTTGGCCAGGAAGAACAGGCTGTTGCCGGTGTCGTTCTCGCGGATGATGACGTGCCTCGCGGACTCGCGCGTCCAGCGGCCGGCACGCACCAGTTCCCAGATCTGGCCGTCGGCGAGCTTCGAGAGCATCTTCACGCGCCGCAGCGCCTCGTACTTTTCGCTGTCCTGGATGGATTTGTCCTGATAGCTGAGTCCGCCGATTTTCGCCAGTTCGAGCGCGAACTCGGCCCAGGTCGGGAAACGGTCCGCCGGTTTCTTCGCCAGCGCGGTGAGCAGTACCTTGTCAATCGCCGGCGGAATCGACGGCCAGTTGCGGCTCGGCGGCACCGGGTCTTCGCGCTGGATTTTGCGCACCAGTTCGCTCATGGTCTTCGCCACAAAAGGCTTTTCACCGGTAAACAGTTCGTAGAGCACGACGGCCCACGAGAACATGTCGCTCTGGTGCGTCAGTTCCGCGCCGCTCATCTGCTCGGGGCTCATGTAGGAAGGCGTGCCCATGCTGACCTGGTCCTTGTCGGCGTTGTGGCGCAGATAGGCCGCGCCGAAATCCGCAATCTTGATGTCGGTGCCTTTCGTGATCATGATATTGGCGGGTTTGATATCGCGATGAATGACGCCCTGCCGGTACGCGTAATCGAGCGCGCCGCAGCACTTGAAGCCGACCTGGATCGCGTCCTGCGTCGAATACAGTTTGAGCAGACCGGTGCGCTGCGTCAGATCGCCGCCGCCGACGTACTCCATGGCGATATGTCCGGAATCTTCGGTGACCACCGCATCGAGAATCGAGACGATATGCGGGTGATTGAGCTTGCCGGCAAGTGAAGCTTCGTTCAGAAATTGCGCGCGCAGGACTTCGCCGTCCGACGAGTTCTTGAACACTTCAGTGTCGATCACCTTGACGGCGACTTCCGCGTTGGTGAAGGTATCCACGCCGAGATAAACGGTCGCCGACGCGCCTTTTCCCAGAACGCTTTTTAATTCGTATTTGCCTATGCTCTTCAGCACAAAATCACCTCAATCCTGCTTGTAACGGCGCACTGACCGCGGCCCCGCGAAAATGCGGCACGTCTATTGGTACGCCTATTTCTGCAATTCGAAATCCAGTTTCTGCCGCCGCAACCGGCCGGCAATATTCCGCCTTCCGCCCGCAAAATACAATATATTGAAACGACTCCGGGAAACGGCAGTTGCCGCTGCCGGCGGTTTGCCCGTGCGGTGCGCGCACCGGTGCGTCTTGCACATTCTGCAGGTTCCGCGCCCGCTATTCGCCCTTCAAGCCGCGCTCCTGCGCGATGCGGCGCCATAGGGCGATCTCGTTGCGGATCAGTGCGGCGAATGCTTCGGGTGTCATGCCGGTCACGGCCTGCGCGCCTTCGGCCGTCAGACGCGCTTTCACTTCGTCGGTGACGACGATCTTCTGAATTTCTGCGTTCAGGCGCGCGACGATTTCCTTCGGCGTTTTGCCCGGGGCGAACAGGCCCCACCAGGTCGAGGCGTCGAAACCGGGCAGACCGGATTCGGCGATCGTCGGCAACTGCGGCACGAGTTCGGAGCGTTTGCCGGTGGTCACTGCCAGCGCGCGCAATCGGCTGGCTTCGACCTGTGCCCACGCCGCCGGCAGGCTGCCGAAGGCCATCGGCACGTGTCCACCCACAAGGTCGGTGACCACAGCCGCGATTGCCTTGTACGGCACGTGGACGATGTCGATCTGCGCGCGCGCCGCGAAGACCTCGGCGACCAGATGAACGATGGTGCCGTTGCCCGAGGAGGCGTAATTGATGGTGCCGGGCCGCGCTTTAGCCAGCGCGATCAGTTCGCGCACTGAGCGTGCCGGCAGCGACGGATGCACGAGCAGCAGCAGCGGGCCCTGGCCGACCATGGTGACGCCGGTGACATCGTTGAGCGGATCAAACGGCAGCGACGCGCGCGTTGCCGCGCTGGTGGTGTAGCTGATGGTTGCCAGCATCAAGGCATGGCCGTCGGGCGGCGATTTCGCGAGCACCTCGGCGCCGATCATCTGGCTCGCACCGCTGCGGTTTTCGATCACCACGGGCTGGCCCCAGCGCTCGGTCAGCTTGGCGCCGATCATGCGCGCGAGAATATCGGCCGAGCCGCCCGGCGTACCCGGCACGATCATGCGGATCAGCCGCGTCGGGTAGTCCTGCGCGGCACTGCCGGCCGCAGCAGCGAGCGCGAGCAGTCCGCATGCGGTTGCCGCTGCGGTTGTCGTGAATCGCTGCACGATGCACCTCCGTTGGTCGACGACACCGGTGATTCTATCCCGCGGGTAGAATACCGGCTGATCGAAATCAGCCACAGAGCAGGATCCTTGTCCTGCACCGCATGGAACCCGCACCACCGTGACTTCCTCCTCTTCATATCCATTGCCGACGGCGACTGCCGAATCGCTCGGCTTCTCGCCGCCGCGGCTCGCGCGCATCGGCGCTGCGCTGCGCGCCGAGATCGCGGCAGGCCGTCTGCCCGGCGCCGTGCTGGCGATTGCGCGGCACGGACGGCTCGTCTGTCACGAAGCCTTCGGCTGGCTCGACCCGCAGGCCGAAGTACCGATGCCGGAGGATGCGCTGTTCAGCATCGCCTCGATGACCAAGCCGCTGGTCGCAGCGGCGGCGCTGTCGCTCTACGAAGAGGGGTGCCTGCTGATTAACGAGCCGGTCGGCCGCTATCTGCCGCAACTCGCGCAGATGCGCGTCGCTGCGCCGGGCGGCAGCGTGCCTGCGCTGCGACCGATGACGATCCAGGACCTGATGCGGCACACGGCCGGCCTCACTTACGGCAATCGCGGCTACGCGCTGTTCGAAGACAACGGCTTGAGTTCGTCCGACAGCGTCGCCGAGCGCATGAGCGGCGACGCGTTTTTGCAGAAACTCGGCGCGCTGCCATTGCACTTTCAGCCGGGCAGCGCCTGGGACTACGGATTCGGCTTCGACGTGCTCGGACTCGCCATCGAGGCGATTGCCGGGCAACCACTCGCCGGCTTCGCGCACGAGCGGCTGTTTGAACCGCTCGCCATGGCCGACACCGGCTTTGTGGCGCCGCCAGAAAAAGCCGGCCGCTACGCGAAGGGCTTCGCTAAAGACCCGTTGACCGGCAAGCCGCAGGTCATGCGCGACGGCACGCGGCGCAACCAGTTCGATTGCGGCGGCGGCGGCGCGGTGTCGACTGCCGCCGATTACTTGCGCTTTGCGCAGATGCTGCTCGACGGCGGCGTGCTCGACGGCCGGCGTGTACTCGGTCGCAAGACGGTCGCCTTCATGACCGCCGACCACATCGGCCCCGAAGTGGATACGACGCGCCTACGCGCGTATCCGAACATCAACGGCTATGGCTTTGGGCTCGGCGTCGCGGTGCGCCGTCAGACCGGCATCGCGCCGATCATGAGCTCGGCGGGCGAATTTCAGTGGGCGGGATCGACCGGTCCGTACTTCTGGGTTGATCCGGCCGAGGGCCTGGTCGTCGTCTTCATGGCGCACGCGCCGGGCGCGCTGCGTTTCTACTACCGGCAGATGCTGCACGCGCTGGTGCTACAGGCGCTGGCGTGAGGCGCCGCAGGGTAAGGACGGAATTTTGATATGACAACAACAACGGAGCGCACGATGCATGCAGTCGTCCTGAGGGAATTCGGTCCGCCGGAAAACCTGAAGTGGGAGGAAGTGCCGACACCGCAGCCCGGCGCCGGTGAGGTGCTGGTGCGCGTCGGCGCGGTCAGCGTTGATCTTTTTCAGATGGTCTACCGCAGCGGCCGCGGCATGCCGCACGTCAAGCTGCCGCGCATCATGGGCAACGGCATCGCCGGCACGATCGCCGCACTCGGCCCGAACGCCGATGGCGTCAAAACCGGCGAACGCGTGGTGATCAACAATAATCTGAGCTGCGGCAACTGTCGCTATTGCCGCGTCGGTCGCGAGACTCTGTGCCTTTATCTGAATAACCACACCGCGATGATCGGTGCGCACCGCGACGGCGGCTACGCCGAATTTGTTTGCGTGCCGGCGCGCAACTGTGTGCCGCTGCCGGCGGAGGTGTCGTTCGAGCAGGCCTGTTTGATTCCGAACACGATCGGGCCGGTGGTCAAGGCCTGCTCGGGACGCGCCGCCATTCGTGCCGGCGAGAACGTGCTGATCATCGGCGCCGGCGGCGGCATGGGCCTGCACGCGATCCAGGCGGCGCGCGCCTGCGGCGGGCGCGTGATTGCGGCGATCCGCTCGAACAAGACCGCGGCCACCGCGCGCGAAGCGGGCGCCGACGTCGTCTTCTCGACGCAGGAACACGACACCGTCCAGTACGTGAAAGGCATCACCGACGGCCTCGGCGCCGATGTCGTGCTCGACTTCGTTGCCCAGCGCGACACGCTGCCGGCCAGCATCAGTGCGCTGGCGCCCGGCGGGCGGCTCGTCATCATGGGCTATTTCCCGAAGGGCGGCGTGCTCGAAACGCCGACCTGGCTGTTCACCGAGGAGATTACCGTCACCGGCAACCGCTCGGCGGGCAGGCAGGATATCGCCGACACCGTGGCGCTGATCCGGCAGGGGCGCATCAAGCCGCTGATCAGCCGCGTCTTCCCGCTGCAGGATGCCGTGATTGCGCACCGCGCGTTCGAGGCCGGCGAGATCGTCGGCCGCGCCGTGCTTGTCTGCTGAGCCGCGCCGGCGGATCAATCCAGTTATGCGCAAAAACCTTGAACGTTTTTTCAACCCGCGTTCGATGGCCGTTGTTGGTGCGTCGCAGGATCTCATCACCATCAGCGGACAGCCGCTGCAGCATCTGGTTTCGCATAACTATGCGGGCCGCCTTTATCCGGTGAACCCGAAGTATCAGGAGATCCTCGGCGTTAAGTGCTGGCCGTCGATCGAGTCGTTGCCGGAGACGCCCGACCTCGTTTTGGTCTTGATCAACGCATCGCGCGCGGCGGAGATGCTGCGCGCCTGCGGGGAAAAGGGCGTGCAGTTCGCGATTGTGTTCAGTTCCGGTTATTCCGAAGTTGGTGGTAAAGGCATCGAAATGCAGCGCGAGCTTGCCGCCGTCGCTGCCGATTACGATATTGGCGTCATCGGGCCCAACTGTCAGGGCATGATCAATGTCACAGGCAACGTCTACGCCGGCTTCGGCTCGGTGTTCTTCACCGGCTACGATGCGGGCGCGGTGAGCATGGTGTCGCAGAGCGGCGGATTCGGTTTCTCAGTCATGAACCTCGCCTCTAAAGACGGCGGCGTGAACTTCCGCCAGATGGTGACGACAGGAAACGAGATCGGTGTGAGCACGCTCGATTTCATCGAATACTTTATCGACGATGAGAAAACCGATGTCATCACTGCGTATATCGAAGGCCTGAAAGACGCGCGGCGTCTGGTCGAGGTCGGTCGTAAGGCGCTGGCAAAAAAGAAACCGATTCTGGTGTGGAAGGTCGGCAACACCGAGCAGGGGAGCCGCGCCGCGGCCTCGCATACCGCCAATCTCGGCGGCGCCATGGCGCTGTATCAGGCGGCATTCAGGCAGTCGGGCATCATCCAGATCGAGGACATTCAGGACGTCGTCGATTACAGTCGCGCGTTTCGCTGCGGCAAGCTACCGCACGGCAACCGCGTTGCCATCATTACGGTGTCGGGTGGCGCCGGTATCCTGATGACCGATGAATGCGTGGCGCGCGGCATGCAGGTGCCGTCTTTGTCGGCAGAGACAGTGGAAAAACTGCGCACCATCGTGCCGTCGTTTGGTTCGATTCAAAATCCGGTCGATGTGACGGCTGCCATCTTCAATGATCTCAGTTTGATCCGCCGCACCCTGCAGGCGATTCTCGACGACCCGAACGTCGATGCGATTGCGATGATCAATGCCTCGCTGCAGGGCGAACTGGCCGACAACATTGCCGCCGAGATCATCGAAATCGCCGCGCATACCGACAAGCCGATATTTCTGGCGTGGAGCGCGCGCGACGAACTGGCGCGCGATGCCTATGCAAAACTCGATGCGCTGAAAATCCCGCATTACAAATCGCCGGTGCGTTGCGGCCGCGCGCTGGCGGCGTTGTCGGCGTTTGCGCATTCGCTGCGGCGCGAGGATGAGCGTCTGCGGGAGCGTGTGCCGGTGCTGTCAGCACGCAGCGTGCAGGATGCGCTGGCGGGACGGCGCGACGATCTGTCGGAACACGCGGCCAAACAGGCGCTTGCCGCGTACGGGATCGGTGTGACCCGCGAGAAGCTGGTGCAGAACGCGGCGGAGGCGGTGGTTGCGGGGCGCGCGCTTGGTTACCCGGTGGTGCTGAAAGTGCAGTCGCCGGATATTCCGCACAAGACCGAGGCGCGCGCGGTGAAGCTCGGCGTCGCAGCGGATGAGGGCGTCAAGGCCGCCTTCGACGAGATCATGCAAAACGCGCGCGCTTACAAGCCGGACGCGGACATTGAGGGCGTACTGGTACAGGAAATGGTGAGCGGCGGCATCGAGGCGATCCTCGGCGTCACCAATGATCCGCTGTTCGGGCCGGCGGTAATGTTCGGCCTTGGCGGCATTTTTTCCGAGGTATTGAATGACGTGTCGTTTCGCATGGCGCCGGTCACCCATTCGGTGGCGCGCGAAATGATCGACGAAATCAAGGGCGGCGCGGTACTCAAGGGCGCACGTGGCGCGGCACCCGCCGACATCGAGGCGCTGGCTGATGCCATCGTGCGCGTGTCGGCGATGGCCGTCGATCTGGAAAACCACATGGCCGAACTCGATATCAACCCGTTGTTCGTCTTTCCGCAGGGGCGCGGTGTCAAAGCCGGCGATGCTTTAATCAAGCCATTGCAAAACCGCTGAGCGCCGTTGTGTGAAAATGTGTGCTCAACACCGTTTTGACACGGCAGAATTCTCGAGGACTCCATGCAACTGAAACCCGAAGTGCAATCCCTGTGCGACGAAATCCGCCGCTTTCTTGCCAAAGAGGTGGATCCTCGCGCGCTGGAAATCGAAGAGAGCGATGCGATCCCTGCCGATCTCATGCAGAAAGCGCGCGAGCTCGGTCTGTTCGGTCTGACCATCCCCGAAGAGTACGGCGGCATCGGCCTCGATCTCGCCGGCAAGTGCGCGGTCGAGGAGGTCATGGGACTGACGCATTACGGCTTCGCCACCGTGATCGGCAATCACACCGGCATCAGTTCCACGGGCATCGTCGCGCTCGGCAATGAAGCGCAGAAGAGAAAATACCTGCCGCGCATGGCTTCCGGCGAATGGGTCGGCTGTTTTGCGTTGACCGAAGCCGAGGCGGGTTCCGATCCCGCCGCTTTGCGTACAACGGCGGTGAAGAAGGGCGACCGCTGGGTCATCAACGGCGAAAAAATCTACATTACCAACGCACCACAGGCCGGCGTTTTCACGGTGATGGCGGCGACCGACAGAGCGAAAGGTGTCAAAGGCATTTCCGCCTTCATCGTCGAGCGCGGCTGCAAGGGGCTGTCGGTGGGCCGCAACGAATTGAAGATGGGCATGCGCGGCTGCAACACGGCGCCGGTGTCCTTCGTTGATTGCGAGGTGCCGGCGGAAAACATGCTCGGGCCCGAGGGCATGGGTTTCGTGCAGGCGCTGAAAACGCTGACGCAGGGGCGCGTCACGCTGGCTTCGCGTTGTATCGGCATGATGGACAAGTTGATTGAGAAAAGCGCCGAGCACATGAGGCTGCGCTCGCAGGGCGGCCACAAACTGGCCGAGTATCAGGGCCTGCAATGGATGCTCGCCGACATGGCGGTGCAGCGCGATGCGGCGCGTTTGCTCACATACCGTGGCATCGAAACCCTGATGCGCGGCGAACGCGGTTCGCTGGACGCGGCGATGGCCAAACTCTCGGCGACCGAGGCGCTCGGGCGCGTGGTCGATGCGGCAGTGCAGATCCACGGCGGCATGGGCTATATGCGCGAGGCCGGCATCGAAACGGTGTTCCGCGATGCGCGCGTCACGCGCATTTACGAAGGTACTTCGGAAATTCAGCGCAATATCATTGCGCGTGAATTGTTAAAAGACGATTGAACGAAAGGTCGAGCAATGGCAACCGTTAAAGAATTGATGAATCTCGAAGGCCGCGTCGGTGTCGTCACCGGCGGCGCGACCGGGCTTGGCTTGCAGATGGCGACTGCGCTGGCGGAAGCCGGCGCCAACGTGGTGATCTGCTCGCGCAAACTGGAGAATTGTGAGGAGGCGGCGCACGGCATCGAAAAGCTCGGCGTCAAGGCGCTGGCCTACGGCTGCGACGTCACCAAGCCCGAGCAGGTCGAGGCGCTGAAAGACGCGACCATGAAAAAATTCGGCCGCGTCGATGCGCTGGTCAACAACGCCGGCCGCGCTTGGGTGGCGCCGGTCGAAGAGATGCCGCTCGAGCGCTGGCAGCAGGTGCTCGACCTGAATATCACTGCGCCCTTCCTATGCGCACAGGCGTTCGGTCGCGAAATGATCAAGGTGAAACGCGGCAAGATCATCAACATCGCCTCGATCGCGGGTCTCGTCGGACGCAATCCGAAAAACTACAACTCGATCGCCTACGGCACCAGCAAGGGCGCGCTGGTCAACTTTACGCGCGATCTGGCGGTGAAGTGGGCGCAGCACAACATCCAGGTCAACGCGATCTGCCCGGGTTTTTTTGTCACGCCGATCAACGTCAAGATGTTCGACAAGGTCAGCGAGCAGATCGTCGGTGAAATTCCGCTCGGGCGCACCGGTGGCGACGATGATCTCAAGGGGCTCATCGTGGTGCTGGCGTCGGATGCCTCGAACTTCATGACCGGCACCGTGATTCCGGTGGATGGTGGTACCACGGCTTGGTGAAATAAGAAAAGGCAAACACCGCGCCGGTTGTTTCAAACGTCTCTGGGAGGGGATTTCTATGGCACTGCATCGTGTGGCAGCAGCATTCGCAGCAATCGTCGGCGTCGGCTTTTGTGCAAACGTCCTGGCGGCGCCGGATTGCGCGGCGATAGCCAAACTGGCCTTGCCGGACGTCGTCATCAGGTCCGCGCAGGTCGTGGCGGCAGCCGCGCCGGTGCCCGAGTATTGCAAGGTGCTCGGCACGCTTGAACAGACCATACAGTTTGAGGTTGCACTGCCGATCGCGCAGTGGAACGGCAAACTGTTTTACGCCGGCGGCGGTGGATTCAACGGTTCGATTCCCAATCTGACGCAGGGGCTCGCTCGCGGTTACGCCGCGGCAGGATCGGATACCGGGCACACTGGCGTCAATTCGCTGGCGGCGGCGTGGGCGCTGAACAACACGCAGGCGCAGATCAATTACGGGCACCGCGCCACACATCTCGTTGCCGAATTGTCCAAACAAATCGTGCGAAAATTTTACGAACGCAACGAACAGCGCGCGTATTTTGTCGGGTGTTCGAACGGCGGCAAGATGGGTCTGACCGAGTTGCAGAAATATCCGCAGGACTTTGATGGCGTGGTGGTCGGCAATCCCGTCATCGATCGCACGCGACTGATGATGTCGTACACCTACAACGCGCGCGCGCTGACACCGGCGCCGATTCCGCCACAAAAAATCGCGCTGCTCGAAAAGGTTACGCTGGCGGCCTGCGACGGGCAGGATGGTCTGGTAGATGGCGTGATCGATGCGCCGGCGCAATGCAAAGTCGATCTGCGCGCAATGACCTGCCGTGGCGGCGATGCGGCCGATTGCTTTACTGCCGGCCAGGTGGCCGCACTGGAGAAGATCTACAACGGCCCGCACGACAGCGCGGGCAAGCGCCTTTATCCGGGGTTCCCGCCCGGGCACGAGGACGATTACGAGGCCTACATCACCGGCAGCGGCAAACTCAATGCGTATCCGTCGGGACAGTGGTCGTTCCAGGACGGTTTCATGCGCTACTTCGTGTTCGGCGAAAAATATGACGCGGTGGCGGATTTCAATTTTGACCGCGACATCGCGGCGTTCGCGCCGTTTGAAAAAGACCAGGACGCGGTGCAAACCGACCTGTCAGCATTCAAGGCGCGCGGCGGGAAATTGATCATGTATCACGGCTGGGCCGACCATTCGATTACGCCGCTGCGCACGGTGCAGTATTTCGAAGACGTGCGCAAGGTTCACGGCGGGTCCACCGAGGACTTCGCGCGGCTTTTCATGGTGCCCGGCATGCATCATTGCTCAAAGGGACCGGGGCCGAACAGCTTCGGCGGATCGGGGCAGGGATTTTCGCCGCGCTATGAGCCCGACTTCGATGTTGTGATGGCGCTCGACCGCTGGGTCGAACAGGGCGTGGCGCCACGCCAGATCGTGGCGACCAAATACGTGAATGACGATGCAAAGCAGGGCGTGGCGCGTACGCGGCCGCTTTGTATGTATCCGCAGGTGGCGCGTTACAAAGGCATGGGCGGCATTGACGATGCTGCCAATTTTTCCTGCGTGACGGCGGCGAAGTAGCTTGTTCGGTGAGCCGCGCGCCGGTTCAGGGCGCGCGATTTTTGCCCTGTTGCCAGAGCACGTCGCCGCGACTGGCGTGCGCATTGAGCGCGCGCGCGGCAACAAACAGAAAATCCGACAGGCGGTTTAAGTACTGCACCATGACGGCAGGTTGCGGCGATTCGGCATGCAGTGCTACCAGCACGCGTTCGGCGCGACGGCAGGCGGTGCGCGCGACATGTGCGAGCGACGCGGCACGTGTGCCGCCGGGCAGGATGAAATCCTTCAGCGGCGTGAGGTCGGCATTGAAGTGGGCGATGGCGTCGTCAATGCGCGTGCAATGCGAGTCGCTCATGAGGGTGTGCCCCGGCACGCTCAATTCGCCGCCGAGGTCGAAGAGGTCGTGTTGCACGCCGTCGAGGCATACGCGCAATTCATCGGGCATCGGTTCGGCGAGCAGTAAACCAAGCACGCTGTTCAATTCATCTACGGCGCCCATGGTTTCGACGCGCAGCGCGGATTTTGAAAGGCGCGATCCGTCGGCAAGCCCGGTGCTGCCGTCGTCGCCGGTGCGCGTGACGATTTTGGTGAGTCGATTGGCCATGGTGGGCGAAGGTTAAGCCAAATGCCGCGTCGTGACAACAACGTTTGCGCGCCGGCGATGTTAATCGTTGCCGAGCCGGGCGCGCAGCGTATCGAGTGCCACCGTTTCCGTGCTGAAGAAATTCTCTGCACCGATCCGCGCAGCGAGGCCGGTGCGTGCCAAAACAGACATGACTTGTTGTTTGATGCCGCTGAAGCCGATGGTGGTGCCGGCGGTCTTCAGTCTATCGTGGAGGTTGGACAGCATTTCGACGCCCGACGCATCAATCTCATTGATGCCGCTGCCCACCACCAGAATGTATTTGAGGTCCGGATTGCTGCGCGAAAGCGCGATGACGGCTTCTTCAAAATACGCAACGTTGACGAAAAAAAGCGAGCGGTCAAAACGCAGGGCGCCGAGCTTCGGGTGCAATGCATCGATCTGAAAATGTCCGGCGTCGTGTAATGTGCCGTCGGCGTGCATGCCGAGCACCGCGACGCGCGGCCGCATCATCCGGTAGAGCAGCAGCACCAGCGACAGAATGATGCCGGTCAGGATGCCGATCTGTATGCCCGGTGCGAACGCGAGCGTGGCGAGGAAGGTGACCGCGGCGGCGATGCCGTCGTCGCGGCGCGCGCGCCAGGATCTGGCGATGCTGGCGAAATCGATCAGGTTTGCGAGAGCGACGATGATGATTGCCGCGAGCACCGGTTTGGGCAGGTGATGCAGCAGCGGTGTGAAAAACAGCAGTGTGAGCAACACGAAGATCGCGGAAAAAACGGAGGACATCCCGGTGCGGGCGTGCGCGGAGAGATTCAATGCCGAGCGCGAGAAAGATCCGCTGACCGGTATCG
Organism: Betaproteobacteria bacterium; assembly: GCA_025356695.1. The sequence continues at coordinate 21,084 of JANXSE010000025.1, forward strand.
TCTGGCTGAAGGCGCCGGCGATTTTGGCCAGGCCCTGGCCGATCAGTTCCTGGTTCTCGTCCCAAGGCGTGCGCGTTTTCATGGCAATGATTTTGCAGCTCGACATCGCTTCCATGAAGCTGATCAGCGCAATGATGAAACCTGCCGGCAGCAGCGCGACGGTCGAATTCCAGTCGAGCTGCGGTATGCCGAAGGCGGGCAGGCCCTGCGGAATGTCGCCGACGATGCGGCCGCCCATGTTTTCATAGCCGAGCAGCCAGCTTGCCATGGTGAGCGCCGCGACCGTGATCAATACGCCGGGTAGCCGCGGCGCCAGTTTTTTAAATCCGGCCAGCAAAGCGATGGCGGCGACGCCGAAGAGCAGGGAAGTCGCATGCATCGAGTCGAGGTTGGCGATGACGTGCCAGATGTCGAGCAGAAAATGCGTCGTTTGCGCCGCCGGTATACCGAGCAGTGCGGGCAGTTGCGACAGTCCGATGATGATGGCCGCGGCGTTGATGAAGCCCATCAATACCGGGTAGGACAGGAAGTTGAGCAACATCCCCATGCGCATGAGGCCGAACGCCAGCTGAAACAGGCCCGACACCAGCGCCAGCAGGATTGCGAATGTCATGTACTGCTCGCTGCCGTGCGGGGCGAGCTGCGAAATGCTGGCTGCCGTCAGCAGCGAGGTCAGTGCCACCGGTCCGGTCGACAGCACGCCCGAAGACCCGAACAGCGCACCGATCACGCAGGGCAGCAGCGCTGCATACAGGCCGTAATAAGGCGGCACGCCGGCAAGCTGCGCGTAGGCGAGTGACTGCGGGATGGCCAGCAGGGCAACGCTGAGGCCGGCGACGAGGTCGGCCCTGACGGTGGCGCCTTGCAGCGGAAACCAGTTCAGGAAGGGCAGTAAGCGGCGCGCGGCGATCATGGTATGGCGGGTTTTATTTTCTACCGGTGCTGCCGGCGCGATGAACTGCACAATGTTTGCATGGGCAACCGCGAAAAAAACAATGCAGATGGTGGAAGCCCAAGTGTGTTCCGGATTATCTGGCAACCGTCCGGCCGGCGCAATCACGCCGGTGCACGCCCGGATTTTTCCGGTATAATCACGCGAGTTTTTTGGCGCCTTCATGGAATTCAAGCGGGAAGACAAGCGAATGAAAATGCGTATCGTAGTGAGCGCAGCCCTGGCTGCGGCAGCGTTGGTGATGGGCGCCTCGGCATTTGCCGCCGGCGATGCCGCCGCCGGCAAACAGAAAACGGTGATGTGCGCGGGCTGCCATGGCATTCCGGGTTACAAGACCGCATTCCCGTCGGTCTACAACGTGCCGAAACTCGGCGGCCAGCACGCCGGTTACATCGTCAAGGCTTTGCAGGGCTACAAGGCCGGCGAACGCAGTCATCCGACGATGCGCGCGATTGCCGCCGGCCTGAGCGATCAGGATATGGCCGATCTCGCCGCGTATTACTCGGCGGACAGTGCCAAGACCGCAGCCAAATAGGATGACGACGATGACGAAAATTATTTTGATGGCCGCGGCATTTGCATTCAGCACGTTCGCGCAGGCGGGTGACCCCGCCGCAGGCAGGGAAAAAGCCAAGGTATGCGCGGCCTGCCACGGCGAAGGCGGCGTTGGCGTGAGCGCAATGCAGGATTTTCCGAAGCTCGCCGGGCAGCAGAACGATTACCTCGTTCGCGCCCTCAAGGATTATCAACTGGGCACGCGCAAGAACCCGGTGATGGCCGCACAGGCCGCCAACCTCAAGGCTGCGGATATCGCCGACCTTGCGGCGTGGTTCTCGAGCCAGCAGGCGCTTGCAGTGAAATAACCGCGTCCGTATCGACGCGTAAAAAGCCGGACGTTCAGTCCGGCTTTTTTTTCGCCTTTATCACCGCTGGCGACGCCGGCGTTTTGGTCTTGCCGCGAAATTCGCAGAGGTCGGCGATCAGACAGGACGGGCATTCCGGATTGCGTGCCTTGCAGACGTAACGACCGTGCAGGATCAGCCAGTGATGAGCGTGGAGTTTGTATGCGTCCGGCACGACTTTGAGCAGTTTTTCTTCGACCGCCACCACGTCCTTGCCGGGTGCGATGCCGGTGCGGTTGGAGATCCTGAAGATGTGCGTATCGACTGCAATGGTCGGCTGGCCGAAAGCGATGTTCAGAACCACGTTGGTGGTTTTGCGACCCACGCCCGGCAGTTGTTCGAGCAACACGCGCGTCTGCGGCACTTCGCCGCCGTGTCGTTCCAGCAGCAGGCCGCAGGTGGCGATGATGTTCTTCGCCTTGGTGCGGTAGAGCCCGATGCGTTTGATGTAAGGCTCTAGGCCGGCGACCCCCAGCGCGTGGATGGTCTGCGGCGTATGGGCTGCTTTATAGAGTTCGCGCGTTGCTAGGTTCACGCTTTTGTCGGTGGCCTGCGCCGACAGGATGACGGCGACCAGCAACTCGAACGGAGAGCGGTATTCGAGCTCGCCTTTCGGCACCGCAGTGGCGGCGTGCAAACGCCGGAAAATTTCTTCGCGTTTTGCTGAATTCATCGGTTGACCGGAAAAATGCCCTGCTGTCGCAAAACGCCGAGCGTAATCGTGCCGGAGCCGCCTGACAACAATCATCGCGGATTGACGAAAATGCCGGCAGCATCGACCAGTCTTCCGCAGTGCGTTGCGCGCACTATTTCACGAACCAATCCCGGCGCGATCTACGTTAAATTTCTAAATTGATGTTGTTAAAGGGAAAATCGAAATGGCCTGCGGTTGGCATGCTACTTGCACCATTTGGCCCGGGGGCGCCGCCAAACCGGCGTCCGGGGTAAACAGGGGATAGCAGAACCATGCCGCGCAAAAGCAACCGAACATCACAAATCGGTTCGTTCATTCTGAATCAGGACCGCCAGCGCTGGCTGTCGCTCGGCGCGCTCGCGCTGACGGCGGTGGCTGTAATCGATTACGTCACCGCATTCAAACTGCAACTGGCACTCCTTTACGCGATACCGCTGCTGATGCTGACCTGGGCGGCGGGCCGTTTGTTTGGTGCGATGCTGTCACTGATCGTCTGCACGACGTGGGCGTTGATCGATGTTACGGCGGGGCGCTACCTCGAAAATCCGAAGCTGCTCTATTGGGAGTGGGGCGTCTGCATGTCCGGATTTTTGTTGCTGGTCTTCGGGCTCAGCATGTTGCGGCGCATGCTCGAGGACGCGCATTTTCAGTCGCGCAAGGACACTCTGACCTCGCTCGTCAACAAAGGCGGGTTTTACCAGATCGTCAGCGCTGAAATGGAGGTTTGCCGGCGCTACCGGCGCACGCTGTCCATTGCCTATATTGACTGTGACAACTTCAAGATGGTCAATGACCAGCACGGCCATCACGTCGGCGACGATCTGCTGCGCGTGATTTCGAAAACCATGCAGCGCAAGCTGCGTTCCTCCGACCTGCCGGGCCGGCTGGGCGGCGACGAATTTGCCATCATGCTGCCGGAGACCAGCGCCGAAGCCTGCCGCATGGTGGTCGAAATGTTGCAGCAACGCCTGCTGCAGGAGATGGCCGATCACAACTGGCCGGTGACGTTCAGTATCGGCATTGCGACTTTTACGCGCATGCCGTCGTCGATCGAAGACATGATCCGCCAGGCCGACAAGCTGATGTACGCGGTCAAGAACACCAGCAAGGGCGCGATCAAGCAGGAAGTCTTCAGCGGCTGAGGTCGCGCGTTCTAGCGGGGTGTTTGCTTTTGCCTGATACGCGCGCGTGCGCGCGTAACTGCGCGCTGCACGGCGCTTTGTTTGCGCGCAGCCGCTGCTTTCAATTCGGCGTTTTTTTCAGCGACGGCGCGGTTGCGCGCCAGCCGCAGCAAACGCGCCTCGTAACGTCCCTTCGCCTGTTGCGCCGCCACGCGGCGCCCGGCGTCATCAACTTGCCTCACACCCGACATCACAATGCAGTCAACCGGGCAGGGCGGCAAACACAATTCGCATCCGGTGCACGCTGCGGCGATGACCGTGTGCATGAGTTTCGATGCGCCGACAATCGCATCGACCGGGCAGGCCTTGATGCACAGCGTGCAGCCGATGCAGCGTGCCTCATCAATTACAGCGACTGCGGGTGGTTTTCTTACGCCGAAGCACGGATCGACCGGCGCATACGGCGCACCGAGCAGCGCGGACAACGCGCGTGCGCCGTCGTCACCACCCGGTGGGCACTGGTTGGGGCCGGCATCTCCCGCCGCCATCGCCTCGGCATACGGCCGGCACGCCGCGTAGCCGCACTGCCGGCACTGCGTCTGCGGCAGCAAGGCGTCGAGTCGTGCGATCAGATCGGAATCGGGCATGGCCATATGCACAGTCGTGATGATGCGATTCTAGCAGTGCACCGCGGCCGTCGCGGTTTGACCCCGCCCTATGCGCGTGATAGAACACGCGCAGTGCGTCGCCTTTGGAGATTTTTGTTTGGATATCCGGCTCGAACAATTGACACGCATCGCCGCAGTGACCCTGCTGGTGCTGGGCTGTTTGCTGGTGCTGCAGCCTTTCGTCACCGCGCTGATGGTTGCCGCGATCGTCTGCTTTTCGACCTGGCCGGTCTATGACTGGCTGGTGCGGCGGCTGGGTGGGCGCCGCGCTCTCGCGGCGCTGGCGATGACACTTTTGCTCGTGCTGGTGATTGTGCTGCCGGTGGCGTTGTTGGCGCTGACGCTGGCCGATACGGCGACACCGGCGATCGATTGGCTGCGCGATACTTTTGCGCACGGCATGCCGTTGCCGCCCGACTGGGTGCGGGACCTGCCGCTGGCCGGCGAGAGCCTGGATACCACGTGGCGCGAACTCGCCGCCAACAAGGAGAAGCTTGCCGAGTTGATCAAGAGAATCGCGCCGCCGGTGCAGCAGGGTCTGTTCAAATCAGGGCTGCTGCTCGGTGAAGGCGTCATTCAGCTGAGTCTGGCGGCGTTCATTGCGTTTTTTCTGTATCGCGATGGTGAAGTGCTGGTCAATGCGACGCGCGAGGCGATGAAACGGCTCGCCGGCGAACTGGCGCCGGGCCTGCTGGTGACGGTCGGTGGCACGGTGCAGGGCGTGGTCTACGGACTGGTCGGCACCGCCATCGCGCAGGGCATTGTTGCCGTGATTGGTTTTGCCATTGCCGGCGTGCCGGGTGCACTGCTGCTGGGCTTTCTCACCTTCATGCTGTCGATGGTACCGATTGGCCCGCCGTTGATCTGGGGCGGGGCCACGGCCTGGCTCGCGTATCAGGAGCAGCCGGGCTGGGCGGTCTTCATGGCGGTCTACGGTTTTGTCGTCATCAGCGGCATCGACAACGTGATCAAGCCGCTCTTGATCAGCCGCGGCAGCAGCCTGGGGTTCGCGCTGGTCTTTCTTGGCGTGATGGGGGGCGTCTTCGCGTTCGGCTTCGTCGGCATATTTCTCGGGCCGACGCTGCTGGCGGTCGGGCTCTCGGTGCTCGACGAGTGGCTCAAACCGCGCCCGCTCTGAACTGCGGCGGCAGTAAAAATCAAATTTTCGGCAGCAACTGCCAGCAGTTGTTGAGCAAACCCTCGATCGGCTGGAAATTGGTTTTGTACGCCATCTTGCGGCTTTGCGCGATCCAGTAGCCCAGATAGAGATACGGCAGTCCCAGCGCGCGGCAGCGCTCGATCTGCCAGAGAATGTTGTAGGTGCCGAAACTGGCGCTAGCCGTGTCCGGGTCGAAAAATGTGTAGACCGACGACAGGCCGTCCTGCAGTTCGTCGACGATACTGACCATGCGCAGCTCGCCGTCTTCACGGAACTCGACCAGCCGCGAATCGACATTGCTCTGCAGAAGAAAGTGACGGTACTGTTCGCGACTGTCCTGGTCCATGCCGCCGCCGGCGTGGCGTGCCGCCTGATAACGCAGATACAGGGCGTAGTGTTCGGCGCTGTATTTGAGATCGAGAATGTTGGACACCAGCGCGGCGTGTTTTTTTCGGATGCGGCGCTGCGTGCGGTTCGCTTCGAATTCGGCGGTGACAATACGCACCGGCACGCAGGCACGGCAGTGGTCGCAATACGGGCGGTAGGTGAAGGCGCCGCTGCGGCGAAAGCCGGCCTGCACCAGTTCGCCATAGACCGGGCTGTCGATGAGGTGGCTGGGCGTGGCCACTTGCGAGCGCGCCATGCGTTCCGGCAGATAGCTGCACGGATACGGCGCCGTCGCATAAAACTGCAGCACCGACAGGAAATTGTCGTTAAGCGAGGTCATGGTTGAGCACCCAGGCTCCGGAAATTGGCGGGTAGTTTACCAATTCGCCGAGTTTTCGCATAAACGCCGTGCGCGGGATTGCGCGGCCCCCCATCCGTTCGAGATGCGCCGTATGCATCTGGCAGTCGATCAGTTCGAAGTCCCAGCGCTGCAGTTGGCGCGCCAGATGCACCAATGCGATCTTCGAGGCGTCGGGCACACGCGTGAACATCGACTCGCCGTAGAACATGCGGCCGATGGCCACGCCGTAGAGCCCGCCGGCGAGTTCGCCGTCGATCCAGGTTTCGATCGAATGCGCGATGCCGCGCCGGTGCAGCGTGTGATATGCCTTGATCATGGCGTCGCTGATCCAGGTGCCGCGCTGGTTCGCGCGCGGTTCGGCGCAGGACTGCATGACCTCGCGAAACGCGCTGTCCGCGCGCACTTCAAAGGCGCGGTTGCGCAGTACTTTGGCGAGCGAGCGCGTGACTTTGATTTCCGCCGGCACCAGCACCATGCGCGGGTCGGGGCTCCACCACAGGATCGGCTCGCCGTCGCTGAACCACGGAAAGATGCCCTGGCGGTAGGCCTCGATCAGGCGTTCGGCGCTGAGGTCGCCGCCCGCGGCGAGCAGGCCGTTGGGTTCGGCCAGCGCCGATTGCACGGGCGGGAAAGGCTCATTGGATTGCAACCAGCGGATCATGGAGCGCCATTCTACGGTCGTTACGACCGCGCGTGGCGATGATCCTGCCGGGGCGCCTGCTCAGGCGGGGCGGTCGCTGTTGCGCAGACGCGCGGCGTCGCGGATGACGATCTGGCGGCCGTTGACGTTGATGGCGCCGGCGCTGATCAGTTCGTGCAGTGTGCGCGAGAAATATTCCGGCGTCACCGACAGTCGCGAGGCGATGATGCTTTTTTTCGCCGGCAGCAACACTGCGAGTGTGGCGGCAGGTCCCGCCGTCGCGCTGGCGAGCAGATAATTGACGATGCGTTCGCGGCCCGATTGCAGCGAAACCGACTCAAGATCGATGGCGAATTTGCGCGCCTGCTGTGCGGCGATGTTGGCCAGTGCCAGCGCCAGCGATACATCCTTGCCGGCGCGGTCGAGCAGGGCGTCGCGCGCGAGCAGCACGACCGTGCTGTCGACCAGCGCTTCGGCGCTGGCAAAAGTCTCGATGCCGAGCAGTGCGGCGGAGAGTCCGATCACGTCGCCGGCTTCGGCGAGGCGGATGACCTTGTGGCCGGCCTCCGGATTGCCGACGCTCAACATGATGCGGCCGCTGGCCACGATGTAAAGCCCCTGGCAATGTGCGGCCACGCCGAAGAGGCGTTCGCCGCGGGCGATATCAAGGCGGGTAGCGCTGCCGGCAAGGCGTGCAAGCACGGCCGGCGCCAATTCGCTCAGCGCAGTGACACTGCGCAGGGCGGTGGTTATTTCGCGGTCCTGTGATGCCGCTTTGGGCCGGACATTCATCGCCGGCCTCGCGTCATGTATTGCCAGGTGGTTGTCGCGCATATTCATGCCGTTCATCCGGAAATCTTCATATTGAGAGCAAGTAAACCGTTATTTGCCCGGTCGGCCGTTGATATGGATCAAAGTGTTATAGGGTTCCCGGCATCGGCCGGCGGTCAGGCCGCGGCCTCCGCCGCGGTTTCCGGCATGCTGCCGGTCAACAGGTAGTCGATCAGTTCGGCGACCGGGCGGATCGCCTGGCCAAAGGGCAGGCCTTCGCTGCCGCGGAAAAACAGGCCCTTCGAGACATCGCCCTTGAGGGCGTAAGCCAGCCGCGTGTCGATGCAAAATTGGCCTGACGACGCATGCCCGTCGCGCAGTCCGCAGACGGTCAGACAATTGAGCCCGGGCACGCAGCGCCTTTGATCGGCCTTGGCGTTCGATTGCAGGGCTTTTTCGCGGCGCAGGTAGCGTTTGAGCCAGGGTGTGAGAACAGCACGTGCGGGCAGTCCGGCTACGCTCATGAATTCGACGATGTCTTCGCGCTGCGCCTGCGCCAGCACCGTTTTGAAATTCGCATGTGCATCGCCTTCCTCGGTGACGGCGAACGGCGTGCCGACTTGCACGGCGGCGGCGCCCAGTGCCAGCAACTGGCAAAGGGCCTCGTGCGTATTGACGCCGCCGGCGGCGATTAATGGAATGCGTTCGCGCTCGATGCCGAGCTCGCGCATCAGCGCGAATATGCCTTCAAGGACGGGTTCGAAGTCATAGCGCGGATGGTTGATTTCCTCTGGGCGCGTCGCGCCGAGGTGGCCGCCGGCGTAACGTGGATGTTCGATCACGATCGCGTCGGGCAGGCGGTTCTTGCGCAGCCATTTCTTCAGCACAATGGCGGTGCCGCGGACATCCGACAAAATCGGCAGCAGGGCGATGTCGGGGAAATTGCGCGTCATGTCGGGCAGATCGAGCGGCAGGCCGGCACCCATCACGATGGCGTGCGCGCCGCTCTCGCAGCACTGGCGCACTTGGGCGGCGTGGTCAGCCACTGCTTTCATGACATTCACGGCCACCGCACCGCGTCCGCCGGCCAGTTTCAGGGCGGCGCGAATTTCCCGGTCGAGCGCGACCAGGTTTGCCGCGTTGAGCGCTGCGCGGTCAGTCGATCCGGCGGTGCGTTCCAGCAAATCGGGGTGATGATGGCGCAGATCGACGCTGGATATGGTGCCGAGCGCACCCAGCGCGGCGACGCTGCCGGCGAGACGATGGGCCGATACGCCGATGCCCATGCCGCCTTGCACCACCGGCAGCAGTGCGCGGCCGCGCAGCATCCAGCGCCGTGCGCTGGTTTGGTCCGTGTTGATCACCGTGGTGGCCGGCGTACTCATGCAGACCGGCGCCTTAACCGTAGGCGATACAGTTCTCGCACACGGTGCCGCGGACATCCTTGCGCAGATGCGCGGCGCGCAGTTTGACGAACCCCTCGGAATTCCATGCGTCCATGAACGAGACTTTATTGAGGTCCCCCATGGTCCAGTTGGCCGTCGCGTCGAAGCAGCATGCGGAGAGCTTGCCCTCGGCGGTGACATGGCCCTCGGTGAAGGCCGACCAGCAGGGCAGCGGTTCGCGCAACGCGCCGATGCGGCCCTGGTTGCCGGCGGTCGGCCGGTAGCCGAGTTCGCTTTCGCGTTGCGTGGCGAACGCGCCCATCGAGTACAGCGGTAGCCAGTAATGCTGGTCGACGTAGGGCAGCACCTGTTCTTTGAGCAGGGCCTCCATCTTGGTCTGTTGTTCGCCGTCATAGCGGATCGACGAAGCGTAAAGACCGGTCTTGTAATTTTTTTCCCGGCGCAGTTCCCATGCCGAGCGGATGTTGGCAAGCGCGTGACGGAACAGGCGGCCGGCCACCCCCATGATTTTTTCGAACTGTTCCTCGTCGGCGGCGTTGACCGACCACTTGAGTGAATCGAGCCCCGCACTCATGCATTCATCAAGCGCTTCAGGAAAGGCCATCGATGCGTTCGACGTCAGAAAGACGTACGGCATCTGCAGTTCGCTCTTGAGGTAACGGATGCAATCGACCAGCAGGCGCGGATTCATGAAGGATTCGCCGAGATAAAACACGCCGATCTCCTCGACGCCGGCGTCGCGCATCTCGCGCGTAACGCGTTTGAAGAGGCCGAAGTCCATGTCCCATTTCGGCTGCACTTCGCGCGTGCGCAGCGCGCAAAAACCGCAGCGGTAGTTGCAGCGCGGCGAGATTTCGATTTTCACGGCCTTCGGCGCCGGCAGCGAGGCCTGCTGGTATTGCGCCGGTATGCGCGTGACGTTGTCGATGCGGTCGGTAATGGTTGTCATGAATTCGCTTTTTTCTTGCATATGATTAAACCCGCTCCACCTTATGTTGAAGAGGGCTTGAATTCATTGATTTGGATCAAACGCGGCAGATGTGGCGGCGCCGCGTGGCTGGTTGCGGCGGACGGGCCAAACAGCGGTTCTCTTGACCGAGATCAAATCCCATTCGAAGCGCGCGCATAAGATGTCATTAAAGGTTAGCGGTAATGCCGCCGGCACCGGCTCGGATTCTATCCGGCGGATTTTTAAAGGAGCGACGATCATGTTCAAACATATTCTGATTCCGACCGACGGTTCGCCGGTCGCCGCCAAGGCGGTCAAGGCAGGCCTTGAACTGGCCAGGGAAATCGGCGCAACGGTCACCGCTTATTACGGACTCGATCCGATGCCGGCGCCGTACTACGGCGACGGTTACACTGTCGACGCGCGCACCATAACCGACATCGAGCGCAGTGCGCGCGCCACCGGCGAGAAAGTGCTGGCGAAAATCGAACAGACGGCAAAGGCGGCCGGCGTGCCTTTCAACGCGTTGATTACCAAGCCGGCCACGCCTTACGATGGCATTATCGCCGCCGCCAGGAAATGCAAATGCGACGTGATCTTCATGGCGTCGCACGGCCGCCGCGGCATTGCCGGGCTGGTGCTGGGCAGCGTGACCAACAAGGTGCTGTCGCACTCGAAGATCCCGGTTCTGGTCTATCGATGATGCGACGGAGTTTTTTGAAGACCGGAGCATGTCCGGATCCGCAACAAAACGAACGAAAGGAAATGCGGTCATGAAGATACTGATTGCGGTTGACGGTTCGGCGCACTCGCTGGATGCAGCCCGTTACGTCATCGAGCACGCCGCGTGGTATCGCGACAAGCCCGAGTGCGAACTTGTCGTCGTGCACGCGCCACTGCCGCATCTGCCGCGCATGGGCCTGGTGGTCAGCAGCGAACAGGTCCAGCATTATTATCAGGAGGAAGGCGCCAAAGCCCTTGCCGGTGCCAAGCGTCTGCTGGACGCATCGGGGCTGACTTACCGCGAACACATCATGGTCGGGCCGGTCGCCGAGTCGATTGTGCAGCAGGCCAATACCTTGGCCTGTGACATGATCGTGCTGGCGACGCGCGGCATGGGCGCGGCGGCCAACATGCTGCTGGGCTCAGTGGCCACGCGGGTGCTGCATCTGTCGGCCGTGCCGGTGATGCTCGTCAAGTAGCCTTTAGAGGCGCCTCACGCCGCCGCAAGCGCGAGCGTGGCGGTGCGCGAACCCGCGTCGTCCGGGGTGTGCTCGATGGTGAAGCCAAGGCCGGTGCACAGCTTGTGCATGCTGGTGTTGTTGGCGATGACGTGGCCGATCATCGTCGTCAGGCCGCGGTCGCGCGCCACTTCGATCAGGCGCTGCATCAGAATGCGGCCCAGTCCGCGCTTCTGCCACGCGTCGTCGACGACGATCGCGAATTCACAGCTCCGTCCGTCCGGGTTGGTGATGTAGCGCACGACGGCGATTTCCGTTTCGGCACCGCCTTTGCCGCCGTCGTTGCAGACGGCGACAAACGCCATTTCACGGTCATAGTCGATTTGCGTGAAACGGACCAGCATGGTTGGCGTGAGTTCGCGCACCGCGCCCATGAAACGAAAGTAACGGCTTTCCTGCGACAGACGGCGCACGAATGCCTGTTCGATCTCGGCGTCTTCCGGCCGGATCGGGCGCATGATGAAACGTTTGCCGTCGTCCAGCTCGCATTCAGAAACGAGTTCCGCCGGGTAGGGGTGGATGGCCAGATGCGAATAACGCGGCAGCGCGGCGTTGCGCGGTGAAATGACGATGCGCGCATCAACCGCGGTGACGCCGGCGGGGTCGACGATCAGCGGATTGATGTCGAGTTCATCAATCCACGGCAGTTCGCAGGCCATCTCGGAAACGCGCAGCAGGGTCGATTCCAGCGCCGCCATGTCGGTGGCCTGCAGATTGCGGAAAGCCCCGAGCATTTTTGACACCCGCGTGCGCGCGATCATTGCGGCGGTCAGCGTCTGGTTCAGCGGCGGTAGATCAAGCGCGCGATCGCGCAGCACTTCCGCGGCGGTGCCGCCGGCGGCAAATACGATGGCCGGTCCGAACACCGGATCACGCACGATGCCCAGCATCAATTCGCGCGACTGGCTGGAGGACTGCATTTTTTCGACGACTACACCGGCGATGCGCGCCTGTGGACGTTCGCGTTTGGCGTTGGCGATGATCTGTCCGTAGGCCTTGCGTATCGCATCGGCGTCGGCAAGGTTCAGACGGATGCCGTCGATGTCGCTCTTGTGGCTGATATCCGGCGAGTCGATTTTCAACGCAACCGGATAACCGAGTTCGGCGGCACGCTGCATGGCCTCGTCGACGCCGCCCGCCGTCAGCGCGCGTCCGACCGGGATGCGGAACGCGCTCAGCACCGCCTTGGCTTCAATCTGCGTGAGGGCGCGGCGCCCTTCCGCCAGCGCCGATTCGATGATCTGTTTGGCCGCTTGAATATCGGGGGCCGTTTGTTGTTCGCTCGGCCCCGGGGTTTGCAACAGCGTTTGCTGGTTCATGTAAAACGCCGAGACATGCGCAAACATGTCCACCGCGGGCTCCGGCGTGCGCAATACCGGGATGTGGGCCCTGGCGAAAACCTGGCGCGCGTCGGCAACCGATTGTTCGCCCATCCAGCAGGCCAGCAGCGGTTTGCGCGAGCCCTGTGCGCTGTCGACCACAGCCAGCGCGATGGCCATCGCATCAGTCATCGCCTGCGGTGTGAGAATGACAAGCGCGCCGTCCACCGCCGGATCGGCCAGGCAGGCCTTGACTGCAGCACCGTAACGTTTTGCATCGGCGTCGCCGATCAAGTCGAGCGGATTGCCGTGCGACCAGGTGGCAGGCAGCTTGTCCTGCAGTGAGTCGACCGTCGAGGCGGCGAGTGTGGCCAGCGGCAGGCCGAGTTCGGTGGCGCGGTCGGCCGCCATTACGCCGGGCCCGCCGCCATTGGTGATGATGGCCAGGCGGTTGCCCTGCGGGCGGATGCGCGAGGCCAGCGCCTGCGCCGCCGCCACCAGCTGGCCGACCGTTTTGACGCGTACCACGCCGGTGCGCCTGACCACCGCGTCAAACACGTCGTCGCCGCCGACCATGGCGCCGGTGTGCGACTGGATGGCGCGCGATCCGGCCGGATAACGTCCGACCTTCATCAAAATGACCGGCTTGATGCGTGCGGCCGCGCGCAGTGCGCTGACAAAGCGCCGCGCGTCGCGCACGCCTTCGATATAGAGCAGGATGTGGGCGGTCGCCGGATCGTTGGCCAGGTAATCGATCAACTCGCCGAAATCGACGTCGGTGGAGGCGCCGAGCGAAACAATGCTGGAAAAGCCGACGCGATTGGGCGCGGCCCAGTCGATCAATGCCGTGCAGACCGCACCCGATTGCGAAATCAGGCCGAGCGAACCGGCGCGCGCGGTACCGCGGGCAAAGGTGGCGTTGAGGCCGCTCGACGGTCGCATGATGCCGAGACAGTTCGGGCCCAGCAGGCGGATGTTGTATCGGCGCGCGTTCGCGAGCATGGCCTGCTCGAGGGCGGTGCCTTCCGCGCCGATTTCGCCAAAGCCGGCGCTGATCACCACCGCGGCTTTGATGCCGGCGCGCCCGCATTCCTCGACAAGGCCCGGCGCAGTCGGTGCCGGCGTCGCGATGACCGCCAGATCAACGCGTTCGGGCAGTTCGGCGATCGAGGCGTAACAGCGCACACCTTGCACGGTGGCGCGATTTGGATTCACGGGGAAAAGTTTGCCGGCGAATTTTGCGTCCAGCATGTTGCGCATCAAGACCGCGCCGATGGTGCCGGCACGCTCGGTGGCGCCGATGATGGCGACAGACGACGGTTCGAACAGGGGCGCCAGGTAATGGCGTGTGGCTAGGGAGTTCATGCGTTGGGTGGTGCCGGCGCGGCGGGGCGAAACGTGTGCTCCGCGCTTGCGTCAACTGCCTATGGATGTGGGTGCCCCGCGCACTGGCTTACCATGGCGCGCAGGCGGTCCGCGTCGAGTATCTCAACGCTTTTGTTCTGCACGGCGATAATGCCTTCGGTCTGGAAATGCGAGAGGGCGCGGCTGATCGTTTCGAGCTTGAGGCCCAGATAGCTGCCGATTTCGTTGCGCGTCATGCGCAGCAGAAAGCGCTTCGGCGAATAGCCGCGCGCGGCAAAACGTTGCGAAAGATTGAGCAGAAAGGCCGCCAGGCGTTCTTCCGCGCGCATGCTGCCCAGAAGCAGCATCACGCCGTAATCGCGCGCAATTTCGCGGCTCATGATGCGGTGGAAATGCTGCTGCAGCGTGGGGATGTCGCGGCTTAATTTTTCGAGATCGCCGAAGGGGATTTCGCAGACCTCGCTGTCTTCGAGCGAGACTGCATCGCACATGTGTTTGCCGCTGCCGATGCCGTCCATGCCGAGCAGTTCGCCGGCCATGTGGAAGCCGGCCACCTGTTCACGGCCATCGTCATGCATGACGCAGCTTTTGAAGAAGCCGGTGCGCACGGCATAGAGCGACTGCAGGGCGCCGCCGGCGCGGTACAGGTAATCGCCGCGTTTGAGCGGGCGCTTGCGATTGACGATCTCATCGAGTTGCTGCAGTTCCTCGCCGGCGAGCCCGGCTGGCAGGCAAAGCTCCTGCAGGCTGCAGGCCGAGCAAGCCGCGCGCAGGGTGTGTGGGACAATTGGAATCACCGTATTCATGTCTGGGCCTTTTTTGCTATTGCGGCGCACCAGAGCAATCTTAAATCCTGCCTTGCCGGAGTGGCGCGGAATCCGGTCGAAGGTTGATCTATGTCAAAACTGCCGGGGTCGACTTGCGGATACTAGCACTTCACGAAACTGAAAACATGCTACAGACAGTGATCACCCCACCGCCCGCCCTGCCGGCGCTCGAAATCGACCTCGATCTGATCCGCCGCTTTGACAGCCGCGGGCCGCGCTATACGTCCTATCCGACCGCTGATCGCTTTGTCGAGGCGTTTGACGCGGAAGCCTACCAGTCCTGGCTGGCGCGCCGGAATATCGGCGGCATCGTCAGGCCGCTGGCCCTCTATTTGCACCTGCCGTTTTGCAGCACGCTGTGCTTTTACTGCGGCTGCAACAAAATCGTCACGCGCGACCGCAGCAAGGGCGAGACCTATCTGAAATATCTCGAAGAGGAAACCGCGCTGCAGGCGTCGCTACTGGGCGGCGACACCAAGGTGCGGCAGATGCATTGGGGCGGTGGCACGCCCAACTTCTTTACGATCGAGCAGGTGCGCGGGTTGATGGGCCGGTTGCGCGACCGCTTCGAGTTCGATCCCGCCGGCGAATACGCGATCGAAATGGATCCGCGCGCCGCCAATGCCGAATACGTCGCCAGTCTGGGCGAACTCGGTTTCAACCGCATGAGCGTCGGTGTGCAGGATTTCGATCCCGATGTGCAGCGCGCAGTGCACCGCATCCAGAGCGAGGCGGAAACGCTCGAGGTGATCAACGCGGCGCGGGCGCATGGTTTTACCGGCATCAACGTCGATCTGATCTACGGCCTGCCGAAGCAGACGCTGGTGAGCTTTGAGCGTACCCTGAAACGGGTGATCGAGGTGGCGCCGGACCGCATCGCAGTCTACAACTATGCGCACATTCCGTCGTTGTTCAAGCCGCAGCAGCGCATCCGCGAAGCGGACCTGCCGTCCCCGGATACGCGGCTTAAATTGCTGACGATGGCGATCCATCTTCTGACCGGTGCCGGTTATCAATATATCGGCATGGATCATTTTGCAAAAAGCAACGATGGTCTGGCAGTGGCCCAGCGCAAGGGACTGTTGCACCGGAATTTCCAGGGTTACTCGACGCATGCCGATTGCGATCTGCTTGCGCTCGGCGTGTCGGCGATCGGCAACATCGGCCCGACCTACAGCCAGAACCAGCGCAATATTGACGACTACTATCACACGCTGGACCGCGGCGAGCTGCCGGTGATGCGCGGGCTCGAACTCTCCGCAGACGATTTGCTGCGGCGTGCGGTGATCGGCGGCCTGATGTGCAATTTCGCGCTGGACAAGGAATCGTTCGCCATCGCCTACCTGATCGATTTCGACAAGTATTTCGCGCCCGAACTCGCGGAGCTTGGTGAAATGGAACAGCTCGGCATGCTCGAACTCGGCAAGAGCGAGATTCGCGTGACGTCGAAAGGGCGGCTGCTTGTGCGCAACATCTGCATGGTCTTCGATCGCTACCTGCGCCAGGACCAGGAGCGCCGCCGCTACTCGCGCGTGATCTAAGCGCTTTGTAACGGATCCCGTGTGATCTGAGCCGCGCCGCCGCCGTCCCCTGCATCCGCAAGGCCCGCGCGCGTCTGCAGTCATCCTCCCGAGGTATTTTGCGCTCAGCGCCGCTGTGCCGGTGCGGGCGCATGGTAACGACTTGCGCAACGCAAAATGCTACACTTCGCAGCCTTAAAAATGCCACGTTCCGGGATCGCAGATGAACGAGAAAAAGCACGTCAAGTTTAACGGACGGTTGGTCATCGTCGGCTTTGGATCGGTCGGGCAGGGCAGCCTGCCGCTGCTGCTGCGACACATCGATATGCCCATCGAACGCGTGTCCATACTCACCGGCGACACGCGCGGCATTGAAGAATCCAAACATTTCGGCATCAAGTTCAACGTCAAGCCGCTGACGCGCGAAAACTACAAATCCGTGCTCGATCCGCTGTTGTCGAAGGGCGACTTTCTGCTCAACCTTTCGGTGGAAGTCTCCAGCGTCGATCTGATCGAATACTGCTGCAAGCGCGGCGTCATGTATCTCGATACCTGTATTGAACCCTGGCTCGGCGGTTATTACGACACCAGCATTTCAGCGTCGCGGCGCTCCAACTACGGCCTGCGCGAAGAAGTGCTGCGGCTGCGCGGCAAATATTCGACAGGCGCGCCAACGATGATTCCGACCCACGGCGCCAATCCAGGCCTGATTTCGCACTGGGTCAAGCAGGGGCTGATCAACCTGTCGCGCGACATCCGCAAACGCGCTGCCAAGCCGGAGTCGCGTGAAGACTGGGCGCGTCTTTCCATGCAGCTCGGAGTGAAGGCGATCCACTGTTCCGAGCGCGACACGCAGGTCGCCAATCCGGGCAAACGCCGGCTCGAATTCGTCAACACCTGGTCGGTCGACGGTTTTGTCGGTGAGGGCTCGCAGCCCTGCGAACTCGGCTGGGGCTCACACGAGAAGCATTTTCCACGCGACGGCAAACAGCACAAGTTCGGCTGCAAAGCGGCGATTTATCTGACGCGCCCCGGCGCCTCGGTACGCGTGCGTTCGTGGACGCCGCTGGAGGGTTGCTTCCACGGTTTTCTCATTACCCATGGCGAGGCGATTTCGATTTCAGATTACCTGACGGTGCGTTTCGGCAAGAAAGTCATGTACCGGCCGACCTGCCATTACGCCTACCATCCCTGCGACAACACGATACTGTCGCTGCATGAGTACGCGGGCAAGAACTGGGCGCTGCCGGAGAACAAGCGCATTCTGATGGACGAAATCTACGACGGCGCCGATGAACTCGGCGCGCTGCTGATGGGGCATGCGCGCGGCGCCTATTGGTACGGTTCGCGCCTGACTATCCACGAGGCGCGCAAGCTTGCGCCCTTCAATAATGCGACCAGCCTGCAGGTCGCCGCCGGTGTCATGGCCGGCGTGGTGTGGGCGATGGAAAATCCGCGCCGCGGCGTGTGTGATCCCGATGACCTTGATTTTCAGCGCGTGCTTGAAATCGCCAATCCCTATCTGGGCAGCGTTGGCGGTACCTATACCGACTGGACACCGCTGGATGATCGCGGACAGTTGTTCCCGGAAGATGTCGATGCGGGCGATCCGTGGCAGTTCAAGAATATCCGCGTCGTCTGAAGCCGTCACGCAGCCGGCCGTTCGGGCTCATGCCGGCGTCTGGCGCGCGGGCCTGCCGACGATGACTGCAACGCCGGTGCCGATGGAAGAACCCTCTGCATGGGTGTGCCGCTTTGCCCCGCGCATACGCACCGGCGGCTCGGTGCTCGACGTCGCCTGCGGCGGCGGCCGGCATGCCCGCTATCTGGCCGGACAGGGCCTGGAGGTTCTTGCCACCGACATCGACGCGACCGCATTGGAAGGGCTGACCGGCGTCGATGGCGTGCAGACGCTGCGCGCCGATCTCGAGGGCGCGCCCTGGCCGTTTTCCGGCCGGCAGTTTGACGCGGTCCTGGTTACCCGCTACCTGCACCGGCCCCTGCTCGGGGCCATGGTCGACACGCTGGTGCCCGGCGGCGTGCTAATTTACGAGACCTTTGCCGCCGGCAACGAGCGCTTCGGGCGGCCGCGCAATCCGGAGTTTCTGTTGCAGCCGGGCGAACTGCTGGAGCTCGCGCGCGGGCGTTTGCGCGTGGTTGCCTTCGAGGATCTCTACGTCGAACTGCCGAAGCCGGCGATGGTACAGCGGATCTGCGCCGTGCGACCCGCAGCCGGCGGCTGAAAAATCCGCCCTTGCTGTAACCTTTTCGCGGTTCGCGCGTTGGCTAAAGTAATGCCCTTGCTGCGCCGTTGTCAGGTGTATGCGCACGGGGCGCCAACAGGATGAACGAGATGAGTTTCAGCGAGCACAAAATACCGGCAAATTCACCGCTGCAATACGCAGACGAGGTGTTGTGCGCCAACTGGAACCCGCTGGCGTTGCTGGTGGCCGAACCCGTGAACCGCGCACCCGCGGCGGCCGTTGACGGCGGCGATGCCGAGGCTTTTCTGGCGCGGCTGTATCGTTGTCAGCAGGCCTGAGCGCAAAGTCCGGCCCGAATTGCCGGGGGACCTTATTTTATCGTCGGTGCAACCTGCGCCCCGAAGGCCGGTCTGAAGCATTGGTTGGGCGATTCCCGAATGCGGTAGAATCTGCGGCTAATTCGTGGGTTGTCGACCAATTTTTCAGGAAAAACCGATAGATGGCATCACTAAGCGGCAGCGTTGTGGCGATCGTTTCGCCGATGCATGAGGACGGCAGTCTTGATCTCGATGCATTCCGCAAACTGATCGACTGGCACATCGCCGAGGGCACCGATGGGATCGTCGTCGTCGGCACGACCGGCGAATCGCCAACGGTTGATTTCGACGAGCATCATTTGCTGATCAAAACGGCGGTCGAGCATGGCAACCGCCGCGTGCCCATCATCGCCGGCACTGGTGCCAATTCGACCCGCGAGGCGATCGAACTGTCGGCCTATGCCAAGCAGGTCGGTGCCGACATGAGCCTGTCGGTGGTGCCCTACTACAACAAGCCGACGCAGGAAGGCCTCTACCGGCATTTCCGCGCTATCGCCGAAGCAGTCGAGATTCCGCAGATCGTCTACAACGTGCCGGGGCGCACCGTCGCCGATCTGTCCAATGAAACCATGCTGCGTCTGGCTGAAATCCCGAACATCGTCGGCCTCAAGGACGCGACCGGCAACCTCGAGCGCGGCAGCGAACTGCTGCGGCAGGTGCCGGCCGGCTTTGCGGTCTATAGCGGCGACGATGCGACCGCGCTTGCCCTGATGTTGCTCGGCGGCCATGGCGTGATCTCGGTCACCGCCAACGTGGCGCCGCGCCTGATGCACGAGATGTGTGTTGCCGCGCTGAAACCCGATCCGGTGCGCGCCCGTGAACTGAACAACCGCCTGCTGGGATTGCACCGCCATCTGTTCGTCGAGGCCAACCCGATCCCGGTCAAATGGGCGCTTGCGCAAACCGGGCAGATCGGCAATGGCATACGCCTGCCGCTGACCCCGCTGTCGGAAAACTGTTTCGAACCGGTGCGTGCGGCACTGTTGCAGGCAGGCATCAAAGTTTAGCGAAAGCGCCACGATGAAGCGGATTATGAAAATCAGAAACTGGATGGTGCTGCTGCCATTGCTGCTGGCGGCATGCGGCGGTCTGCCCACGATCCAGAGCGACAAGGTCGATTACAAGTCGCAAAGCTCGAAACTGCCGCCGCTGGAGATCCCTCCCGATCTGACCAAGCCCGGTACCGATGATCGTTTTGTGGTGCCCGACATCAATGCGCGCGGGCCGGCCAATGCCTCCGATTACAACAAGGACCGCAGCGGACGTCCGAACGCGGCGACGTCGCTGGTGCTGCCATCACAGGACGATGCGCGCATCGAGCGTTCCGGCTCGCAACGCTGGCTGGTGGTGAAGGGTGAACCCGACGCCGTCTGGAACATCGCCAAGCAGTTCTGGCAGGAACTCGGCTTTATCGTCAACGTCGAGCTTCCCGACGCCGGTGTGCTGGAGACCGATTGGGCGGAAAACCGCGCCAAGGTCGACGGCGGTGCGATCCGCAATTTTCTCGGCCGCGTGCTCGACAGCGTGTATTCGACCGCCGAACGCGACAAGTACCGTACGCGCCTTGAACGCGGCAGCACCCCCGGCACCACTGAAATCTATATCAGTCATCGCGGCATGGAGGAGGTCTACACTACCACCGGCAGCCTTGGCACCAAAGACACCAAATGGCAGCCGCGTCCGCCCGACCCCGAACTGGAGGCGGAGATGCTGCGCCGCCTGATGACGCGTTTCGGCGTGCAGCAGGAGCGTGCCAAAACCGAAGTCGCGTCTGCCGCCAAGCCGGCCCTGCGCGCGACACTGATCAAGGGTAAAGACGGCGCCGGCCAGTTGTCGGTGGACGATCAATTCGACCGTGCCTGGCGCCGCGTCGGCCTCGCGCTCGATCGCGTCGGCTTTACGGTCGAGGACCGTGACCGCTCGAAGGGCCTCTACTTCGTGCGTTATGTCGACCCGGATGCCGATAACAAGACGGCGGAGTCCAAGGGCTTCTTTGCCAAGCTCAATCCGTTCAACAAGTCGGACAAGAAGGGCCCGCCCAGCGAGCAGTTCCGCATCCAGGTCAAGGACGCCGACGCCAACAGCGAAGTCAGCGTGCTGGGCAAGGACGGTGCGGTTGAAACATCCGCCACGGCTGCGCGTATTTTGTCGCTGCTCTACGAGCAGTTGAAGTGAGCCGCGTTCGCGTCGTTCGCCGGGCCGCGCGCCCGGTCTGCGCTCTGCGCGGGGCAAAAAAACACTGATGCGTTTTGCGTCGCTCGGCAGCGGCAGCGAGGGCAACGGGCTGGTCGTCGAGTGCGGTGGCACGCGCCTGCTCGCCGATTGCGGCTTCGGTCTGGCCGAAACCGTCGCCCGTCTGGCGCGCCTCGGTATCGAGGCGGAATCAGTCGATGCGGTCCTGGTCACGCATGAACACGATGACCATGTCGGCGGCGTCGCGAGATTCGCGCGCAAATACAAAAAGCCGGTGTGGCTGACCCATGGCACGCTGCAGGCGTCGATGGCGGTGATGTCCGGCGTAGAGAATGTGCGGGTGTTCGACTGTCACCAGCGCTTTTCCATCGGCGCGATCGAGGTCGAGCCCTACACGGTGCCGCACGATGCGCGCGAACCCTCGCAGTTTGTGTTCGGCGACGGCAACGTGCGCTTGGGTCTGCTGACCGACGCCGGTTCGCTCACCGCGCATATGCGGGAAGTGCTGAACAATCTCGACGGGTTCGTGCTCGAATGCAATCATGATCCGGAACTGTTGCGCAACAGCAGTTATCCGGAACGGCTCAAGCAGCGCATCGGCGGCCGCTTCGGCCATCTGTCAAACGAGGCGGCGGCGGAATTGCTGGCAGGGCTCGAGCGCAGCCGTTTGAAGCATGTCATCGCCGCACATTTGAGCCAGAAGAACAACCGTCCCGCACTGGCGATTGCGGCGCTGGCGCGCGCGCTTTCCTGTGCGGAAGATTGGATTTGTGTCGCCGACCAAGCGCAGGGTTTCGACTGGCGGGAGATTTGACCGCGGGCTGCATTGCGCGCGGTGTTCAGGTGAAAAAAAAGCCGGCCCGCAGGCCGGCTTTTTCGTTCCGCAGACGCAATTACTTCTTCATTGTGTCCTTGGCTGCTTCGGCTGCGCCTTTGGCGGCATCGGCCGCGCCTTTGGCTGCATCAGCTGCGCCCTTGGCGGCATCGGCTGCGCCCTTGGCGGCGTCTGCCGCGGCTTCAGGAGCCGGCGCCGGTGCCGGTGCCGGCGTGGCGGCCGGTGCCGGGGTTGCCGGAGCTTGCGGGGCCGGCGCGGGTTTTTCGCCGCAGGCAGTAAGGCCGAGCGCGAGAATGGCGGAAATCAGGAGGGTGCGTTTCATGGTGTGTCCTCAAATAGTTGAATACGAATCATCAGCTGCGAAAAATTCTGCCTCTGGCAGGAATTCCTTTGAACGGCCGCAAATGCCGCCGCTCCGGAACGGAATTGTATGCCCAACGCATCGGAAATTCCAGCACCGGCCGTTTTTCCTGCGTGATACCTACAGGCCGGTCTGGTGCGCGGCTACGGCGGGCGCCGACGCCTGCCAGATTTCGTCGAAGCGCTTGAGCAATGAATGCGTTGCGGCGACATCGCCAATCGTCGCCGCGCCGCGTACATCGTTGTAATGAAAGCGGTGCACGAAACGCGCCTCATCCGCAATTGAGAACGGGTCGTAAACGCGGCGCGCGACTGGCAGCGTCTGGCGGATTGCGATGCCGTGGCTGAATTGCCTGAGCAGCATGATCAGGCGCGGACATTCGCGCACGATGTTGCCCGTTTCATGCAGCACGATATGAATGCGGTTGGTGCGTTTGGTCAGCAACAGCCGGCGCATCAGGTCGAACCGCTGCGGCGTGTTGAACGCGTGGGTGATGCGGCGGTCGAAAATCCGCACCGTGTGCGTTGCGTTCGCGATCAACTCGTCCAGCGCTGCTTCATAGGCGACATTGCCTTCGAGCTTGCGCTCGCCGGGCATGTTCTCTGGCGGCACGGGTTGCATGGCCTAGCGGCGGGCACGTGCGGCCGTCGGCCGTCGGTTGGACTTTTTGGCTGCCGGTTGCGAGGCACTCCTGCCAAACCGGAGGTAGCCCGAGGCATGCCAGTCTTGCAATAGTGCGAGCGCGGCACGGCTCAAGTGCGTGCCCGCGGCGATTGCGCGTTCATCGGCCAGCGTCCGCAGGATGCGCGCGTCGGTTGAGGTCACGACGATCGATTCGCCGTTGATGAAAAACGCTTTGCGGTCGAACAGCATGCGGGTTCTCAAATCCAGCTGCAGCCCGCGCTTGTCGGCCTGCTGCGCGAAGGTCGCGGTGCTCATGCGCGGCGGCGGGTCAAACACGACGCTCTGCCGCGGTTCGCTTAGCATTTCACCGAGGCAGCGGTCGATGTCCGCATTGCTCCAGCGTATTGACTCGATCATGCCGCGCAGGACGCCGCGCATCTGCGCGCTGATCTCGGCGGGATGGCGCCGCTGCTTGAGGCCGGGATCGCGGTAGACGCTGCCGTCTTGCAGGCGGTCCTGGAGGTAATCGAGAAAATGCGACGCTACCTCGCGTTGCGCCGGCGCACGCATGCCGATCGACCAGGTCAGGCATGCGTCGAGCGCGGTGCCGTTGTGCGCGTAATGCGGCGGCAGATAGAGCAGATCGCCGCTTTGCATCACCAGATCGTGCTGCGCGCCAAAGCGCTTGAGTATCTTCAGCGGCACGCCGTCGATCAACGACAGATCGCGCTGCTTGCCGAACTGCCAGCGGCGCGTGCCCGCGCCCTGCAGCAGAAATACATCGTAGCTGTCAAAGTGCGGACCGACACCGCCGCCGGGCGCGGCGTAACTGACCATCACATCGTCCTGCCGCGCATAGGGGATGAAACCGAAATCGTTTTGCAGTTGTCTGGCCGCCGGCACCAGGGTATCAACGCCGTTCACCAGCAGCGTCCATTGGGTCGGCGGCAGTTGTGCGAAGTCGTGCCGGCGGAAAGGGCCGTGCCGCACCTGCCAGCGACGACCGCTGCCGATCACCAGACGCGATTCGGCATCGTCGCGGCAGGCCAGATCGATCAGATCGTCGCGTCCGAGCGCGGTGGCAAGGCCGGGCGCAATGCCGCGCAGCACGAGCGGCTTTTTCTGCCAGCAATCGCGCAGAAAACGGGCAATGCCAAATGTGGAAAGCGGGGTTTTCTTCATGTTTTTATTATAACTTCATGATTACAGGATCGGCTCCTGCGCGGTCCGGCCGGTGCGATACGCGTGAAAAAAAGCCGCATTGCCGGGGTGAATACCTTTGCTACAATCGCCCCGTCGGGTTGCAAATTATTGCGGAGACTCGCATGTTGCAGGTTGGCCAGCCAGCACCAGCATTCGATCTGCCCGATGCCGACATGGAGTGCGTCAGCCTGTCGACGTACCGCAACCGCAGGAATGTCGTGGTGTATTTTTATCCGCGCGACGACACGCCGGGCTGCACCATGGAATCGATCGACTTCAGCGATTTGCACGAGGAGTTCGATCGTTGCCAGACCGAGGTGCTCGGCATCAGCATGGACGATTTCCTGAGCCACAGCGAGTTCCGGGACAAGTACGGTATCGCGGTAAAACTGCTGTCGGATGTCGAGGGCGAGGTGTGCGGCAATTACGGGGTATTGCAGGAAAAGGAACGCGACGGCGTGCGCAAAAACTGGATCCAGCGCTCGACCTTCGTCATTGATAAACGCGGCCTGATTGCGCAGGCGTGGTACGGCGTCAAACCACGCGGACACGCCGCCGACGTATTGCAAACAATAAGGAGCACGGGCAAATGCAAGTAGCACAGGACATGGTGGTTAAACTGCAATACGAACTGCGCAATTCGGAAGGCGAAGTGCTGGAAAAAACGGAAGAGGCCCTTGAATACCTGCACGGCGGCCATCAAGGCATGTTCCCGCGCATCGAAGAGGCGCTTGAAGGCAAAAAAGCCGGCGAGTCCTGCGAGGTTTATCTGCAGCCATCCGATGCGTTCGGCGATTACGATGAATCGCTGGTGCAGATCGAGCCGCGCGACAAGTTTCCGAAAGACATTGAAGTCGGCATGCGCTTCGAGGGCGGCGCCGAGGAAGGGCACGGCACGGTGGTTTATACCGTCACCGACATTGCCGACGGCAAGGTGGTAGTCGACGGTAATCATCCGCTCGCCGGCATGGCGCTGCGTTTCAACTGCACGGTCGAGAACGTGCGTGCGCCGACGGCGGAAGAACTCGAGCACGGGCATGTGCACGGCGCGCACGGTCACGATCACTGAGCAGACCTGGTTTTCAGCGGCCTGGGCTGACTGAAAACTGCACGCGGCCGCTGTTTTTGCTGACACGCACCTGCAGCCAGTTGACGTCCGGGCTGCCGAACACCTCCGCGCGCGTGAAATTGGCAAGCGGTTTTCCGCTCTGCGGATCTTTCAGCGGTTGATCGACGCGGTAGATGTGGGTGTCGCCGTGGCCCAGCAGCACGGCACCGCCGAAGTCCGCCGTCTCGTGCGCGAGCGCGGCGAGCAGCGTGTCGTAACCGCGGCGCGGATTACCCGAGCGCAAAAACGGATTGGCCTGCATCAGCACGACGATGCCGCGCGCATTCTGCGTGCGCGCTTGCGCGAACGTCTGCCGCAGCCAGGCGAGGGCAGCTGCGGTGCGTTCAGCGGCTTCCTGCGGCATCCTCGAATTGTTGTCACCGCCGGGAAAATTGAGCGCGACAAACAAAACGCCCTCGTGTTGCCAGCGCATATGTTCGGGGTAGCGCGGTGCCGCCGTATCGTCGCTTTGCCGCGACAGCCTGAGCGGCGTCTGGCCGAGGCTTGCCCCGCTGTTGAAAAAACGCGTGCGCAATGCGGCGAGCCGTTCCAGCGGATCGTAACCGCCGGCAAACAGGCGGTGGCAGTCGGTCCATTCATTGTCGCCCGGGATGTAAATGAAGGCGTGCCGCGATGCTTCAAACATCGCGTGGCGCTGTGCGAACACCGCGTCGCCGCAGGACGTCAGGCCGCTTTTGAAGTCGCCGACGTGGACCACAAACGCAAGCTCGTGACGGTTGATGTCCTGCAGCATGTCGGCAAACGGCGCTTCTTCGCTGCTGCCGTAGGGCGTGTCGCCCAGCAGTGCGAACGAAAAATCAGCGCTTGCGCCGCTGCTGAACGTCAGTGCGAGCAACGCGATGACGGCGCGCAGGTTCATGCGTCGAGCAGTTTGCGGATGTCGTAGAGCGCTTCGAGCGCCTGTTTGGGTGTCAGCGCGTCGGGATCCAGCGCCTGCAGTTTTACCAGCAACGCCGGGTTGACCGGCGCCTCCGGCTCGGTGGCCAGAGCGCCCGGCGCCGAGAACAGATCCGGCTGGCGGTCGCGTGCCACGCTTGCCGCCTCTAACTCGAAAAGATGTTTTTTCGCGGCACGGATGACGGCCGCCGGTATGCCCGCCAGTTGCGCCACCTGCAGGCCGTAACTCTGGTTGGCCGGGCCTTCCTCGACGCTGTGCAGAAAGACGATGCGGTCCCTGTGTTCGACTGCGTCGAGATGCACGTTGATCGCGTGCTTGAATTCCTGCGTGAGGCGCGTCAGTTCGAAGTAATGCGTGGCGAACAGCGTGAGACACTTATTGGCGTCGAGCAGCTGGCGGGCGATCGCCCACGCCAGCGCGAGGCCGTCGAAGGTCGAAGTGCCGCGGCCGATTTCGTCCATCAGCACGAGGCTGGCCGGCGTGCCGTGATGCAGGATATAGGCCGCTTCGGTCATTTCAACCATGAAGGTCGAGCGCCCGCCGGCCAGATCGTCGGCAGCACCGATGCGCGTGAAGATGCGGTCGAGTGCGCCAATGACGGCGCGTTTGGCCGGTACGAAGGAGCCGCAATGCGCGAGCAGCGCAATCAGCGCGACCTGCCGCATGTAGGTTGATTTGCCGCCCATGTTCGGGCCCGTCACCAGCAGCAGCTGTCGCGCTGGCGAGAGCTGCGTGTCGTTGGCGACGAAATTGTCGATTTGCTGCTCGACCACCGGATGACGTCCGCTCTCGATTTCGATGATGGCTGTGTCGACCAGTTCGGGTTCGCACAGCGACAGTGTCTGCGCGCGTTCGGCGAAGGTCGTCAGCAGATCGATTTCGGCGAGCGCACCGGCGACGCGCTGCAGCGCGGAGATCTCCGGTGCGAGCGCATCGAGCACCTGGTCGTAGAGCAGTTTTTCGCGCGCCAGCGCGCGGTCCTGCGCGGAGAGCGCCTTGTCTTCGAAGATCTTGAGTTCCGGCGTGATGTAGCGCTCGGCATTTTTCAGCGTCTGCCGGCGGCGGTAATCGTCGGGCACTTTCTCCGACTGCGCGCGCGTGACCTCGATGTAGAAGCCATGCACGCGGTTGTATTCGACCTTGAGCGTGGTAATGCCGCTCCTCGCGCGTTCGCGCGCTTCAAGGTCGAGCAGGAACTGTCCGCAGTTGTTCTGGATGGCGCGCAGTTCGTCCAGATCCGGATCGAAGCCGTCGGCGATCACGCCGCCTTCGCGCAGCACCGCCGACGGTTCGGCGAGGATGGCGCGCGTCAACAGCGAATGCGCCGATTCGAGCGGGCGCGCTTCCTGCGCGAGCTCCTGCAGGCGCGGGCTGCCGAGCCGCGCGAGCTGCGCGCTGATGGCGGGAAGCTGGGACAGCGTGTCGCGCAGGCCCGAGAGGTCGCGCGGTCGCGCACTCTTGAGCGCGATGCGCGCCGTGATGCGCTCGACGTCGGTGCAGGTTTTGAGTGCGCTGCGCAATGCATCCGCCGCGAAGTCGCCGTCGCCGGCCAGCAGGCCGACCGCGGCCAGACGCGTGCGCACCGTTTTGTGATCGCGCAGCGGATGATGCAGCGTGTGGCGCAACAGGCGGCTGCCCATGCCGGTGGCGCAGCTGTCGAACAGCGAGAGCAGCGTCGGCGCCGCTTCGCCGCGGATGGTTTCGGAAATCTCCAGATTGCGCCGCGTCGCCGGGTCGATGCCGATATAGGTGGCGCTGTCTTCCACCGACAGACCGCTGATATGGGCGATCGAATTGCCCTGTGTGGCGCGCGCGTATTCGATCAGCGCACCGGCGGCGCAGACGGCGGCGGGCAGGCGGTCGATGCCAAAGGCGCTCAGATCATGCGTGTTGAACTGGCGCGTCAGCGCGCGGCGCGCGGCCTCGTCATCAAATTGCCACACCGGCAGGCGCTTCACCGCGAAGCCCGGATTTTCCGGCAGCACGATGGAAGAGGATTCGGCGACCAGCACTTCGGCCGGTCGCAGGCGTTCAAGTTCGCCGGCAAGTTGTTCCCTGCTGGTGACCGCGGCACGCATGCGGCCGGCGGCCAGCGCCAGCCATGCCATGCCAATCTCGTTTTGCTGCGGCCACAGCGCAAGCAGCACGTTGTCGCGTTTGTCGTCGAGCAATGCCGCGTCGGTCAGCGTGCCTGGCGTGACTATGCGCGTAACCTTGCGCTCGACCGGGCCCTTTGATGTGGTCGGGTCGCCGATCTGTTCGCACACCGCCACCGACTCGCCGCATTTCACCAATTTGGCGAGGTATTGCTCGACGGCGTGATACGGCACGCCCGCCATCTTGATCGGTTCGCCGGCCGAGGCGCCACGCGCCGTCAGCGTGATGTCGAGGAGGCGTGCCGCCTTTTCGGCATCGCCGAAAAACAGCTCGTAAAAATCCCCCATGCGGTAAAACAACAGCATGTCGGGGTGGTCTGCCTTGATGCGCAGATACTGCTGCATCATCGGCGTATGTTTGCTCAATCCGGGGTCGTTCAAGTCGCTGTCTTCCTTGGGGAAATCACTCGTAAATATTTTTTCGCATGGCACTTCGAATGAAAACTACGGAAGTTTCCCCGCGCCGCCGGATTTCTTTGTTGCCAGCGTTTGCGACAACATCGTTAGCAGATCAATTGAACTGCTTGCCGCAATTTGTGTTCGCCCCAATGGGCTGAAATTGCAAAATACCGCCTCTTTGAGCGGGCTTGATGCAAAAACGAAACCGTCGTATGACGTGGTTTGATGGTCAAAGTCGGCTGAAACTTCGACCCGATAGCCAAAAGAATCGAGCTTGCGAATGATTTCGGCGTGAAGCTTCTGCGAGTGCGTCGAAATTAAAACGTAATCAATCAACTTTTGTTGCAATGAGCCGCGACACCCCTCAATCATTTCGACTTCATAGCCCTGAATATCCGCGTGCAAAATGTCGATCCCGGAGGCGTGGCCGTCTTGCAGAAAGGTGTCGACTTCGAACTGGTTCTTTCCAACAGAGGCTTCAATGAATGTGCCGGTGTAGCCGTTCTGTTTGAAATTGTGGATGCCCGCTTGAATATTCTCTTTGTCCGGTTCCACCAGATACACGGCAGATGCGGGACGCATCTTTTTCAGCCACATCGAGTAATGCCCCCAGTACGCGCCAAGCTCAAGCATGGATGGCGCCTCGGGCAGGACCTTCAGCAGTTCCTGGAATACATATTCTTCAAGAGGTTCGTGTACGCCGCGATTGATGATCAAAATTTCGCTGAATTCACCATAGTACGCGTAAGGCCCGCTTAGCGGCACTCGGTGGCCGTTGTGAAGAATAATAAAATTATTCTCAACAACCCCGGCAAGAGCATGTCTGTTGATGAGCAGGTTTAGCGGGTCAGAGATGATTTCTCTGAATCGGCCTGCGAAATCATTGGCCTCTGCTTTTAAGAGCATTTTATAAACCTTGTCGGTCAGATTAAGCCGTGACGCCGGCCGGTCGGAACGCATTTAGGCCGCCGGTATCCGGGCGGGCGGTCCGTGGCGCCTGACTGAGCGCGTATTGTGCCTGAAACAGCAGGCACGCCAACTAAACGGCGTCTCAGGTGCTCAAGCCTGGCGCGTCCGGGGCGAGGGTAAAACGGAAGGTGGTTCGTTCGCCCGGGGCCGACTCGGCACCGACACGGCCGCCATGAAAATCGACCAGGCGTTTGACCAGCGCGAGGCCGACGCCGGTGCCCGGGAACTCCTGCTCGCTGTGCATGCGCTGGAAAAGGTTGAACAGTTTGCCAGCGTATTTCTGGTTGAAGCCGGCGCCGTTGTCGTGCACGAAGAACTCCGGGATGCCGTTGACGACGGTGGTGCCAACTTCGATCCGCGCATCATTGCGTTTGGAAGAAAACTTGAACGCATTGCCGATCAGGTTGGCGAGTATCTGCCGCACCATCGTGGGGTCGGCGGTGACGCTTGGCAAGGCACCGACCGTGCAGCCTGTGCGCGGGTAGGTGACCATCAGATCCTCTACGATCTGCTCAACCATCTTTGCCACATCGACGGTTGAATCTTTACGCTGCAGGCGTTCGGTGCGCGAGTATTCGAGTATGTCCTTGATCAATTGATCCATCTTTTGTGCGCCGGCCGCCACGCGTTCGAGCATGTGGAGACCTTCACTGCTGAGCCTGTCTGCTTCCGTCTCGAGCAGCATGCCTGCATATCCGCTGATTGCGCGCAACGGTGCGCGCAGGTCGTGCGATACCGTATAGCTGAAGGTTTCGAGGTTTTTCATCGCGTACTCGAGCGCCTGTTTGCGCGTATCCAGTATCGAATTGAGCCTGCGCGCCTCGGCTTCCGCGCGCGTGCGTTGTTCAACCTCGGTTGCCAGTATCGCGTTGTGCTGTTGCAACGTGTTGTGCGCTTGCAAAAGTTCCTCGTTCAGCGTCTGCAGCCGGAGTTCGGCCTGCTTGATGGCGCTGATATCGGTCGCCAGAACATAGAAGCCGGCAACCGCGCCGTCGCGGAAATCGGGAAGGTATCTGGACCAGGAGTAGATCGTTTCGCCGTCCGTTTGCAAGTGCTCGCGTTCCATGTGCTGGGGTTCGCCGCGCAGCGCCGCGGCAAACTGCGATTCGTAGGTTTTGAGTTTGTCCGGGTCGAGAATTTCCTGTAGCCGGCGCCCCAGCATATCCGCGGGCGATTTGCCCCACCATTGCTGATAGACCTTGTTGGCGAAGCGGCAGCGCATGTCGTGGTCCCAGTAGGAAATCGCCCCCGGCACATTGTCGGCAATCGCCTTGATGAAATGCTCGCTGGCCTGCAGCGCGGCATTGGTCTGTTCGAGCGTCAGCGTGCGTTCGGTCACCAGTTCCTCTAGATGGTGGCGGTGACGTTCGAGTTCGGCGCCGATGCGCTTGCGTTCGGTGACGTCTTCCCAGATGCCGACATAATGTGTGATGCGGCCGTCGGCCTGATGAATCGGCGAAATCCGGATGCTCTCGATGTACTCCTCGCCGTTCTTGCGCCGGTTGATGAATTCGCCGGTCCACGGTTCGCCGCGCGCCAGGACTGCCCACATCAGTCCGAATGTCGAGCGCGGTGTTTTGCCTGAACTCAGTATGCGCGGGTTCCGGCCGAGCAGTTCTTTCCGCGAGTAACCCGTCTCACGCAGAAACGCTTCGTTAACGTATTCGATATGCCCATTCATATCGGTGATGACGATGCTGCTGAAACTTTGCTCGACAGCGAGCGAGAGCTTGCGCAGTTGCTGCTCGCGCTCGAATCGATCGGTAATGTCGGTATAGGATGCAATCACCGAGGTGACCGGGTCGTCAGCGGATTCGCGGACCGGTTCGGCATTGACGATGTGCCAGCGTATGCTGCCGTCGGGCTGGTGCACGCCGCGCACGATGTTGCGCTGGGACTGGCCGGTTCTGATTGCCCGCACAACGGTGCGCTCGTCATGGGCGAGGGCATTGCCGTGTTCGTCGATGGGCATAGGCACTTTGCCCGGTTCGCGCCAGAGTTCGATCATTTCGGCTTCCGTGCGGCCGAAGATTTTTTCGGCGGCGGGATTGGCGGAGAGCACGCGCCCCTCGGCATCGAACATCACGAGGCCTTCGCTCAGCCAATGGATCATTGACCGGTGGTGCGATTCGCTTTTTCGCAGCGCGTATTCAGCCCGCTTCATGCTGGTGATATCGCGCGAAATGCCATAGGTACCGGTGATGTTGCCGTCGGCGTCGCGCAGCGGCCCTTTGGTGGTGAGAAATATCCGCGCACCGTCGGCCGTTGTCAGCGATTCCTCGGATGTGATTGGCTTGCCTGCGGCCATGACCTGCATATTTGTTCGTTGCATCAATTCGGCCTGCGCCGGCGGAAATAGCAGGTAGTCGTCGTTGCCGATTACCGCTTCTTGCGCCTTGCCAGTGACGCGGCATGCCTCGCGGTTGAACAGCAGGTAACGGCCGTCGCGATCCTTGGCGAAAATCGAATCGGACGAACTGTCGGCGATGGCGTCGAGCAGCTGCAGTGCGCGCAGCCGTTCGGCCTGGTCCTGATGGTGGAGATTAGCGTCCTGCAGTGCGCGTTGCGTGCGGTAGTATGCGCCCAGCGCGAGCGTTGCGAATACGGCAATCAAACCGGCGAGTGCGATCCACATTGCGTCGCGCAGTGCGGCGGCAACGATCTGTGCGTGGTCGATCTTGGTGGCGACCACCCAGTCGGAACCGTCCACCAGACGCGCCACGCCGAGGACCGGGATGCCGCGGTAGTCGACTGCTTCGACCGCGGGCCCCGGCGGAATGCTGCG
>JANXSE010000357.1 GCA_025356695.1 Betaproteobacteria bacterium
AGCGTCATGGACTGGTCATCGACTTCGGCGCCCACCGGCGACAGCTTCGACGCCATCGAGCTCACGTCGCTGATTTCACCGCCGAGATAATGCAGCACGTCGAACTGGTGGATCGCCAGTTGCGACAGCGGGCCGCCGGGCGCGCGATCTTTGTACCAACGCCAGGTTTGCGGCGTCAATTCGAGCGCGCGCTCATTCGAAAAATTGGCCTCGATGAACGCCACGCGCCCTAATTCGCCCGCATCGATTTTTTCGCGAATCATGCGAACGCCGGCCATTAACCGCGCGCTGTGGCCAACGGTCACGCTGACGCCATACCTGTCCTCGAGCGCCGCAATGCGCAGACCGTCGATGAGCGTATTGGCGATGGGCTTTTCGGTGTAAACGTGCTTGCCAGCCTTGGCGACCATTTCTGCCATCGGCAGATGTTGTTCGTTCGGCACCGTCAGGATGACGCCTTTTATTTCGGGATCTGCCAGCAGCGTCTGCATATCCGGCGCCGCAGGCACGCCTGTTTCCGCGGCGAAGGCGGTGCGTTTTTCGGCCGAGCGACTGAAGCCGGCGACGATTTTCAGTTTGTCGGATTTTTGGGCGGCGCGCGTGAGCACCGTGGCCCAGCGGCCGAGGCCGACGATGCCTACCTTCACAGGTTTACTGCTCATTCGAAACACTCTCTTTCAGCAAAAGGGAATTATTCAACTTTGAGTCCGGCGGCCCTCACGACAGTCCCCGAACTCTCAATTTCCTGGCGCACAAACTCGCGAAATTCTTCCGGCGTGCTGGTAGCAACCTGCGCACCTTGCACTGCGAATTGTTCGATGAACTGTGGCTTCTTCGCGACTTCCAGCAGCGCGGTGCGCAACTTCGTAAGGATCGCCCTCGGCGTGCCTTTCGGCGCGAGCAGTCCGTTCCACCCGCTGTAGTTGAATTTCGGCACGCTCTCCGTGATCGAGGGTACGTCCGGCAACAGGGCAGTGCGTTGCGGCAGGCTCTGGCCGAGCGCGCGCAGCCGTCCGCTTTTGATCAGCCCCATCACTGCTGGCGCCGGCGTGATCGTCCACTGCGATTCGCCGCCAACCACTGCAGCGACCGAGGCGCCGCCGCCTTTATAAGGCACGTGCGTCGACACCAAGCCGGCATCCGACAGCAACGCAACGCCGGTCAAATGACTTTGGGAGCCGGCGCCGGCCGACGCCATGTTTAAAGATTTTCCATTCGCTTTGACCCAGTCGACCCATTCCTTCATGTTTTTGGCGGGCATGTTCGGGTTAACAACCAGCACGTTCGGCGTCGTCGCATACAGAGAAATAAACTCGAAATCCTTGATCGGGTCGTACGGCAAATTCTTATAAATATGCGGGGCGATTGACATTGCCGCAGTCGATGCGGCGACCAGCGTATATCCGTCCCGCGCGCTGTTTTTGCCGATCTCCATGCCGAGCAATCCGCCAGCCCCTGCGCGGTTATCGATAACGATTTGTTGGCCCAGTGCGTCGCCGAGGTGCGCCGCGACGATCCGCCCAAGCGTGTCGTTGGCGCTGCCGGGCGCATTAGGCATGATCATCCGAATCGATTTGGTCGGATAACTTTGCGCGCCGGCACCTGTCACGAGCGCGACGAGCACAGTTGCAGAAAGCCATTGCGCGAATCGGTTCATCGGTATCCTCAGAAGTGGGGGCAGTGGGCCGGTCGGACTGCACCGTTGGGGCTGCAATTATGCAATAAACGTGCGACCATTTACAGCGATTGACTCATCCACTGGCGCACACAACTCATCCTATGCGGCACGCGAGCTGGCTTCTGCTTCTATCACTGTTGACCGCGTGCACAACCGCGCCGCACGAATATGCGAACCTTGCCCCGCCACGCGCGGTTGTCATCGAACCGCTGCGCGCGTCACGGCCGGTGGTCGCACTCGTGCTTGGCGCAGGCGGTTCACGTGGCTTTGCACACGTCGGTGTGATCAAGGTGCTCGAAGCCTCGGGCATCGGCGTCGATATCGTGGTGGGCAGCAGTTCGGGATCTGTGGTGGCGGCATTGTACGCGGGCGGCACCGATGCGCGAGCGCTCGAAGCGATGGCGCTCACGATAGCGGACAGCGATCTCATCGACTTTACTTTCTTCGGCCCGGGGCGCGTGCAGGGCGACGCGTTGCAGGATTACGTCAACAAGGCGCTCGCCAATCGATCGATCGAAGCGCTACCGCGTCCGTTTGCGGTTGTTGCAACCGAGCGCGCGACCAACGCGATGACGATATTCAATCGCGGCAACACCGGCCTCGCCGTACGCGCGTCGAGCAGCATCCCGGAGGTATTCTGGCCAGTGCTGATCGAAGGCCGCGAATATGTGGACGGCGGACTTACCAGCCGGGTGCCGGTCGCAGTGGCGCGCCGCATGGGGGCTGACGTGGTGATCGCGGTCGATGTATCGTGGCGCGGCAGCAGCGAAGCCGA
>JANXSE010000056.1 GCA_025356695.1 Betaproteobacteria bacterium
GAAGGGCGGCGCGCCGGCTATGACGCCGCCTGGCTGCTGCAACTGAAGAAACTGGGCATACCCCGCGGCATCAACGGGGATGTGGTGATCGAATACATCGGCACCAATTTCTCGTCGAACCTGCCGCAGCTGTTTCGCAAATCCATTTTGTATGCGAAGCCGTCAGTGGCACTGCCCGGCTACCACGTTCCTTATCTCTATGCAGCGGCGTCGCTGCTCTTCCTCGTCCTGCTGGTGACCGCGCCGGTACTGGCAAGCGCGCTGTTCGCCGCCTACTTTCTCGCGCGGACCTTTGTCATTCCGCTGCTGAAGGCGCGCAGCACCGCCTTCTTTCGTGAAAACCCCGTCGCCGCACTCTTTGGCGGCGGCATCGTCAGTCTGGTCATGGATTGCGGACGTCTGATCGGCACCTGGCAGGGCATACTTCACTATCACGGCGGGCGCGGTTCCAGGGCACCATGAACCCGAGCACGCCGGCCAAAACCGGAAAACACTACCTGCGATGGCTCGCTTACCTGGTGCTGGCCACGGTCGCGTTCTCCGGCATCGCCATCGCTACCACCGGATTCTGGCTGGTGCCGGCAGCCGAGGAAATTCGCCAGGCCGATGTTATTGTCGTTCTGGCCGGGGCTTACGAACGCTCGGAGTACGCTGCTGATTTGTACCAGGAAGGATGGGCGCCGAAAATCTGGGTCAGCCGCCCGGCCCGCGAACCTCGCAAGTCAAAACTCGAAAAATACGGCTTTGTAATCCCCACCGAAGAGCAAGTGCATTTACGGGTGCTTCTTTACAAAAAAGTGGCGCCGGAAAATATCGATTACTTTGGTGCACGCTCGCTGAGCACTGCTGATGAAGCGCTTGCGATGCGTGAAAAAATCGGCGCACATCCCCTGCGTTTGCTCATCGTCACATCGCCGACCCATGTACGTCGCGCGCGCATCATTTTCGAAGATGCGCTCAAGGGAACCGGCACATCGCTGCAAGTCGTCGCCACCCCATATGAACGTTTTGAACCTTATTGGTGGAGAGACCAGGACTCGGCGCGGATCGTCATTCTTGAGATTGCCAAAATTATTTACTATGCAATTGGCGGCCGCTTTACCAGCGACCATAAAATTCCATAGCTTTTTACAGATGACCGGTGTCCGGGATCTTTGAAAACAGGCTGCCCGCGACATTGCGAAAAATCCAGGTCACCCGGCATGCCATTAACTTGCGCGCTTAAGCGCCCCCTGCTTGCAGCGTGGCTGGCGTTCGCTGCCTACAGCATGTGCA
Organism: Betaproteobacteria bacterium; assembly: GCA_025356695.1. The sequence goes on from JANXSE010000056.1 coordinate 1,276, forward strand.
CGATCGTACTCGTGCAGTTTCTGGTGCTGCCGGTCCTCGTGCCGGGGTTGCACGCTGGCAGCGGTTTGCTCTCCGGCACCGACGCTGTCGGCTATCACGTCATCGCAAAAGAACTGGCCGCAAGCATCCGCGCGCACGGCTGGGCCGCGTGGAGCCTCGCTCCGCAGGGCCACACCGCGGCAGGACTGGCGGCGCCGTTTTACTATCTTTTTGGCGATTCGCCGGCCTCTCTGATCGCGGTAAACGCCGCATTGCATGCCACCGGCGGCGTCATTCTGATCCAGCTGATGAGGCAATTCGGCATCCGCTTGGCCGTTGCCTTTGCCGCGGCGCTGCCCTGGATCGTTTTTCCGTCTTCACTGCAATGGGTCGCACAGGTTCAGAAAGACGGCTATTTCTTTGCCGGCGTGCTCGCTGCGTTGCTCGGCTGGACCATGCTGATACGCCGGATACGCGGCGATGCTGATGCGCCATCTCTCGGCGTCTGTGCCGGACTGCTGGTCGCCGGAATTGCCTGCGCGGGTGTGGCACGGCTATATGTCCTTCAGCTTCTGCTGCCGGTCGCACTGGTATTCGCCGCGTTTGCCATTCCGCAGGCGATTGTCAGTACACGCCGCGGCACGCTCGCCACCCTGCCCTGCATTGCCATTATCGGCCTGCTGATTCTCATGCTGGCGGCACTGGCCACGGCCCCGCGCGATATGCGCCTCGAACCCGCGCCGGTCGCGGCGACAGTATCCGCGCCCGGCGTACCGGTGAGCGGCGAAATTATTGCGGGAGCGCCATGGCAAGCGAACGCCAACCTGCCGCCCTTCGTCGACCGGGCATTTATCCGCCTCGCCATTGCCCGCGCCGGATATCTTGCGGAATCGTACCGGACTGCCGGCAGCATGCTCGACATTGACGTGCAGTTCCACAGCGCGGGCGATGTCTTGACCTATCTGCCGCGCGCGCTGCAGGTCGGCCTGCTGGCGCCGTTTCCTGCGGACTGGTTCACGCGCGGCACAAGTCCCGGCGGCACGACCATGCGTCTGGTGGCCGCGGTCGAAATGCTGGTGCTGTATCCGCTGCTGCTTGTCGGCCTTCCACTGGCTGCCTGGCGCTGGCGGACACGCATCGAATTCTGGTTTGGCACGAGCTTCTGCTGTTTTTTTATCGTGGCCTACGCCTGCGTGACGCCGAATATGGGATCGCTCTACCGCATGCGTTACGGTTATCTGATGACGCTGGCGGCCCTTGGATTTGCCGCAATCTGGATGACACTGGAGAAACGGCGTTTGCGCCGGAACCTATGACCGAGCATCTTTGCCGCTTTTGCGCGGCGCCACTTACGCTGAGTTTCTGCGATCTGGGCGAGTCGCCGCTGGCGAACGCATTTCTGGACGCACTTGACCCCGCGCAACCGGAACCGCGGTTTCCCCTGCATGTGCTCGTCTGCAACCACTGCTTTCTGGTGCAGTTGCCGGAGGTCGAGACGCCACAGAACATTTTTGGCGACTACGCCTATTTTTCCTCCTTTGCCGACGGCTGGGTCGAACATTGCAACGCTTTTGCCGGCGCCGCGGCAAATCGATTCCATCTCTCCGCAAAACACCGTGTCGTCGAAATTGCAAGCAACGACGGCTGCATGCTCGGCGCGTTTAAATCCCGCGGCGTGCAGATTCTCGGCGTGGAACCGGCCGCCAATGTGGCCGCCGCGGCAATTGCACACGGCGTACCGACACGCATCGGATTTTTCGGTTCACCGATGGCCGCCGCACTGACGGCGGAAGGCATTGCCGCCGATCTCCTGATCGCCAACAACGTGCTCGCGCACGTGCCGGATCTCAACGATTTCGTGCGCGGTCTGTCGATGTTGCTCAAACCGGGCGGCGTGCTGAGCATCGAATTCCCCAGCCTCCTGCGGCTGATTGATGAAAACCAGTTCGATACGATTTATCACGAACATTTCTCCTACTTTTCGATGTTGAGCGCGGAACGGGCCCTGCACAAGCACGGGCTGTCCGTGTTTGACGTCGAGGATCTGGCGACACACGGCGGATCGCTGCGTCTCTACGCGCAGCACGCCGCCGCGGCAGTGCATCCCGTTGCGGAACACGTCGCTGCGGTGCGCCGGCGCGAAACAAACGCGGGGCTCGATGCGCCGGCTATTTACCGCGATTTCGGTGCGCGGGTTCGTGCGCATAAAAACGAACTGTTGCAGTTTCTGCAAAATGCAAAACAAGCCGGTCGCTCGATCATCGCCTACGGCGCGCCCGCCAAAGGCAATACATTGCTGAACTATTGCCGGATCGGCCGGGACGTCATCGACTACACGGTAGACCGTAATCCGCGCAAACAGGGGCGTTACCTGCCCGGCTCGCATATTCCGATACGGCACCCCGATGTCATCCGGCAGACACGCCCCGACTACGTGCTGATACTGCCGTGGAACTGGAAGGAAGAAATCGTCGCCGAACTCGCCTACATCCGCGAGTGGGGCGGCCGCTTTGTGATACCGGTGCCGAAAATCGAGGTGATCGCGTGAAATTCACCGACATCGGACTGGCCGGTGCATGGCTCGTCGAACACGCCCCCGCTCCTGACGAACGCGGCAGCTTTACCGAGTTGTGGGAGCGCGATGTATTCGCCGGCCGCGGATTGATCTCATCGATCGACCAGGTCAGCAGTGCGCATAACACCCGTGCCCTTACACTGCGCGGCATGCATTTTCAGACAGCGCCCTTTGCGCAGACCAAACTCGTCAGTTGCATCGCCGGCGCCATATTCGACGTCATGATTGATTTGCGTCCGCAATCGCCCGGTTTCAGACGCTGGTTCGGCTGCGAACTGCGCGCCGGCGAACCGCAGGCGCTCTACATTCCGGCGGGATTTGCACACGGCTATCTGACCCTTCAGGAACACACCACGGTGCATTACCTGATTGCCGGAAAATACTCGCCGCAGCACGCGCGCGGCGTGCGCTGGAACGACCCCGCATTCGGCATCCGCCTGCCTGCGGCACCGGCGGTCATTGCGCCGCGCGACGCCCAGTACCCGGACTTCATCGCATGAACCCGCGGCGCGTACTCGTGACGGGCGCCAGCGGCTTTATCGGCCGCCATTGCCTCGCTGCATTGCAGGCGCGCGGTTACGAAATCCATGCCACCACCGCCGGCACACCGCCGGCACTAAAAGAAGTGCACTGGCATCAAGTCGATTTGCTCGACGACGCCGTGACAAACGCGCTGCTCGCCACACTGCAACCGGACAGCCTGTTGCACCTGGCGTGGTACGCAAAACACGGCCTCTTCTGGCAGGCCCTCGAAAATGTCGATTGGGTGCGCGCCAGTCTGGTGTTGCTGCGTGCCTTCATCGCGCACGGCGGTCGCCGCATGGTCTGCGCCGGCAGTTGCGCCGAGTACGACTGGAGCACTGGAATCTGCAGCGAAGACAACACGCCATTACGACCGCAGGGCCTCTACGGCGTGGCAAAGAACGCATTCCATGCAATCGCCGCCGCGGCCGCGCGACGCAGCGACATCAGTTTTGCCTGGGGCAGGATCTTTTACCTCTATGGCCCGGGCGAACAAGACGGACGCCTGGTACCGCTGATCATCAATGCGCAATTGCGCGGCGAGCGCGTTGCGCTGACGGGCGGCGATCTGCAACGCGACTACCTGCACGTTGCGGACGTCGCCGCCGCGCTCGTTGCCCTGCTCGACAGCAGTGTCGAGGGCGCCGTCAACATCGGTTCGGGCCATGCGGTTTCCATACGCGCCATTGCCGATCGCCTGACCGCCAGGCTGGGCCGGCCGGCGCTGGTGGAATTCGCGGCAGGCAACGGCATCGACAAGACAATCCCGCTGGTCGTTGCCGATACAAAACGCTTGACCGGCGAATTGCATTGGCAACCCGCCATCGACCTCGATCATGGACTGGATCTGAGCATCGACTGGTGGCGACAGCACACCAAAAGCGGTCGCTAGCGCCAGGCGCCGGCGTCTATTGCAGATTCGCAGCCAAACCGAACCAGCCTTCCTCATCCTGAAAAACAACATCCTCTCGAATCTGGCAGGCGGCGGCTGGAACACCCTGCTCGTACTGCTGGCAACACCCGTGCAGATTGCGGCACTCGGCATCGAGTCCTACGGTCTGATCAGCCTGATCGCGGTGCTGCAAATCGTCGCCGGTGCGCTGGACTTCGGCCTGGCGTCAACCGTGACGCGGGAAGTCGCGCATGACAGCGGCAAAGGCGTATCTGCCAGCGCCGCATTGGTCAATTCAGCGGCCGCGGTGTACTGGCTGCTGGCGCTGGCCGTCGCTGCGGCGTTGTGGTTGTCCGCAGGGGCGATACCCGCGCAGTGGCTGAAGGCCGAATCGCTGCCTGCGGCGACCATCGTCGACGCCCTCAAACTGATTGCGGCCTACCTCCTGTTGCGCTGGCCGATCGCGCTCTACGCCGGCATTCTCAGCGGTACGCAGCGCATGGGCCTGCTCAACGCGCTCAAGTCGGCCGCACTGACGCTGCGGCTGGGCGGCGGCACGGCGCTGTTGCTCTTCAAACCCGATCTTCTGTGGCTCCTCGAATGGTATGTGGCAACCGCTGCGCTTGAACTGGCCGCTTTTGTATACGCGGCCTTCTGCGCATACCCGGCGCTGCATTGGCTCCCCCGGCTGAAGATTGCAGCCCTGCGCCGCACCGCAGGCTTTTCCGCCACGATGTATGCGATTGCACTGCTCGCCATGCTGTTGACGCAGGTTGACCGCCTCGCCATCGGCAATCTGCTTGGGCTGGAGGCCTTGGGCTATTACTCGGTGGCGTACACGGCGGCCATGGGATTGTCGCTGCTGCAAACCGCCATCAACAATGCCGCGCTGCCCGCGTTTGCCCACAGCCATGGCACAGGCGACGACCGCGTCCTTGTCGAACGCTACGAGCGCATCAGCGAGCTCATGGGATTTGTATTGACGCCGGCGGCGCTGACCCTCATTTTTTTCGGCCACGATATTTTCCGGATCTGGGTCGGCGCCGCGGTGGCCGACGCGGCTTACCTGTCACTGGGATTGCTGGCGGCCGGCTTTCTCCTCAACGCGGCATTTTCAAGCTGCTACATATTTGCCGTGGCGGCCGGCAAACCGCTGCTGTTTCTGCGCGCCAACATCATCGGTCTGCTGCTGTTTGTGCCGGCACTGCTGGCCGGCATTCTGCTCGGCGGCATCGCCGGCGCGGGCGCTGCGTGGCTGGCGCTCAACCTCTATTACCTCGCGCATGTGTTGCCGCGGGTGCACTGTGCGCTGAACCTCGGACCGGCGCGCCGCTGGTTGCACCGGAACGTTGCGATTTTTGTCTATGCCGGCGGCATTGCCTTTGCCGGCGGCCGCCTCCTCGCACACCTCATCGGCGGCACCACCGGCAGCATTGCCGGATTCGCCTGCGCGTGTGCTGCCTACCTCTGGCTGTCGGGACATGCGGCCTCGGCGGCGCTTGCACGAAATATTCACGACGCGCCGCATTCGGCCCGGCAATGGATTTTTGGAAAAAACAGATAACGTCCCGTTGCGCACACTGCGGGATGCTGCAAGCGCCGTTGTTTGAAGCGCGCGACGAAAACCGCGGCGGCGCGGGCACTTTTGCTTACGCGCGCTGCGGACACTGCGGATTGATTTCGAACGCGACACCACCCGCCGACCTGCAACCCTATTACGCTGAAGAGTACTATGCGATTCCGTCCGCTGAAGCGCTACAACGGCTGGCATCGCGCGAGAATTGCAAAATCGATGCCATCAAGCGTTTCGTCGCATGCGGCCGCCTGCTGGAAATCGGCCCGGCGTTCGGCGTTTTCGCGCTGCGTGCAAAACGCGAAGGTTTCAGCGTGACCTGCATCGAACGCGATGCACGCTGCCGGGACTTTCTCGAACAAACCGTCGGCGTGCAGGCGATCGGCAGCGCCGAGACGCTCGCCGCCATGGCGCAATTGCCGTCTTTTGACGTCATCGCCTTGTGGCAGGTCATCGAACATCTGGAGGCCCCGCTTGAATTTATTGACGCGGCGGCGGCGCAACTCGCGCCGGGGGGGCTGCTGGCGCTGAGCACGCCCAACCCGGACGCCTGTCAATTTGCATGGATGGGCAAAGCCTGGCCGCACGTCGATGCGCCGCGACATCTGCATCTGCTGCCCGCACCGTTGCTGATCGAGCGGGCCGGCCGGCACGGCCTGCGGCCCTGTCTGCTCGACAGCGATGACGCTGACGCGCGCAGCTGGAACCGCTTCGGCTGGCAGCGCCTGATCATGAACCGCATCCCGGGACGGATCGGCACGGCCATCGGTCTGCTTGCCGGCCTCGCATTGAGTCTGCTTCTGCGCCCGCTGGAGTCCCGCCCCATGCGCGGCAGCACCTATACTCTGATTTTTCGGAAGCAGCCCGCATGACGCGGTTTTCGGTATTGTTGCCCACGCGCAACGGCGGCCCGTTCATCGACAACTGCATCCGGTCGATTCTCGATCAGGATGCCGATCTCGAATTGATCGTTTCCGACAACGCAAATACCGACGACACACCGGCAGTTCTGGAGCGCTGGCGCAGCGACCCGCGGGTCAGTATCCTGCGCCTGGACGCACCGCAGCCGGTCACCGACAACTGGAACAACGCGCTGCAAGCCGCGACCGGTGACTATCTGTTGATGATGGGCGACGACGACTGCCTGCTGCCCGGCAGTTTACGGCGGCTCGAAACGATCATTGCGCGCCATGCACAGCCTGACTGCGTCATCTACAACGCTTATTCATACGTGGCGCCGGGTTCGATCGACAACGACGACAACAGCTACTACGGTGAACAGCATTTTCACTATGAGCCGGCACTCGACCGCGAAATGCTGCTGGCGCCCGATTTGCGCCGCGCCATCGTCCGCGACATGTTCCGCTTTCGCGTGCGCATACCGCTGAACATGCAGACCACGCTGGTGCGCAGGCAGGCCGCCAACCTGGTGCCGGGCGGACTTTTCCAGCCGCCGTTTCCCGATCATTTTGCGTTGAACAGCCTGCTGCTGCTGGCGCCGAAATGGGTTTTCGTGCCGGAGCGACTGGCAGTCATCGGCGTTTCACCAAAATCATTCGGCCATTACGTCTACAGCAATCAGCAGGCCAGCGGCCTGGCCTATCTGGGCATCAACGCAAACTTCCCCGGGCGCCTGCCCGGTAACGAACTGCTGAACGGCATGCATGTCTGGCTCAGCATGCTGGAGAAAAACTTTCCGGCGCAACTGCACGGCGTCCGCATCGACCGCGCTGGCTATGTGCGGCGCCAGGTCTATGCGTGGCTGATGCAGCGCAATCTCGGCAGCATCGCAACCGCGGAATTGCTCGGCAATTTCGGCCGCCTCAGTCTGCGCGACTGGTGCGGTCTGGCCGCCTCGGTATTCGACGGCCAGAGCTGGCAGCGCTTGATGCGCTTTTTTACGCGGGCCTCAAAAAGCGACATCGAACAGCAATGGGGTGGACTCAAGCCGCTGCCGGGTATCCGCAACATCGCCGAATTCGCCAAGTGGTCCTCGGCCGGGACGAACAAGGCCTGACATGCCGGCATTGAAAGACCTGCGCGTCGGCTTCGTTCCCTATTCGACATCGCTGCAGATGCCCGGCGACCGCCGGCGTTTCGCCAATTACGCGCAGCAACGCGGCATCCACCTCGAACTCGCCGACCCGCGCGAACGCTACGATGTGGTCGTGCTGTCGGAACGCGCCGACATCAGCGTCTGGTGCGATTACACCAAAGGCAAAATCGTCTACGACCTGATCGATTCGTACCTCGCCATCCCGCGCAGCAACC
>JANXSE010000069.1 GCA_025356695.1 Betaproteobacteria bacterium
CGATCTGTTTTGCCGTCAGCGTGGCGAGATCGTCGGCATTCTGAAAAATCACGCGGCTGTCGCGGCGGTTGAGCAATATGCGCAGCGCACATTCGACCAGCGGCCGCAGTATTTTCACAAACCGCCGTTGCGAGGTGAACAGAAACCCCATGCCGGTGAGCGCGTTGACCACGGCCGGCACACCGGTCAGTGCGGCCACCAGCGAACCGTAGAGTACCGGCTTGATCGCGACATGGTGCGCGAGGTCGGGGCGTTCGCGGCGATAAATCCGCATGAGTCTGAAGAGTGTCAGCAGTTCCTCCCACGGCCGCATGCCGCCGCGCAACAGTTCGAGCGGCACGAGACGCAGGCCGGCAGCGGTGATCGGTGCGCCGTGATCGCGCACGCGCGTGACGACGACCACATCGTGACCGCTTTCGCGCGCGGCGCGCGCCAGCGCCAGCCGGTGCAGGCAGAAGGCCCAGTCTTCGGTGGCGAAATATAGAATTTTCCGGGATTGTTTTGGTGTGTTCATTGCTGCGTCGCCAGCCACGATTCAAACATCAGTACATTCCATAATTCATGCTGCCGGTTGGCGCAGCCGGAAAGATGTTCGCGCCAGACCGGCGTAATCAACTCCGGCCGCAGATAACCTTCGCGCGCCAGGCGCGCCGGATCGAGCAAGTCGGCTGCCCATGCTTTCAGCGGACCGCGCAGCCACGCGGCTATCGGCACGCCGAAACCCGTCTTCGGTCGCTCGATCAGCGGCGCCGGCACGTGACGGTAGAGCAGCTGGCGCAACAGCCATTTGCCCTGGCCCGCGCGGATTTTCATCGCCAACGGCAGTTGCCAGGCGAATTCGATCACGTGGTGATCGAGAAAGGGCACGCGTGTTTCGAGACTCACACCCATCGCTGCACGGTCGACCTTGACCAGGATGTCGTCGGGCAGATAGCTGATCAGATCGAGGTACATCTGGCTGTGCGCGATGTCGGCGCCGACCTGCCAGGCTGCGGCTTCGTGCGCGGCGGTCGCCGGCTCGAAGCCGTCGATCACCACTGTCGCTGGATTTTGCCATTGCGAGGTGAGGCGCAGATAAATCTCCTGCGCGCTGCCGGCGCCGAAGACACCGGCGGCCTTATGCAGTTTTTCGCCGGGATGGCTCTGGCGCAATCCGCGCGGCAGCAGCGGCGAGAGTGCGCTGAATATACGGTCCCATGCGGCAGGCGATGCAGCTGTCGCGAGCTTTGCCGCGCCGGCGCGCAAGGGGCGCGGATAGCGACGCATGCTGTTCCACAGACGGCCGCTCCAGTCATGACGCGTATAGCCGCCGAACAATTCATCGCCGCCGTCACCCGAGAGGCTGACGGTGACTTGTTGTCGCGCCAGGCGTGCCAGCAGATGCGTCGGGATCTGCGACGAGTCGGCGAAAGGTTCGTCGTATAAGTGCGGCAGATGCGGCACGACGTCGAGCGCGTCCTGCGCGCTGACGTAAAGCTCGCGGTGCTCGGTGCCGAGATGTTTTGCCACGGCGGCGGCGTGTTTCGCTTCGTTGTATCCGTCCTCGGCGAAACCGATCGTAAAGGTTTTGACCGGCCGTGCGCTTTGCGCTTGCATCAGCGCCACCACTGTCGACGAATCGATGCCGCCGGAAAGAAAGGCGCCGAGCGGCACATCGGCAACCATCTGGCCGGCCACCGCTGCGCGCAGTTTTTGTTCGAGGGTGTTCACTGCTTCATCGAGACTGCCGCTGAACGGCGCGGATTGACCTGCGCGCGCCATCGCGGCCGCGTCCCAGTAGAGAACGGGGGCGGGGAAATCACCGCGGGCGGCGCCGGCGCGCAGTGTGACGAGGGCGCCCGGCGGCAGCTTGCGCACACCGGCGTAGATCGAATGCGGTGCCGGCACATACGCGTGACGCATGAACAATGTCAGTGCGTCACGATCGATGTTGCCCTGCCACGCCGGGTGTGCGCGCAGTGCTTTGAGTTCCGAGCCGAATAAAAAACTGTCGCCGGCCCAGCCGTAATAAAGCGGCTTTTCGCCGGCGCGGTCGCGCACCAGCGAGAGTGTGCGTTCCCGGCGGTCCCACAAGGCGAAGGCGAACATGCCGGTGAAACGCGTGGTCGCGTCGTGCAGGCCCCAGTGCGTGATGGCGGCGAGCATGACTTCGGTATCAGAGTGCCCGCGCCACGCCGGCGCCGCGCCGGCGCGTTCGAGTTCGTCGCGCAATGCGCCATGGTTATAGATCTCGCCGTTGAAGACGATGACATAGCGCTGGCAGGCCGAGTGCATCGGCTGCGCGCCCTGTGCCGAGAGGTCGAGGATCGACAGGCGGCGGTGGCCGAGCGCGCAGCCGGCGGCGGAGTCCGCCCACACGCGCTGTTCGTCCGGCCCGCGCTGCGCGAGCGTGGCGGCCATGCGCGCGACGACTGCCTGCATGGCGTCGGCAGACTGTGCTGCGCGTGGCGAAAAAAAACCGGTGATGCCGCACATGATCAGAGAGCTCCGCGTGTCATGGCATCAGGATTGAGGCGAACATGGCGTCCCAGCGCGCGAGCAACTGCGTTTCGCTGAAATTGGCTTCGGCATAGGCGCGGCCGCGCCGGCCTGCCTCGGCACGCGCGGACTCCTGCGTGACCAGCAATTCGAGCGCGCGGCACCAGTCATCGCAGCTGGTGCAGGCAGCGTCGAGTCCGGCAGCGGCCATTGTGCGCGCATAGGCGGGGCTGGCGGACACAACGGCCGGTACGCCCATGCGCCAGAACAGCAGTAATTTGTTCTCGGGTTTTCCTGCCGCGAAGGGATCGCGCAAATCAAGTGGAATGATCGCGGCGTCGGATTTGCAGATGATGTCGGCGCAGATGTCTTCGTGCCATTCGTGCAGTGTAACCTGCGTGCCGAGCCCGCGCATGATGTCGAGCGTGTTGCGGCGGCCGTATCTGCCGAGGTAGCGGTAATAAAACGGATCGGTCACCACGTTCAGTGCAAAAGCGTGTTGGCGCCCGAATGCGCGCAGCGCGTCCTTGATCAGCAGCAGCGAATCGAGGGTGGCCGGCAGGCCCTCCCACACCAGCTGGAAAACCGCGCCTGCCGCGTAATCCGTTTTGATCCGGCGCGTGACAGCGGCGTGATTGTCGAGAATGATGTGGACGTTGGCGCAATAATTTTCGATATCGCGTTTTTGTTCGGCAGTCGTGCAGACCACTGCATTGGCGCGCCGGCACATGGCCTCGATTGCGCGCCAGTGGTTCAAACGCGGGCGGCGGTGCTGGCGCGTGACGAATTTCGCCATCCCGCGCAGTTGCCCCTTCAGGTTGCTGCGCGGGATGGCGAGGTACGAATCGATCAGGTCGTAGACGATTTTGCCTTTGGTGTAATCGCACCAGACGCTGATGTCGGCGCGTTCCGACAGCACGACCACATCGTAGCGTTCGCGCGGGTCGGCGAGTTCGA
>JANXSE010000103.1 GCA_025356695.1 Betaproteobacteria bacterium
AGCGTGCCTGGTTACGATTCGCGCGGCTGGTTCGGCTTCATTGCGCCGGCCGGCACGCCGCGCGAAATCGTCACGCTGCTCAACCAGGAGATCAACCGCGCGATGTCGCTGCCCGATGTGAAGGACAAACTGACCTCGGCCGGCCTCTTCATCGTCAACGAGTCGCCCGAGTATTTCGCCTCGGTGCTGAAAAGCGATTACGCCAAATACGGCAAGCTGATCCGCGACATCAATTTCCAGCCGCAGTAGTCCGATGCCGCGCGCGCTTCGGTTCTGCATTGCGCTGTACTGCGCCGGCGCGGCCTTCGTTTGTGCCGCACAAGCATCCGCGCAAAAACTGCCGCGGCCCGATCACGTCGTCATCGTCACCGAGGAAAACCGCGCCTTTTCGCACATCATCGGCAATATGGCGGCGCAGTACGTCAATGCACTGGCCAACCGCGGCGCGCTGTTTACGCAGTCGTTTGGTGTGGCGCACCCGAGTCAGCCGAATTACCTCGCCTTGTTTGCCGGCTCGACGATGGGTGTGAACGATAATTCTTGTCCGTTCACGTTCAAGACTGAAAACCTGGCGAGCCTGCTGGCGCGCGCGGGTTTTAGTTTCGCGACGTATTCCGAATCGATGCCCGCCGCCGGTTTCACTGGCTGCATGCAGGGCAACTATCAGCGCAAACACAATCCGATGGTCAACTGGCAGGGGCATAACGTGGCGGCGTCGGCCAATCTGCGTTTCGCCGATTTCCCTGCCGACTACGCGAAACTGCCGACCGTTTCGCTGGTGGTGCCCGATCAATTCAACGACATGCACGACGGGCGCGAACCCGACACCATTATCCGCGGCGACCAGTGGTTGCGAAAAAACCTCGACGGTTACGTGCAGTGGGCGGAGAAGAACAACAGCCTGCTGATTCTGACTTTCGACGAAGACGACGATAGCGAGGGCAACCGCATTGCGACGGTATTCGTCGGGCCGATGGTGAAGCAGGGCACCTACGCGCGGCGCATTGATCACTACAGCGTGCTGCGCACGCTGACCGAAATGTTCGGTTTGCCGGCAATCGGCCGCGCTGCCGCGGCGCAACCGATCATTGATGTCTGGAAAAGCGCGCCGGCCGCGGCGCGCTGAGCGTTACTTCAGGCCGCCGGCGATTTTTTCGAGGCCGGCTTTGGCGCAACCTTCATCGGCACTGCCGCCGCCTTTTGCGCCGGGCGTGCCGGAAATGCCGATCGCGCCGACCAGCGTGTCGCCCGCGCGGATCGGCACGCCACCGGCGGCGGTGGTGATATTGGCCAGATGCAGCGTGCCGGCGCTGCCGGGATTGGCCACCGCGCCCTTGCCGTATTCGCTCGAGGGCATGTTGTAGGTCAGCGCAGTGTGCGCCTTGCGCAGGCTGTGCTCGACGCTGTGCGGGCTGGCACCATCGTCGCGCAGGCTGACCACTACCCGGTCGGCACGATCCAGTATGGTGATGGTAACGACGCTGCCGTGCGCGCGACAGGCGGCGAGCGCCGCCTGCGCAACGATCAGCGCAGCGTCCACACCGATCTGGCGTTCGCTGACGAGCGTGTCGGCGGACAGCGCACTGCCTGAAACAAGCGCACTGGCCAGCGCCAGCGCTTTCAATCGTGCGGTTTTCATGTCTTGATCTCCTCTTGAATTTATTCGACGCGGGCGCCGGAACTCTTCACGACCTTCGCCCATTTTTCGGTTTCGGCGGCGTGTATCGCACCGAACTCCGCGGGTGTGCCGATCAACGGCTCGCCGCCGAGTTCGGCCAGACGCGCGCGCGTTTTCGGTTCGGCGAGGATGGCGTTGAATTCGCGGTTGAGCCTGGCGATGTTCGCCGCCGGCGAACCTTTCGGCATGCCGGCACCAAACCACGCGCTGGCTTCGTAACCCGGCACGGTCTCGGCGACGGTCGGCACGTCGGGCAGCTGTGCCGAACGTTTCGCCGTGGTGACGCCGAGCGCGCGCAGCTTGCCGCCTTTGATAAATTCGATGGAGGAAGGCATGTTGTCGAACATGACGTGCACCTGCCCGCCGATCAGGTCGGGGAAAGCCGGTCCCGCGCCCTTGTACGGCACATGCGTCATCTCGATGCCGGTCATCGATTTGAACAGCTCGCCCGACAGATGCACCGAAGTGCCGCTGCCCGACGAGGCGAGGATCACCTTGCCCGGGTTGGCTTTGACGTGGCTGATGAATTCCGCCACAGTTTTCACCGGCAGTGAATTGGTGACCTCCATCACATTGGGAACGCGGATGATGCCGGCTACCGGCGCGTAATCGCGCAGAAAGTCGAACGGCAGCTTCGTGTAGAGCGTCGCATTGATGGCGTTGGCCGGATTCACCAGCAGGAGCGTGTAACCGTCGGGCTGTGCCTTCAACGCAATGTCGGTGCCGATGTTGTTGCCGGCGCCACCGCGGTTGTCGACGACCACCTGCTGACCGACGCGTTCCGACAAACGCTGCGCCATGATGCGCGCCAGGATGTCGGTGGTGCCGCCCGGCGGATAGGGCACGACCCAGCGGATGGTGCGCGAGGGATAGCTGTCTTCGGCGGCGTGGGCCGGCAATGCAGTGAGCAGGGCCGGCAAAAACGTGACTGCAAGCGAAACGAAAATCGAGCGCATGGTGGTCCTCCCGGTTGGTGGCGCCGCCGTTTGGTTTTTATTGCGTGCGCCGGTGCTTATCATGACACAAAGCCGGCGCGGGCGGCGCGGCGGGCATGCCTCAGTTGTTCATGTAAAAACCGCCGTTGACGTGGATCGTCTGGCCGGTGATGTAACGACCCTGCGCCCCGCACAGCAGTTTGATCATGGCGGTGACTTCGCCGATTTCAGCGAAGCGTCCAGCCGGGATCTGTTTCATGTCGAAGGTCAGCGGCGTGCTGCGTTCGGTGTTGACCGGGCCGGGCGCGACACAGTTGACATTGATGTTGTGCGCGGCGAATTCCTGCGCCAGCGCGCGGGTGAGGCCGGCCAGGCCGGCCTTGGCCGCCGAAGTCGGTGCACGCCGCCACAACGGCAGATGCCCCGCCGCACCGCCCATGTTGATGACGCTGCCGCCGCCGGCCTTGAGCATTTCGGGCAGGCAGGCCTGCGTGCAGTGAAAGGCGCCGTCGAGCACCACGGCGATCGTCTTGTGCCATTCTTCCGGCGTGATTTCAAGAAACGGTTTGACCACGTGTACCACCGCGCCGTTGACGAGGATGTCGATGCGGCCAAAGGCCTCGACTGTGGCCTGCACCATCTGTTTGACGGCGACGGGATCGGTGACATCGCCGACATGGCTGATGGCGCGGCCGCCGGCGGTTTTGATTTCGGCGACGAGCGCGGCGAGTTCGGATTGAGAGCCGCGCGAATTGATGCACACTGCGGCGCCGGCCGCCGCCATGTCCAGCGCCAGCGCGCGGCCGATGTTGCGCGCGCCGCCAGTGATGACTGCCACTTTTCCTGTGAACTCTCCTGTGCCGCTCATGCTCTGCGCTCCCCGTATCGCCTGACGAGCGGTGATTCTACGTTGATTCGGCAGCGGTCGGCGTTGTCGGTTTTGCGCCGTGCGCCCGTCCGGTTGATAATACGCGTTCGCAAATTTGAGCCCGCTCGTCAAACGAAGGAGCAGCAGATGAACATGATGATAGATCCTCTCGGTGTGCCGTCCCTGCAGGAGCGTGTCAGTGCTGAAGAATGGGAGTGGCGCGTCAATCTCGCCGCCTGTTACCGGCTGGCCGCGCATTTCCGCATGACCGACCTGATCTACACGCACATCTCGGCGCGCGTGCCCGGCGAGCCGCATCATTTTCTGATCAACGCCTTCGGTTTGTTGTGGGACGAAATTACCGCATCGAACCTGGTCAAGGTCACTGCTGACGGCGAAATCGTCGATGACCCGACCGGCCTTGGCATCAATGCGGCGGGTTACGTCATTCACAGCGCCGTGCACCGCGGCCGGCCCGAAATCAATTGCGTCATTCATACGCATACTGCCGCCGGTGTCGGCGTTTCCGCGCAGGAGCACGGCCTGCTGCCGATTTCGCAGCACGCCATGCGGCTCACCGGCAACGTCGGTTATCACGATTACGAAGGCGTGGCGCTCGATCTCGATGAACAGCAGCGCCTGATCGCAGACCTCGGCACGCGCATGACCATGATTCTCTGCAATCACGGCTTGTTGTCCTGTGGCACCACGGTGCGCCAGGCCTTCGATTACATGTATTACCTCGAACGCGCCTGCCAGGCGCAGATCAGCGCGCTGGCCGGCGGTTCGAAGTTGCGCATGCCGCCGCCTGAGGTTGCCGAAAAAGTCGCGCGCCAGTTCGAGCGCCCCGGCTATCAGGAGAAAAAAGGCGAGTGGCGCGCGCTGTTGCGCATGCTCGACCGCACGCAACCGTCTTACAAGCAGTAAGGACGATGGAGTGAGCGGTGAGGCGGAAGGCAGGCCGGAGGCACAGCGGTCGTCGCTTGCGCACCTGAGGCGCCTGTGGCGTTTCGTCGCGCCGTACCGCGGACGCGTGCTCATCGCGCTCTTTGCGCTGATGACGGCGGCGGGCTGCGTGCTGGCGCTTGGTCAGGGCCTGCGCCATGTCATCGACGCCGGTTTCGGCAGCCGCGATCCGCAGTTGCTCAACGCTGCGCTGGCCGCAGTGGTGGCGGTGGCGATCCTGCTGGCCGTCGCGACGTGGACGCGTTTTTATCTGATGATGAGCGTGGGCGAGCGCATCATCGCCGATTTGCGCTGCGCGGCCTTCGCCCACGTGCTGACGCTGTCGCCATCCTTCTTCGATGTCTCGCGCACCGGCGAGATTTCCTCGCGCATCACCAACGATACCGAACAGATCCGCCAGGTCATCGGTTTCGGTTTTTCGATGTTTCTCAGGAACGGCTTGATGATGCTGGGTGCGCTGGCGATGCTGTTCGCCACCAGCGTCAAACTCGCCGCGCTGATCGTGCTCGGTGTGCCGGCGACACTCATCCCGATCCTGCTGATGGGGCGGCGCGTGCGCCGTCTCTCCCGCGCCAATCAGGACCGCGTCGCCGACGTCACCGCGCACATCGACGAATCGCTGCACGAAATCCGTACCGTGCAGGCGTACCGCCATGAAGGCCGCACGCGCGATCATTTCTTTGCCGCCGCGGAAGCCGCTTACCTGACAGGTGTTGACCGCGTACGCGTCAAGGCGTGGCTGATTTCGCTGGTGATGCTGATCGGTTTCTGCGCAGTCGGCGTGATTCTGTGGATCGGCGGGCATGACGTGTTCGAAGGGCGGCTCACCGCTGGCGAGTTGTCGGCCTTCGTGTTCTATGCGGGCATTGTCGCGGCGAGCGCCGGCGTGGTGTCCGAGGTGTGGGGCGAAATCCAGCGTGCATCCGGCGCCACCGAACGCCTGATGGAATTGCTCGACGAAAAACCTGCACTGACAGTTGCACAACCGCCGCTGCAGTTGCCGGAACGCATCAATGGAACAATCCGTTTCGACGAAATCGTATTCGCCTATCCGACGCGGCCGGAGACGGTCGCTGCAGGTCCGTTGTCGTTTTCGGTCGATCCGGGTGAACGCGTCGCGCTGGTCGGACCGTCGGGCGCGGGAAAATCGACCTTGTTTGCGCTGTTGCTGCGCTTCTACGATCCGCAATCGGGACGCGTTCTGATTGATGGCGCCGACCTCCACCACTGCGAACCGCACGATCTGCGCCGCGCCATCGCACTGGTACCGCAGGATCCGGTGATTTTTGCCACGAGTGTTACCGAGAACGTGCGCTTCGGCCGGCCCGCTGCGAGCGCCGAAGACGTGCGTGAAGCCTGCGTTGCCGCGCACGCACTTGAATTCATCGAACGCCTGCCGCAGGGTTTCGACACCGAACTCGGCGAGCGCGGCGTGCGTTTGTCCGGCGGACAGCGCCAGCGCCTGTCGATTGCGCGCGCGCTGCTGGCCGACCGCCCGATTCTGCTGCTCGACGAAGCAACCAGTTCGCTCGATGCCGAATCCGAACGCCATGTGGCTGCCGCACTCGAGCGTCTCGAACGCGGCCGTACCACGCTGGTGATCGCGCACCGTTTGGCCACCGTGCGCACGGCCGATCGCATCATCGTCATGGAGCACGGCCGTATCCATTCGATGGGCACGCATGAAGAACTGATCCGCGCCGACGGACTCTACGCGCATCTGGCGCGGCTGCAGTTTGTCGGCGAAGGCGAGTTGATCAAATAATCAAGGGGAGAACGCGCAATGCCGAAGCTTGCATATCAAGGCGGGGAGATCAACTACGAAGTGGCCGGCGAAGGCCATCCGCTGATTTTCGTCAGCGGCCTCAATGGCGTAGCGCGCTACTGGCAGGCGCAGGTGCCGGTGTTTGCCAAGCGCTACAAGGTGGTTACTTTCGATCAACGCGGCACCGGCGGCACCGGCGGCAGCGACCGCCTGCAGAAAACGTTTTCCGTCGACCAGATGGCGGCTGAACTGGCGGCGCTGATGGATGGCCTCAAGATCGAACGCGCGCACATCGTCGGCCTTTCGACCGGCGGCGCCATCGGCCAGACGCTGGCGATCGAGCAGCCGCAGCGCATTGCGCGGCTGGTGCTGTCGAGCACGTGGACGCATTGCGATCCGTGGTTTCGCCGCCTGTTCGAGGCGCGCCGCGCCATGTACCAGCAGTGCGGGCCCGAACTACACGCCATGTTTCACCCGCTGTTCCTCTATCCGCCGGAATACGTCAACAGCCACGACGACGAAATTACCGAGGAACAGAAAATCGCGCCAACCAAAAGCAGTTCGGTCGATATCTCGGTCGGTCGCATCAACGCGCTGCTGGCTTTCGATCGCCGCGCCGGACTGGCGAAAATCAAGGCGCCCACACTGGTGCTGACCTGCGACAACGATTACATCACACCGAGTTACCACGCCGAGTATCTCGCGCGCGCTATTCCTGGCGCGAAGCTCGTCATTCCGCACGGCGGCGGTCATTCCTTCTCGAAAGCCAACCCGTACGAGTTCAACCGCATCGTGCTGGATTTTCTCGCTGCGGATCAATAAGCATTCCGGTCGGCGCGAAAACGCAGTGCATCGCTGCGATATACTCACGCCCTTTCCGCATACAAGAAGGAGCCGCAGGCATGATGATCGTCGACGCACAAGTGCATATCTGGGCCGCCAGTACACCCGAGCGGCCGTGGCCCGCGCGTCATGAACCGCACCGCGCCACACCGATCACCGCCGGGGAACTGCTTGGCGAAATGCAGAAGGCCGGCGTCTCGCGCTCGGTGCTGGTGCCGCCGTCGTTCGAGGGTGACCGCAACGACGTGGTGATCGCCGCTGCGCAAAAGTATCCGGACAAATTCGCCGCGATGGGGCGTTTCGATCCGGAAGCGCCGGATGCGGCCGAACAGATCGCGAATCTGAAAAAAACGCCGGGCCTGCTTGGCCTGCGTTTTACCTTTCACCGCCCGTCGATGCGGCCGCTGCTGGCCGAAGGCAAAATGAACCCTGTGTGGGCCGCTGCCGAAAAAGCCGGTGTGCCGATCATGATGCTGGTGAAGCACCCCGACCTGCATTTCATCGACGCGGTGGCCGAACGGCATCCGGGTCTGAAGCTGATCATCGACCACCTCGGTCTGAACAACACGAAGGACGAAGCCGGCCTCGGCGAATTCGACAAGCTGCTGGCCTTGGGCAAGCGCCCGAATATTGCCGTGAAGACGAGCTGCCTGCCGCAATTCACGACCGACCAATACCCGTTCAAATTCTGGCATCCCTATCTGAAGCAGGTGCACGCCGCCTTCGGGCCGAAACGCATGTTCTGGGGTTCCGATCTGTCGCGCCTGCCGTGCCCGCTCAAGGACTGCGTCACCATGTTCACCGAACACATGCCGTTCTTCTCCGCGCAGGACATGGAGTGGATCATGGGGCGCGGCATTTGCGAATGGATCGGCTGGAAGGTGTGACTGCAGGATTCAGGATAGAGCGGGCGCCTGGGTTGTGGCGCAGGCGACCCGCCTGCGAGAAGCACGTTGTTGTGCCTGGCGCGGGTTGGGCGCGTCGCGCCCCCTGCGAATATGCATTATTCGGGTTTTAATCCGGAGGACTTGATCACCTTCGCCCATTGCGCCGATTCGGCATTGAGGAAGGCGGTGAATTCCTGCGGCGTGCTGCCGACCGGTTCGGCGCCCTGCGCGAAGAGTTTTTCGCGCACCTCGGCCTGCTTCAAGATGCGCGCAATTTCCTGCTGCAAACGCGTGACGATCGTCGCTGGCGTGCCCGCCGGTGCGAGCAGGCCGAACCACGAACTCATTTCAAAACCGGGCAGGCCCGATACGTTGATGGTCGGAATTTCCGGCGCGATGGCCGAGCGCTGCTTGCTGCCGACGCCGAGCGCGCGCATGCGGTTGATCTTCACATACTGGATAGCGGTGGCAATGTTCGGAAACATCAGCGAGACCTGACCCGCCATCAAATCGGTGTAGGCGGGGCCGTTGCCCTTGTAGGGGATGTGCGTGATGTCGATGCCCGCCAGTGCTTTGAACAGTTCGCCGCCCATGTGCGGTGGCGTGCCGTGCCCGGCCGAGGCGAAGGTCAGCGTGCCCGGCTTCGCTTTGGCCAGCGCGATGAGTTCGCGCGCATTCTTTGCCGGCAACGACGGATGCGCGACCAGCAGCGCCGGCCCCGATAACAGCAGCGAGACCGGTACGAAGTCGCGCACGGTGTCGTAGGGAAGCTTCGGATACATCGCCGGGTTGATGGCGTGGCTACTGCTCACCACCAGCAGCGCGTAACCGTCGGGTTTGGCTTTGGCGACAATTTCTGTGCCGACAATACCGGCCGCCCCCGGACGGTTGTCGACAACGAAGTTCGCACCGAGGCTTTCAGTCAGTTTCTGCGCAATGATGCGCGCCGACAGATCGGTGCCGCCGCCTGGCGCGAAGGGCACGACGATGCGTACGGGTTTCGACGGGTAATCCTGCGCAGCTGCGCTGCCGACGGCGCAGATGACGGCGGCGGCAATCGCAATGCTGCGTATCGCAACGCGGGAAATTTTTGCTTGATACATGGCCTGCCAGCTGAAAATCGAGGGCGCTACTGTAGCATGCAGGTGTGCCGGCCGCGCTGCGCCGGCATGCTCACCGCGACGGCGTTCGATGGTAATGTAGCGGCACGGAGGATTTTTGCATGGACAAATTGCTTCAGGTCGCTGCGGTCGCGGCGCTTGCCGCCTGCGCATCCGCAGCGGTGGCCGCCGATGCCGCGGAAAAATTTCCGCAGCGCCCGATCCGTTTCGTCATCGGCTTCACGCCGGGCGGCGGCCCTGACATCACGGCGCGTTTCATCGGACAGAAACTCGCCGAGCGCTGGCACCAGCAGGTCGTCACCGACAACCGGCCCGGTGCGGGCGGCACCATCGCCGCCAACATCGTCGCCAATGCGAATCCGGATGGTCATACGCTGCTGTCGGTATCGAATGCGCACTCGGTGGCGGCGGCGATTTACGCGAAACTTCCTTATGACACGGTGAAGGACTTCGCCGGCATCACGATGACGGCGAGTGGACCGGCATTGCTGCTGGTGTCGCCGGCGCTCGGTGCGAAATCGGCGAAGGATCTGATCGCGCTGGCGAAGGCGAAGCCGGGCCAATTCAATTTTTCCTCGGCGGGCATCGGCAGCGGCGCGCACTTCGCGGCGGAGTTGTTCAAGAACATGGCGGGCATCGACGTCGTGCATGTGCCGTTCAAGGGTATCCCCGAGGCGATCACCGAAACGATGATTGGCCGCGTGCAGTTCTTTCTTTCGCCGCTGGCCAGTGCGCTCAATCTGGTGAAAGAGGGCCGCGCGCAGGCGGTCGGCGTATCGGGCGCCAAACGCGCGCCGCAACTGCCGGACATTCCGACTATCTCCGAGTCGGGCCTTCCCGGTTACCGCTTCGATTACTGGTACGGCATGCTGGCGCCAGCGAAAACGCCGCGCGCCATCGTCGAGAAACTCAACCGCGAAATCACCGACATCATGAAATCCGAAGAAGTGCGCGCGCGCTGGGT
>JANXSE010000159.1 GCA_025356695.1 Betaproteobacteria bacterium
CGCCTCAACCACGCGCGCCGGCTCAACGCTGCCGAACCGGAAACGGTCCTGCACCATCTCCAGCAGATTTTTTTCCTTGCGGTGGATGCGGTCATAACCCTGCGCCGCCAGCAGCGCCAGCACTTCCTTCTCCGAAAAATTTTTCGGTACTGCCACCGGAAACGTGATGATCAGGCGCGGATCGCCGGCGCTCGCTGCGCGCGTCTGCAGCGCCGCGAGGATGCTCGCCGGCGTGTCGCGGTGTATCGATAGGCCGCAGCCGCGGCAGAACAGTTGCGCGGCGCGCGCGAACAGCAGTTTCAGGTGATCGTTCAACTCGGTCATGGTACCGACCGTCGAGCGCGAGGTGCGCACCGGATTGGTCTGGTCGATGGCGATGGCCGGAGGAATGCCGTCGATGGCATCGACCTGCGGCTTGTCCATGCGGTCGAGGAACTGGCGCGCGTACGGCGAGAAAGTCTCGACGTAGCGGCGCTGGCCCTCGGCGTAAAGCGTGTCGAACACCAATGAAGATTTGCCCGAACCTGACACCCCGGTGACGACGATCAGCTCGTTGAGCGGCAGCGCCAGCGTCAGGTTTTTCAGGTTGTTCTGGCGCGCGCCGCGAATAACAATAGCGTCACGGCGGTCGTGCAGGTCATCGCGGGAATTCATATGCTTCGGTAGGGCGGCGGGGCGGTTGCCTGGATGCGTATTCTACAGCGTAGTTCCGCGTCACATGATCTGCATCAAGTGGCGGCGGCGCAATCTGCTGGTATGCTGGCGGCTCTTGAAACGGAGAACCGTGTGAACAAACCCCTGCTCGAATGGTCCGGTGCACTTTCAGTCGACCAGTCCACCATGGACGACACGCATCGCGAGTTCGTCGAATTATTGAATCGCGTCGGTGCCGCAAGCGAGGACGGTCTGCTCGCCAGCCTTGACGCATTCATTACGCACACCGAGGAACATTTCGGCCAGGAAGAGCGCTGGATGCGCGAGATCGCTTTCCCGCCGCTCGGCTGCCACCAGGGCGAACACGCCAACGTGCTCGAAGTGACGCGCGAAGTACGCAAGCGCGTCGCCGACGGCCAGGTCCAGCTCGCTGCGACCTTGGCCGAAGCAATGGCCGAATGGTTCGTCCAGCACGCCGGCTCGATGGATACGGTGCTGGCGATGTACATGAAGCAGATCGGTTATGTGCCGGGCGCGGACAACACCACGATCGTTGCCGCGGCAACGGCGCTGGCGGTAGCCGCGCCGACCTGTGCGCGCGGTGGCGATGGCTGCGACCACAACCACGAGGCGCCGCTGGCGGATGCGCGGGCCTGTGTGTCAGGCGACGACGCCCGCGATCACGCCGCGCCGGTGGGAAAAAGCCAGTCCTGATTCCCGGAATACGCTGCGCTCCTTCCGGGCTGCAGCATCCGCGTCATTCAACCGCGCAGCGATTGCTTGCCGCCATTAACCGCGCAGGACGGCTTGAGGCGTCCTGCGCTTCAAGGCGCCAGAGATGCGGCGTACGCCGCGAGCGCACTCATGTCGTCGTCCGTGAGTTTTTCGACGACCGGTTTCATGAGCGCGCTGCCCGCGCCCGCGCGTGCGCCGTGTTTGAAGTCGAAGAGCTGGCGTACGATATAACTCGGCGAGCGGCCGGCAATACCGGGGATCGGGCCAACGCCTTTGAGATCGGCGCCGTGGCAGATCGCGCACTGCAGGGTTGTGCCGTCGCCACCGGGCTTCGCCAGCGCTTCCCCTCGGGCAACGCTGCCGACCGGCACGTAGGCGGTGAATTGCGAGCGCGAGTCGCGCAGTTCGAAATGTTCGACATCGTCCGGCATTTCGACGATACGCCGTCCCAGCGGCTCGCTGCCGCCTTCGGGCTTTTTCACGAAGAACAGGCGCGCGATATACGTCCTCGGCACGCTGTCGCTTTCGACCACCTTGATGACGCGTTTGGGCTTCAGTGCGGCGAAATATTCCGCCGCCGCGCGCATCTCGTCGTCGGTCATGGCTTTGGCGGCCGCCGTCATGAGCAGCACCGAACTGCGCTGCGGACCGGAAAACCTGCGCGCGCCGCTTTTGAAATCGGCCAGCTGCTGCACGAAGTAGGCGACGGGCAGGCCGGCGAGGCTTGCATTCTCCGGGCCGCCGGTGCCTTCGGCACGATGACAGGAACCGCAGGCGCGCACGTCGGGCTTGCGGCCGCTCGCTACCACATCCGGCATGGCCGCATGGTCTTCGGGATGCCAGCTCGGCGCGAAGAACAGGTCGCGCGCCTGCACCCAGCTGAAGGCGGCGTTGCTGCCCGGCAGGCGCTGCGGTTCGTCGGTCGCTTTCGGCACGACAAAATCCGGCTCCCACGGATAGGCCCACACCGGATAACTCGCGGCGCCCGCGGCCGGGCCGCCGGATTGTGCGACGGCGGTGCTGCCGATGGAAAGCAGCGCGGCGGCAGCCATGCAGCGCGTGAAAAATCCGGATGCATTCATGCGAGGTTCCTTTCAGGGACGTTTAACGAGTGTTGCAAAAAGCATTTATTTTTTTTTTCATATTATAGGGTGAAGCCCTGTGTTTTATGCGGTATCAGCGTGGCGTGCCCACGCGTTCCCGCCACAAACTCGTCGCATTACCGCCGAGAATCAGCGCGGCGCCGAGGATCAACCAGCCGTCGATCGCCTCGCTGTAATAGAAATAACCCAGCAGGCCGATCAGTGGCAGGCGCAGAAAATCCAGCGGCACCACCACCGTTGCATCGGCGCAGCCGAGCGCGTTGACCATGCAGAAGTGCGCGCTGACGCCGGTGATGCCGAGCACCAGCGCCCACGGCCATTGCGTGGCCGCCAGCGGCGCCCAGTGCGCGAGCGCCGGCCCCAGCGCCAGTACGAATTGCATGAACGACATCCAGAACAGGATGCACAGCGCCGAATCGCGCGCCGAGAGTTTTTTCGTGACCACGTGCGTGAGGCCGAAGGCGAGCGCGCCGGCAAGCATGGCGAGTGCGGCCGGAGAGACGATGGCGAGCCCCGGCCGCAGGATTACGAGGATGCCGGCAATGCCGAGCACCACTGCGGTAACGCGCGCCGCGGTCAGGCGTTCGCGCAGAAAAATCGCCGCGAATACCGCCGTCCATAGCGGCGTAGTGAATTCGATGGCGAAGACGGTGGCGAGTGGAATCAGGCCGATCGCGTAAAACCAGCCGAGCTGGCCGCAGAAGTGAATCAGGTTGCGCGTCGCGTGCAGTTTCAGATGCGCGAGCCGCAGTTGCGCGAAGCCGCTGCCCGCCAGCAGCAGCGTCACCAGCACGACGCCGAAGCCACTGCGTACCAGCAGCATCTGGAAAGTGCCCATGCCGTGCGAAAGCTCGCGTGCCGCCACCGCCATCGCGGTGAACGAGATCAGCGCGCCTGACATCCAAGCGAGGCAGCGCGTGATGGAATTATTTTTTTGCGACAAGAATTTTTTCAGTAGGTAGGGCGGATAAGCGCAGCGCCATCCGCCGTATGGGAGTGTACTATCAACAACACATTCGCCGGAAGGCGCTGCGTTTTTCCGACCTACGATGCTTCGATTGCGCGCCGGTAACGCGTGTATTCATTCTCCCGGGCTACGGTGTTGGGCTTCCTTCGTTAGCCCAACCTACGCGCTTACTTTTTTAGTGCAATTTTCTTTGCGGAGAGTGCAATATTCCTAATGCGGGGATTTACGCAGTCTTTTCTGAGTTGGTGCCACGGAATATTTTCATCAAAAATTGCGAGAGCATTTTGGCATTTTGCGATATATGCCCGCGGCAGGCCTTTTCGAATACTGCGATTCCAGTAAAGTGCCACTTCATGCTGTTTTGTGTCGTTAATTACAAAGAACCGCAATCCGAGCTTGCATCCTTTTGGCGGCGCGCCACAGATAAAGCGCAGATACAAAAAACCCAGCTGACGGGTTAAAGTTCCCCATTCTTTCTCGTAGCTTTTGCCGTCCCCGCCGCACGGGCCGATTTCTACCCAAGGCATTTGTAATTCCTCTTTTAGTTATCTAGCGATACTAATCTACGTCGCTCTAACCATCGATCCGACCATTGTTCGTATCGCGGTCTTTTTCTGAAATTGCTATCCCAACAGCAATTTATTACAAATACCCGTAGGCAATGTGCCATCCACTGTTCTCTGTCACGTTGAAATTCTTTCATCAATTCTTTGTAAGTATCTTTGTCTTCAATATCAATCAAAACAATGGCAAATGTCGCCTCGCAATCATCGCCATAGGTCTGTTTAAATTTTTTGAGTTGACCGATATCCGCCCAAACGCTATCGCGAATAGTTGAAAATTTTTTATCACCGTTCTCAAGATAGCACTTGAGTTCAAATGCGCAAAACGGTCCATCATCGGTATATGAGAGAACAATATCGGGCTTGGCATCGGCACTAGACCTGCCTTTTCCAATTCGGATATAGGGTTGGTTAGCTAAGAACACGTTACTAAACGAGGAGATGTAGCGTTGATCAAGGTGATGCGCGACCCGATACTGCAAATCAGCTTCGTTCAGTATGCGTAATTGCTTTGCGTCATCCTCGATACGAGGGATCAACTCTTCGGGGACAAAGCGTTTGATGCTATTCATTTGTAATCCTTCGCTAAATCGAGTCCGGCTATCGCCCAAACCGCTTCGCCGTCTCCGCACTCTTCGCCCGTGCAATCAGCAAATCCGCATCCTCACGCAACAGCAGGCGTTCGGCGACCAGCTTTTCCGTCGCTGCGGTAAATTGTTTGACGTAACCGGCGTGATCGCCGTAGCGTTCTTCGAGTGAGGGGCGCGGATCGTTTTTGGCTGCGCGCTCGGCGCGCGTGGCGGCGAAGGGCGCATACGTGCCGTCGCGGTCGCAGAGTTCGCCTTCGGGATGCGGCTTCGCATATTCGTTCCAGCCGGTGTGGGTGGCGAGCGGCACGGCGATTTCCGGCAACTGGATGCCGGCGATCTCGTTGCCGTCGGCGTTGATCTGCGTAATCAGTGTCGGGTAGCGCACGTCGAACACCGGTTTGACCCAGTCGCTGAGCACGCCCTGTTCGTTGATGCGACTGGCGACCTTGATGCCGGGAATGGCGGGGAATTTGTAGGCCTCGACGGTGGTAAAGGTTTTGTCTTTGAGCGTCGGCGTGCGCGTGGCGGGCGGCGCTGTGCCGGCGCTCCATTCGTCGAGCGCGATCAGGAGAGCGCGTTGCGCCGGTGTCGGGCTCTGCGGGTTGCGCGGGTTGACGCACTGGCCGCGCGTCGGCGATTGCCAGGCGGCGCCGGCGTGCTGAGTGCCGGCAAACAGATAGGCGCGCGCATTCGGCGGCAGTTGCAGGTCCTGCTGGCCGAGCGGATCGGTGACGGTCAATGACGCGCCCTTCTGCCAGTACTCGGTCGAGGTGTTAGTTTCCATCCACAGCGGATCGAAGCCATCGTTGCGCAGCATGCTGTCGGTTTTGCCGGTGACCGGGTCGGTCACGCGCGCGGCCGAAAACGGAAACACGTTTTCCGGAAACGTGTGGTCTTCGTGCTGCGTGCTGGTGCGGTTGGGCTGGCCGAATTCGTAATTGAGAAACACGCCGCCGGCGCCGGCGGTGTGCGCGTAGACGCCGTCGAAAACCTTGCGCGCCGATTCGTCCTGATTGAAACCGAGGTAGACGAAATCGCGCAGGAAGCGCCCGCTTTGCGAGGCGCCGAAGGCGAGCGTGCCGGTGATGCCCTTGAGCGGGCTGGCGTTGCCCTTCGCATCGCTGCTGCCGGCACGCAGAAATGAAATCAGATCGCGCGTGGCGGCCAGCCCGACGCCGAGCACACGCGGGTCTTTCGCCTTGTAGTGGAATTCGTAAATCACGCCGTGTTCCGGATTGGTGCCGGCCGGCAGTAATTCAATCGCGCGCGCATTGGCATAAGCCCAGCGCGCGGCCGGGATTTCGACTCGCGCATCTTTTTCGCCGCGGCGCATGGTCAGGCGCGCTTCGCTTTGATCGAGTGTCGCCGCATCGTAATAGAGTTTCAGCAGTTGCTTGCGCGGCGGCTCGCCGGGTTTGGGTGGGTCGGCACGTTCGCGCGTTGCAGTGATGATTTCGTCGCGGATCGCGCGCACGATCGGTTTGCCGTTGTCGCTGGCAATGACGGCGCTCATCGACATGCCGTTGGATGCGCGCGGCGCTTCCGAATCCCAGCCGCTCCACACCAGCGTGTAGCCGCGGCGCAGGAACAAACCGTTGCCGGCATCTTCGGCATTTTTCGGATCGTTGGCCGAAGCGACGGACTTGGGTCGCCCGTCCATCAGCCGCCAGTGGATGACTTTGCGGCCGCGGTTGGTGACGTCGTAAATCAGCCTGTGATTGCCGCGCGCGGCGTCGGCCGGGCGCAGCAGAAAAAAATCCGCTTCGTATTCGACGCGCCCGCGCGCGTTGCGCGGCGCTTTGTCGAGGTTGACGATGACCTGGTTGCGCGCGTCGGCCGGATCGAGTTCGCCCTTGAACGTGCCGCGCACGCGCTCGTAGGTGCCGCTGTCGCCGAAAGCGGCGCCGTTGGCGAAAGGTTCGACAGCAACGGTATTGATCTCAGTGACGACCGCAGACGCCGGCGCTGCGAAGCACGCGAATGCAAAAGCGAATGACAATACACAACGCTGCGCGGATTTGAGCACGTTGAATTCCCCCGGTGGACCGGCGCGAGACGCTGGCGCCGGAATTGTTATTTCAGATTTTCGAGATTGAGGACCAGCATGTCGAGCTGGTCGTAGAGCAGGGCGTATTCGTCCTTGCCGCCGGTGAGTTCGAGGCAGCGCCGCATGCGCGCGATGAGATCGGCGGGCTTGAGGGCGGCGGTGTCGGTCAGCAGCTTGACGATGTCGGCGAGGCCGGCGGCCTCGGCGAATTTCTTAAGCTCGGGGATTTTTGCCTCGATTTCCGGGCGGCTCATGTTGGTGCTGAACTTCATGGTCGAATCGAAACTCATGCCGGCTTCCTCCGTTTTTATGCCGCGGGCGACCGCCGCAGGGTGTTGAAACAGGATTATGCCGTATGGGCTGGCGCCATCAAGTGCATATGACACGTTTTGGCCTGGATGGCTGACGGGATACCCCGCCTTCCGCTATGATTGCGTTCCATTTCCCCGGGTACTCAACATGGCTCAATTCGTTTACACCATGCGGCGGGTCGGCAAGGTCGTGCCGCCCAAGCGTCAAATTCTCAAGGACATATCGCTGTCCTTCTTCCCCGGCGCCAAAATCGGCGTGCTGGGCCTGAACGGTTCGGGCAAGTCGAGCCTCCTGAAAATCATGGCTGGCGTGGACAAAAACTTCGACGGTGAAGCGGTGCCGATGCCGAACATCAAGATCGGTTTTCTCGAGCAGGAGCCCGCGCTCGACCCCGACAAGACCGTACGTGAATGCGTCGAAGAAGGCCTCGGTGAAATTGCCGAAGCGAAGAAAAAGCTCGATGAAATCTACGCCGCTTATGCAGAACCCGATGCGGACTTCGACAAGCTGGCCGCCGATCAGGCCAAATACGAAGCAGTGATCGCCACGGCCGGTGGCGACACTGAACACCAGCTTGAAATCGCCGCCGACGCGCTGCGCCTGCCGCCGTGGGACGCCAAAATCAAGCCGCTCTCCGGTGGCGAAAAACGCCGCGTGGCGTTGTGCCGTCTCCTGCTGTCGAAGCCCGACATGCTGCTGCTCGACGAGCCGACCAACCACCTTGACGCCGAGTCGGTCGAGTGGCTCGAACAGTTCCTGAGTAAATTTCCGGGCACCGTGGTTGCGGTCACCCACGATCGCTACTTTCTCGACAACGCCGCCGAGTGGATTCTGGAACTCGACCGCGGCCACGGCATTCCGTGGAAGGGCAACTACAGCTCGTGGCTGGAACAGAAGGAAGAGCGTCTCACGCAGGAAGAGGCCACCGAATCGGCGCGCCAGAAAACCATCAAGCGCGAACTGGAATGGGTGCGGCAGAACGCCAAGGGCCGCCAGGCAAAATCGAAAGCGCGTCTGGCACGTTTCGAGGAACTCAATTCCTACGAATACCAGAAGCGCAACGAGACGCAGGAAATCTTCATTCCGGTGGCCGACCGCCTCGGCGACAGCGTGATCGAATTCGATCATGTCAGCAAAAGCTTCGGCGATCGCCTGCTGATGGATGATCTGTCATTCAGCGTGCCGCCCGGCGCCATCGTCGGCATCATCGGCCCCAACGGCGCCGGTAAATCGACGCTGTTCCGCATGATCGCCGGCAGTGAAAAGCCGGCCAAGGGCGAGGTCAAGGTCGGCCAGACGGTCAAACTCGCGGTAGTCGATCAGTCGCGCGACGATCTCGAATCAGAGAAAACGGTGTTCGACTTCGTCTCCAACGGCGCGGATGTGCTGAAGGTCGGCAAATTTGAAATGCCGGCGCGCGCCTACATGGGCCGCTTCAACTTCAAGGGCACCGACCAGAGCAAGAAGGTCGGCAACCTGTCGGGCGGTGAACGTGGCCGCCTGCATCTGGCAACGACGCTGATCAAGGGCGGCAACGTGCTGCTGCTCGACGAACCGTCGAACGATCTCGACGTCGAAACGCTGCGTGCACTCGAAGACGCGCTGCTCGAATTCGCCGGTTGCGTGCTGGTGATCTCGCATGATCGCTGGTTTCTCGACCGCATCGCGACGCATATCCTCGCCGCCGAAGGCGATTCGAAGTGGACCTTCTTCAACGGCAACTATCAGGAATACGAAGCCGACAAGAAGAAACGCCTCGGTGAAGAGGGCGCCAAGCCGAAGCGGCTGCGCTTCAAGCCGCTTAAATAACGGTCGCAGCCACCGCGCAAATAAAAACGCCGGAGCGTTACCGCCCCGGCGTTTTTTGTCGCTGTCCGGATTTAAATCGCGAGCAGTTCGACTTCAAACACCAGTGTGGCGTTCGGCGGAATCACGCCGCCGGCGCCGCGCGTGCCGTAGCCGAGTTCCGGCGGAATCGTCAGCTTGCGTTTGCCGCCGACCTTCATGCCGGCGACACCTTCATCCCAGCCTTTGATGACCTGGCCCTGGCCAAGGCCGAAGACGAACGGGTCGTCACGGTCCTTGCTCGAGTCGAATTTAGTGCCGTTGGTGAGCCAGCCCGTGTAATGCACGGTGACATGGTGGCCGGCGGCCGCTTCGTCGCCGTCGCCGACGACGAGTTCTTCATAGACGAGGCCGGAGGCGGTGGTGGTGGCGGGCATGATGATCCTTTCGTGGAGGGAAAAATGCAAAGCGGCGAATGTCCTTCATCGCGGCGGCGCTGTCAATCCGCGCCGGCAATCCGGGGCGGGAAACCTTGCGTTTGCGCGCTTTTTGCGCAAATCGCCGCAGTGGGTTAAAGTCCGCGCCGCCACACCATTATCCTGGTGACGCAGACGGGCGGCCGTTTCTACTCCATCGCCTGCTGTTTTTCCCGATGTCTTCAATTTGTCGCAGTGCCTTTGCGTCGCGCCTTGCGTGCGATGCGTCGTCGCTTGTCGATTCTGGTCCTGCTTCCGGCCGCCAGTGGCATGGCGCCGGTCAACGTACGAAGAATGAAGGAAAGACCATGAGTGAAACCCAGGCAGTCGCCAAAGTGACGACCGATCTGACATGCTGGAGCTGCGGCGAAGAGTCGCTGAAGGAACAAGTCGAGGCGGTTGATCCGAACGCCTTCCGTCCGGCCAACGCGATTATCACCGCCATCATGCAATCGAAATGCACGAAGTGCGGCGCTCAGTCGATCAACGCGGCGCAGGCGCACGTTAACAAGATCAACGCACGCAAAAGCCGCAAGGCGTTTATCAAGGAATCAAATCGTAATTCGGCTTGAGCGTTTTTCGCTTCAGCTCAACGCACGCCATGCCCACCGCGCCGCGCTGAACAGCGCGCGGTCGTCGTTGCGGCGCGCGATGAGCTGCATCCCGATCGGCAGGCCGAGCGGGCCCTTGAACAGCGGCAGCGTTACCGCCGGCACGTGCATCGAAGTCCACAGCACGCACAGCGCGGCGTTGCCGGTTTTGTTGAGCCCGACTGGCGCTTCGCCGCTGGCCGGCGCATTGAGCAGCACGTCGTATTGATCGAACACCGGGTTGAGCAGCCCGCGGCAGCGGGCCATCAGTTCGCGCGCCTCGCGATAGTGGTCGAAACTGCACGACAGGCCGTCCTTGATGCGGTTGTTGCGCAGCGTCTCGCTGATCTGATCCCAGTGGTTTTCGATTTCCCAGGTGAAGTTGCGCGAGAACTCGAAACTCGACACCCAGCGGTGCGCGTCTTCGACGCGTTCGAAGTCGGCGGGCAGCGCTACGTCTTCGACTTTGGCGCCGGCGCGCGCGAGCCGTACGGCAGCGTCTTCGATCAGCGACTGCGTG
>JANXSE010000188.1 GCA_025356695.1 Betaproteobacteria bacterium
CCCCACATCTCGATCGGCATGCGGATCGAGCCGTAGCGGAAGCATTTGCCTTCGGTCGCGAACGAGAAGACATTTGGCACGAACATCGCCGGGATTTCCTTCTCGTAGATCTGATTGACCTGATAAGCGCCGTCGAACCACGTCACGCTCGCGCGCGCCGGCGTTTTCGCCTCGCCGATCACCAGCGGCAGGCCGTTGACGACGAACACCACGTCGAAGCGTTTGGTTACCGCACCAGCCTGAAACGTCCATTGGTTGGCAACGGTGCAACGATTGTTGTTCGGGTTGGCCGTATCGATCAAGCGCACCGATACGTGCTCGCCGTTGGCACCGAACGGCATGGTCTTTTCGCCACGCAGCCACGCCATGAAGTTTTCGTTGGCACGTACCAATCCATCCGCCTGCACCGATAGCAGAATCGCGCGCAGGTTGTAGATCACTTCGTCGGCGCGGTCGGGCTGCGCGGCGATTTCGGGATTGAGGCGTATCAGGGCTTCGCGTAACCATGCCTCGACCATCACTTCCTGCGGCTGGCGCGGAAGTTCGGGGCCGGGCATGTAATCCCAGTGGCCGGCGCGGAGCACACTGCCGGACGCGTCCTGCCAATTCGACGGCAGTTTCTGACCGGCAGGCAACACCGTTGCGCCGCCTTTGGGGGTGGCGGCATCGAGGATCATTTGCTCGACGGTATTGGCTTCTGTGAACATAATCTTTATACGAGGAGCGTATTTATTAGCTCTAGCAAAGCAGACTTCTGTATTTCAACATGATTTCTCGCAAATCTTTTCATCTCTGAAATTTCGATGAGTTCTGCTACCACATCGAGCTGCCTAGACAACGCAGGGACGGGGATTTTCACTTTTTTCAAACTGCCGGCACTTATATTTGTTTGACTCACGCCGGGCGTTGCATACGCGCGTATAGCAGCCTGTCCAATATCACTGTTCAAGTAGTAGTTTAGGAACTCGGGGAGCAATATTTGCTTGTCTGTCTTAATTCTTACAAGGTAAGAGGCAAACAGATAACAGTCATCCATTTGAAATATTCCAACCTTTCCTACAAGCTCGGCGCTATTTGTTCGGTTAAATAAAATATCACCTCGTTCAAGAGTGTAGTCACGGGCAACTTTTTCCGGCATATCAGCGTATTTCAGGTCTGTCGCAGCAATGATCTCTTCGTCGTAGTTCATCATTCGAAGGATCGGGTACTTGCCGGACTCACTTAGTGGGCAGGAAAGCCCATACTGCATCATCGTTACGTCGCCAAGCGTTCGAACGGGGAAACTCGTCTTGTCGTAAGTTGTTCGCTGTCGAAAGGCCGAATATTTCAGCGTGTTGGCGCAATCTAGTTGTGTGATAGCTGCGGCAATTGCTCTGTCTGTTGCCCACAGAATATCTGCAATGCGTCGCTGCTGGCTGAGAGGCGGAATGTCAAACTCGAAATCAGCAAGGTTGCTCCAATTAGTGCGTGGTGAAAGCGATCCGGCAGATGTTTCTACAGAAAATTTGAAAAAGCGCTCTGATATGCAGATAAACGGCAGCAGTTCCGGCAGCAGTCGATCGTTCTTCGCCGCGAATACGTAAATATCTCCCGACACCACCGCATCGAACTCTGCCACGGCCACCTTGCGCTGATAGGCGCGGCGTTTGCCAAACAGCACCTGTCCAGGCTGGCAACGGCGCGTGAACGTGGTGCCGTCCGCGACATTGCCCCATTTGCGGATGTGCAGCGAGCCCGGTTCCAGATGTTCCATCGCAATGAAACGCCCAAGGCCGGCTTCGTTTGGATCACAGGTCTCGTTGATATTTTCGACCACGTCGCCGAACCGCACGCGCTTCCAGCCCTTGCGGTCGAACAGCGGCAGCTTCGCCCAATCCGGATTGACGCGTAGGGTTTCCAACTTTGAAAGCAAGGCGCTCATTGTTTGGCCTTGGCTTCCAACGGCTCTATCGCGTCTTGCACGAGACGCCGGCCGGCGATCGTGAGTTGCGCCGTCGATGGGCGGCGCCGGGCGAGCAAGCCATTGGCACAGGTATGCTGTGCCTCGTCGAGATCGAAGTTACTCACAAGCAACTCACGCAGACCATTGCCGGCACGCGCGGCCAACGCCGCCCATTCATCGGGAAAACATTTTTGTAACCCGGCTATCCACTGCGCGGGCCATTCGCGCAGGCTGTCTTCGTTTTTCTCCATGGCCAGATAGGCGAGGGCGAGCACGCGACCGAGGTCTTTGTTGCTGCGCTTGATGCTGCGGCCTTCGATCAGTCCGCTCATGGTTTCGGCGCTGATGGCGGGGTGATGCAGCAGGTTGGCGAGCGCCATCATTTCCGGGCGCGCGATGGCGATGCCATAGCGGGTGGCGATGGGGGAATGCTCGGCCAGCGCGAGGTAGCGAAAGCTGCACAGGCTGTAGTGGCCTTGCGCGATTTCGAGACGCAGGTATTGCTTGCCGGGGTTGGCAGGGTCGGTGTGTGTGTTGACAGCTTGTTCTGTCGCCGCAGGCGGCGACACCATCAGCTCGATGAACCACGCATCGCTGCCGGGCGGGTGCAGACGCACCAGCGGCAGTTTTTCAGTCGGTGTGTCTGCGCTACCGGGCTTCTCCCAAAGTGGATCTTTGCGTGGCCACCAGTGTTCGCGTAACAGGCGTTCGGCGACGGCCTTGCCGTCGGGCACCGCCTTGATGTGGGGCGAGAGCATGCAGTCCACATCTTTGGTTTGCACGAAGGCTTCCGCATCGTCGCCGAAGTAGTGATAGCTCGCCGCGAGGCTGCCGATGATGATCACCGAGCCGCGGCAATCCGGCGGCAGGGCGGTTGCAACCTTTTCCATGACATCGCGGGGCAAGAGTCGGTTCATGACTTGAATTTTTCGCTAACGCTGAGTTTGTAGCGTTTGATGAAAAAAGCCAGAAACTCCTTGGCCTGGGATTCGAGCCGCGCTTCGTGCAGATCGAGCAGGCATTCGACCGGGTCGGCCCAGGGCGCGCCGGCTTGCGAGGACTGAAACAGCGAGTCTTTGCGTCGCAGCAGATGCACGACCAGCGCGGCGCTGTCATTGCGCATTTCTGTTTTTTCCAGCGCGGGGTCGAGACGCTCGACAAAGCGCAGGTCCTCGCGCCCGCTTGGGCAGTGCAGGGTGAGATCGAGCCTCGGCATGCCGACCAGATCGATTTGCGGGTCGTAGTGGCGCGCGCCGGCGATACCGCCGACGGCGAGATCGTCTCGCTTGATCTCTGCCAGACGGCGCAGCAGCGATTGCGGTGACCGCGCCTGGCCTGAGCGATCGACATAGCGGACAGTGGCACGCGCTTCGTCGGACAAGGCAACGAGGCGCGCCCAATCTTCATGTGGGAATTGGCGCAGTTCGACGCGCCGGTCCGAATGGCGTATCAGCACATGTTCGAGGCGTTGCAGCACGTTGGCAACGGTCGGGTAACTTAAGCCGGTGGTTTTCATCAGCCAGTCGGTGGTCATCGGCCCTTGGCCGAGCAGCCACTGGTGCAGCAGAACTTTGAGGATGGCGTAATGCGTTTGCTGCGGTTTTTTGCTTTCATGTGACGATTTGTCGATCTGATCGTCGAGCCAATGCCGAAAGTTGCCACCAAGGTCGGGTGGAATGCCGAGATAGTGGTGGTCCTTTTCCATGACCAGGGACAGGCGCTCCATTACGTCCGGACGCAGGGTTTGTGCGGCTAGTTCGAGTTCTTCGTGCCTCCGGTTTTCGGTGATTCTGGAATCGGTCAGCACGAGCATGGCGCGTGCATGAGTATCGCGCGACAGCAGATAGGCGAGCCCCATCAGGCTGGCGCGGACGTTGCGGAAGCTGTGAGTGCGGGATTTCAGTTCGACCCAAACTTCGTGCCGCCCGTCCCGCCAGCAGGCATCGGGTTCGTAGCCGATCTCGGATTTCCAGGAGTGTGCGGTCGGGTAAGTCGTCATGAACATTAAGGTGCAACAAAAACATTAAAGTTGCAAGTTAATTTAAAGGTGGCAACTTAATTGATGGCAATGGCAGGAAAAGTTTAATTAATTGTTATTAATTAATAGGTTAATATCATTTTTTATAATTCATCATGGGAATTTTGCATGCTGCAGACCTCGCAAAAAGCTTCTGTCTTGAACAAATTCACGAGCATTTTGAAACAAAAACACCCCTATTTTTGTTTCAAAAACCAATTGGAAATCAGGATTTACGTCCCGCCGAAGCGCCCGTGAGCAAGTCGTTCAGTGCCGCCCTCACTTGCTGCGAACTCTCCAGCCACGCGGAGAGCGCATCGGGCAGCCCGTTGGCGGCGTAGTCGGCGCGTTCCTCTTTGGTACCCAAGGTTTGCGGTGCCACATATAACGGGATGCTGAGATTGCCGTCTTTGGCGCGGATTTCTTCCAGTGTGGCTATACGCGTGAAACCGGGTTCATCTTTGAATTGCTCGTAAGCCTTGACGATGTGTTCGATGTGCTCGTCGGTGAGGAAACTTTGTGCGCGTTCGCGCGTGACTTCATTGACGGCATTGATGAACAGAATCTTGTTGCGCCGTGCCTTCGACTTGCCGGTGCGGCAGATGACGACGCAGGCTTCCATCGGCGAGTTGTAGAAGAGGTTGGGGCCGAGGCCGAGCACGCATTCGATGACGTCGGCTTCGATGAGCTTGCGCCGCATTTCGGCTTCTTCTTGGCGAAACAGGACGCCATGCGGAAACAGGATCGCGCAGCGGCCGCTCTTGGGCGCGAGGCTTAACAGTATGTGCTGCCAGAACACGTAATCGGCGCGGCCTTGCGGCGGTGTGCCATAAAGATTGCGGCCCCACGGGTCGGCGGCAAAGGCGTCGCGATCCCACTGCTTGATGGAGTAGGGCGGATTGGCCAGACAAACGTCAAAGCGCATCAGGTGGTCGTGCTCGACCAGTTTGGGTTCGGCAATGGTGTCGCCGCGCTCAATGCGAAAGTCCTCGATGCCGTGCAGAAAGCAGTTCATGCGCGCAATCGATGAGGTCATCAGATTGCGCTCCTGCCCGTAGAGCCTGACGTTGCGCCACTCCTTCTTCTGTCGGCGCAGGTGCGTGATGCAGGAGAGCAGCATGCCGCCAGAGCCGCAGGTGGGGTCGTAAATGGATTCACCCGATTGCGGCTCCAGCATTTCCGTCATCAAGTGGACGACGGTGCGGTTGGTGTAAAACTCGGCGGCGGTATGGCCAGAGTCGTCGGCGAATTTCTTGATCAGATATTCGTAGCCATTGCCCAGCTCGTCTTCAGGCAGATTGGCGACCGTGAGTTCGAGAGAGGAGAAATGCTCGACCAGATCCCGCAGCATCGCGTCAGATAGGCGGTCCTTGTTGGTCCACTGCGCGTCGCCGAAGATCCCGTAGAGCTTGTCCGGATTCGCGGTCTCGATGGCGCGCATCGCCGACTGCAGCGCGGCGCCGACGTTTTTCGCAGCGCGCCGAATCTCGCGCCAGTGCGCCTCGGCCGGGACCTGAAAGCGATGGTTTTCCGGGTACGCTGCGAACTTTTTGTCGCCGCCGGATTCGTTGAGTGCAATCTGCGTTTCTTCATCGAATACGTCGCACAAACGCTTGTAGAACAGCAGCGGGAAGATGAATTGCTTGTAGTCACCGGCATCGATCGTGCCGCGCAGCAGTACGGCGGCACCCCAGAGATAGGATTCGAGTTGTTGTTGGGTGATGCGGGCGGTCATGACAGCAGGCCTTCCCGCTTGAGGATGGTGATCAGCTTCTCTTCTGCTGCAAACGCTGCTTCGGCACTGGTTTTCAGTTGCCTCATCGCGTCATCGACCGTCAGCGTCTGCTGTTCGGCTTTGGGTTCGACGTAACGCGGGATGTTCAGGTTGTAATCGTTGGCAACGATTTCTTCGAGCGTGACGACGTGGGCGACGCCTTCAACGTCCTTGAAATCGCGGACCCAGTTGTAAATGTGCTCGACATGTTCCGGCAGCAGTTCATTCTGGGCGCGGCCGGTCTTGAATTCCTTCGATGCGTCCAGTATGAGCACCTTGTTCTTGCGGTCTTTCGGTTTGCGTTGACGAAAAACCAGAATGCAGGCGGCAAGGCCGGTGCCGTAAAAAAGGTTGGGACCGAGACCGATGACGGCTTCCAGCAAATCCATGCCGAGAATCTTCTGCCGGATTTTGCCTTCGGCGGCCATGCGAAAGAGCGAGCCGTGCGGCAGCACCACGGCCATGCGGCCGGTTTTCGGTGCCATGGACTTGATCATGTGCTGTACCCAGGCGTAGTCGCCGCTTTTGTCTGGGGGCATGCCGGCGAAGTTGCGGCCGAATGGATCGTTTGCCCACACTTCTTCGCCCCATTTCTGGAGAGAGAAAGGCGGATTGGCGATTACGCAGTCGAATGTCGCAAGGCTGTCGCCGGAGAAAAAGGCCGGGTTACGCAGTGTGTCGCCGCGCACAATCTGGAAGTCCGCGGCGCCATGCAGGAACAGGTTCATGCGCGCGATGGCGGAGGTGGTCAGGTTTTTTTCCTGGCCGAACAGCTTGCCCCACAGTGTGCGGTCATCCTCATGTCGCTCACGGACATGGTGTATGGCTTCCAGCAACATGCCGCCAGTGCCGCAGGCGGGGTCGTATATGGATTCGCCTTCGCGCGGGTCCAGGATATTCACCATCAAGCGCACGACCGAACGGGGGGTGTAGAACTCGCCCGCCTTCTTGTTGGTGGCGTCGGCGAATTTTTTGATCAGGTATTCATAGGACTGTCCCAGCACATCGGCTTGTGCGACCTGATTGCCCAGATCGATGCGCGAAAAGTGTTCGATCAAGTCGCGCAGCAGCGTGTCGGAGAGGCGATCCTTGTTGGTCCATTGCGCATCACCAAAAATACCGTAGAGCGTTTCTGGATTGGCCTTCTCGATACCCCGCAGGGCTTTTTGCAATGCCTGGCCGACGTTGGTGGCGACGGCTCGCACGTCGCGCCAGTGGCAGTCTTCCGGCACTTGGAAGCGGAAATTCTGAGGGAACCGTGCGTATTCCTCGTCGCCGCCGGCTTCTTCAAGGGCAATTCGATACTCCTCGTCATGCACATCGGAGATGCGCTTGAAGAACAGTAACGGGAAGACGTAGGTCTTGAAGTCGGCCGCATCGACCGGCCCACGCAGGATGTTAGCCGCCTCCCACAGGTGGGATTCGAGTTCACTGAGGGCTAGGCTCGGTAACGCCGTTGTCATGAATACTAGGGTCCGCTGTCAGTCGATTTATTGTTCTTGGAATGCCGCGCCATTTTACGCGCTGGAGGGGAGTTTGCACCTTGAGAAATCGACGGGCAGGGGCGCTTGACGGCCCATGTCCGGGGCGGCAGTTAATATCGTCGAGTGGTTGCGGATGTGAGGGCGCCTTTGCCTTCCTGTGTCGCCAATGGCTGGCACGCCATTTTTTCGATAATTCGGAAGCATGTTGACCGAATTCTCGCTTGACTTGGTCTTTTGCCACCCGCGGCGGCGTATGTCGATACCAGTTTTCCCTCTGGTGCCGAGCGCAGTTACCACAACTGGAAAATCAATGCGCCGATCTATTCGGCCTCGGCGAGGCCGAATTCCCGAGCGACGCGGAATCGCGTGTTGCCTATTCTGTGCCGTGTTTAACAACGACCCGAGAGGTGCAAACATGGCGCACGTAATCCTGCGGCTTCCCACGGTAAGGCAACGTTGCGGGTTATCCCGCTCGACGATTTACCTGCGTGTCTCCCAAGGCACGTTTCCCAAACCGATAAGCCTGGGGCCGCGCGCCGTCGGGTGGATCGAGGCTGAAATCGAGGAGTGGCTCACGCGGCAGATCGCGAAGAGTCGTACGGCAGTTGCTTGATTGACTGGCGCCGCAGAAAGGCATGGCCGGCGCACCGCGGGCCGTATGCGGCGATATGGCGACCCCTCGGAGCGATAAATGGCATCACGCCGGCGCTGGAAGGAAGCCCGCGAGAAACGTGAGCGCGGTGGCTTTCTGGCGTTACCTCATGCGGTAACCGCCAGCCGGGCCTATCTCACCCTGTCCGCGCATGGGGTAAAGCTTCTTATCGATCTCGGCGCGCAGTACAACGGCCGCAACAACGGCGATCTCTGCGCGGCGTGGAGGCTAATGCAACCGCGTGGCTGGCGGTCCGAGGACACGCTGGCAAAAGCCAAGAGGGAATTGCTGCAAACGCAGCTGATCGTTGAGGCACGCAAGGGGTGGCGGCCGAATCGAGCGACCTTGTACGCCCTTACTTTCTTTGCGCTCGACGATTGCGATGG
Source organism: Betaproteobacteria bacterium (assembly GCA_025356695.1). Next base: position 8,256 of record JANXSE010000188.1, read on the forward strand.
CAAGCTCGACATCACGCCGGCAGGTTTTCCGTATGGGGCGTGGAAGCTGTTGGAGAGGTTATCGCTTCCACTGGCACGCGTCCGGAGAGGCGAGGGCAGGGTGCAGAAAAACGCGGTGCCTACTACGCCTGCCGTAGTAAAGGGCGCAGGATAGCTACGGCTACCGTAGCAGAGATGCGGTCGCCTGCTACGACCAGCGTAGCTATGTAGTGGTTTTTGGGGCGTGCGCTGCTACGCCAGCCGTAGTGCTTTATAGAAATACCATCTATCCCGGAAAGTCTCTGGCCGGGAGGCGCGCAGTGCTCGGCCTGACTGGGGCATTTCGACAACCACTGACAATATGTGATGATCAGATTCCTATCATCCAATTGGAATCTATCAATCCTCGCCATGCCATACGTCACGGTCAGTTATGAACGAAACAAGCTGTACGAGGAAGTCTGGACCGATCCGGTCACCAAAGTCGCAAAAAGCTATGGCATATCGGACGTTGCGCTCAACAAAATCTGCAAGAAACTCGCAGTGCCGACTCCACCGCTCGGCTATTGGGCGAGGGTGGCGGCCGGGAAAAAGATTCCACGGCCAATGCTACCGGCTTTTTCAGGTGCCACCGAAATATCCAGGCAGAGATTGGTTACCAATGAGCCGATCGAGCCTGATCCCGAATACCTCGTGGCCCAACGATTGTTCGAGGCTAAAGACGAGAATCGAATTGTTGTTTCCACGACGCTCGAAATGCCGCATCCGCTGGTGGCGGCGTCTGAGCGAGCCTTGCGTAAGCCTAAGCAGCGCGATACGCGAAATCTGCCCAATACAGAGCAGAGGTGTCTTGATATTGCTGTAAGTGAGGCCAGTCTGCCGCGCGCACTGTGCATCATGGATGCACTTGCCAAAGCATTGGAAGCTCGCCGAATGCCGTTGCGCATTGAACGTGAAGGGAAGTGTCAAACTTGCGTGACGATCGACGGCCAGAATCTGGCAATTCGAATTGTAGAAAGCACTTTGCGCTCTGAGCGACAACCAACAGCGGCGGAGCGCAAGGATTTCGAGAAATATGGCTACGTATACCTGCCGAATCGCTACGTGTTCGAGCCCACCGGGCAGTTCAGGCTGGGAATTCTCAGCGGTTATTACAGCGAGCTAAAACGGAGCGTTTCTGACGGTAAACACCAGCGTGTCGAAAAATGTCTTAACGCCTTCATAGTCAAACTGGTCGAGGAGGCGGTGTCGCGAAAGCGCGAAACCGAGGAGCGTGAGCGATGGGATCGCGAATGGGCGGAGAAAGAGCGACGGCGAGAGGAACGCGAGCAACTGGTTCGTGAGGAGACCGAGCGGTTCAAGGCGCTGGAAGAAGAAACACGTAATTGGAGGCGCGCAGAGGAAATTCGAGACTATGTCGCTACCGTCGAGGCGAAGTCGATTGGCGAAAGCGGTGCTATTGATCCCGCGGGCGAACTCGGTCAGTGGATCAAGTGGGCACGCCACAAAGCCGATTGGCTCGATCCTCTTGTGGCGGCCAAATGTCAGATCCTTGATTCTGATGAAAGAGAAAATGAGGACGACGACGACGACGACGACGACGACGCTTAGACGTCCTTGGACAGTCAGCTATTCATTAATTGCTGGTGCCTGTAGAATGAAACCCGAAGACAGCAGCGAGAAGTTGAAGACGTCGTCACTCATTGTTCAATCAATCGGCGGCGGAACTCGCGGTAATGAAATTTTATTTCTGCATCGGGGTATATTTGAGGGTATGCAGAAAGTTCGAATCGGCGAAACCCGCATGGATAGGGCGTTTACGAGATTCGTTCGAACGACTCTCTCCCGCCAAATATCGAGTAGTTGCGCGGCTGCCAGGCCTGCGTGCCCTGCCTCCCGCGTTGCACTGTGTTGACGCCGATTGTCTGCTCTGGCATTCCGCCGTACCGCAGTCAAATGCCGCCGGCGCCATGCACGCCCCGCCTTCAGGGGCTGCTTCGGCGCATAGTCAAAGTTGTTGAGGCGTGATCAGGAAATTTCAAAATGTATTACGTTGAAGCGATGTCCAAAGTCAATTTCCACGGCGACCAGGTTGTGCGTATCGGCGAGTATGAATCGCTGGACGACGCAATTGCAGTGGCGGAACAGGTAATAGACCAGTTCCTGAACTATGCATACCACGACGGAGTGTCGGCCGGCGTTCTGTTTGTCAAATACCAGAACGAGGGCAGGGTTCCATTCATATTCGTCGATGGTGATGCCACGATCAACGTGCCTGGTTTCAACCATATTGCCTACGCGAAGCGGCGCTGCGAGGAAATGTGCGTGGCGGCTTAAGCGGGCACCGTTGCATTTGGCTGCCTTGAATTTTTCGCCGCTCCATTCAAAAAACAAAGGAAGGTCGTCATGAAAAAAACTACCGGTGCAAAGATATTCGCAGAGGTCATGCAGGGTTACGGCATCACGCATATCTTTTTTGTGCCGCAGGTGGTTTCAAAGGCGCTGGTGGCGATGGAGGGCATGAACATACGCCGCGTGGTTGCCCATAGTGAAAAGTCCGCGGCCTATATGGCGGATGGTTATGCGCGTGCGCGCGGCGGCCCCGGCGTCTGCATGGCGCAGCCGATCGGCGCCTCCAACCTCGCTTCTGGCTTGCGTGATGCCTACATGGCCGGCTCGCCGGTGATCGCCATCTCCGGCGGCCCGGCACCGGCCTCGCGTTACCGGCATGCTTATCAGGAGGTCGAAGACCTGGTCCAGTTCGATCCGGTGACGAAGTCCAACGTCTGCGTGGACGATCCCTCACGCCTGCCTGACTTGATGCGCCAGGCATTCAGAACGGCGACTTCCGGTGCGCCCGGTCCGGTGCATCTGCGCTTTCAGGGGCGTTTGTCCGAGGTGCCGCTGGGTGAGACCGACGCGGAGGTGTTGATCGAACCGCAGTTCACCCGCATACCGGCGTTTCGGCCGGAGCCGGAAGCGGACCGTGTGCGCGAGGCCACGGTCTTGCTTGCGCAAGCCGTCAAGCCGCTCATCATCGCCGGCGGTGGCGTGATTGCTTCGCAGGCGCAAAGCGAAGTGGTGGCGTTTGCCGAGAAGATGAACATTCCGGTGGCAACCTCGCCCAACGGCAAAGGGATCATTCCCGATACACATCCGCTGTCGGTTGGGGTTGTCGGCTCCTACTCGCGTGAATGCAGCAACCGCGCGGTTGCCGAAGCCGATTTGGTATTTTTTATCGGCAGTCCGGCCGGCGGCATGGTGACGGCGAACTGGACCATCATCCTGCCGGGCACCACGGTGATACAACTCGATATCGAACCGACCGAACTTGGTCGTAACTATCCGAACAAAGTCGGCCTGGTTGGCGATGCCAAGATCACGCTGCAAAAATTAATTGCGGTGGCGAAGGCCGGAGCATCAGGCAACAAGACCTGGCTCGCACGCATCCAGCAACTGGTTGCGGATTGGCGTGCCCAGGTCGCGCCCAAACTCAACTCCGACGCCGTGCCGATCCGGCCGGAGCGCATCTGCAAGGAAATCACCGATGCATTGCCGCCCGACGGTGTGCTGGTTGCCGACACCGGTCATGCCGGCATGTGGACCTGCCAGATGGTCGACCTGAAGCATCCGGGGCAACGTTACATCCGCTGCGCCGGCTCGCTCGGCTGGGGGTTGCCCGGTGCCATGGGCGTGAAATGCGCCTTGCCGGATCGCCCGGTTTTGCTTTTTACCGGCGACGGCGGCCTCTACTATCACATGACGGAACTCGAGACCGCGCTGCGCTATGGCATCAATCTCGTCGTGCTGGTCAACAACAACGGCGCACTCAGTCAGGAATATCCCTCGCTCAACCGGCATTACGAAGGCAATCTCCACGGCCGTTCGGATGAATTGTGGCGTTTCAGCCCGTTCAATTTCGCCAAAGTCGCCGAGTCGATGGGTTGTGTCGGCATACGTGTTGAGCATCCAGGAGAAATCAAGGGCGCGCTGCAGAAGGCGTTTGCGATGAACAAGCCGGTGGTGGTCGAAGTCGTCAGTGACGTCAAAGTGATGGCGCCGACGGCGTGGGCTCCGCAGGCGTAAGGGGCGGCATCAGGTATCGATTGCAATTGCGCTGCTGAAGGCGCCCGTCGAAAAAACGCCACGTTGTGGCGTTTTTTTTTGGAGGGGTTTAGGCGTGCGGCTGCGGCAATTCAAATGACCCACTGAATTGAGTGCAGCCGCCTCAGGACGAACTGATCTTACCCGTGGCGGCGGTCCCCCAAATCCGGATCAGGGAGCTTTTTACAGGTCTTTTCCCCCGATCGTTGCTTGTGAAAAGCGTTATTTTCCAAAAGTATCGCGAACATAAATCGCGCCAGATTGATAGTTTGACTGACGTTCATCAGTATCAGTATGCAATTTGTGGAGAAAACCATCATGACAACCGATAAAAGCCCGGCTTTGGGCATTACCCTCGCGACATTGGTCGTGTTTGCCGTGTTCGGCATCAATCGTTACCTCGTTTCGCATTCAGCATCTTCGCCGGACAGCGTGGCAAGTGCCGTCAATGAAATGCCGCCGGCTGCTGCAGGCATCAAGTCGAGGCTTGATGGCACCAAGGCGGTCGGGCAGGTGACCGGTGTCTACGTCGAGCTCGGCACTAATCTTTATGTCAGCATCGAACGTGCGCCGGCAACCTTGCGCAAGACCGCAAGCCGTTTCGTTAACGTCGAATTCCCCGAATCGCTGGTGAAGGATTTTGATTCCGACTCCGCCATCGTCAAGGCGCTGGATCCGGCGGTTGAGATCGGCGATGTGGTCGAGGTTAAATTCATCGAAAACGGCTATGCGGTCGGATTCAACAACGTTACCCGCGTGACGCAGATTGTCGCCACACACGACACCGACATGGCGAAGAGCTTTGAGATGAAAATCGCTGCGCGCAAAGTCGCGGTGAAACAGATTGCCATGCGCGACAAGTAGCGCGTTCTGCCGGAGAGAGCGATGTCGCGGGCGCACAGCCGGCCCGTCACAGGATGCCGCCTCCTGCGAATCTGCTGTGGCAGATCATTCGCATTGCGGGCATCCGCGTGCCGTGCGATCTCTGCATGCCGTACACTTCAAGCCGGCATGAAAAAAATTTCTCTTGTGGTTTTGTGTGCCGGCGCGGCTGTTGTCGCGCTGGCGGCGTTGCCGGCGGTCACTGCTGACCGTCATGGCTTTACCACCACGGTAACCGCCGGATTGCTGCAGAACCTGGCCAAACGCTTTGGTGTCGAGGCAAAGCCGCGGATAGCCAACTGGAGTGCGTTTGCCAAAAACAGAAAGGCTGCGGCAGTGGGTGTCGAGGACGGAGCATGGCCGGTCGAGCGCCTGCAAGTCATCAACAGCTACATGAACACGGTGCCGTGGTTCAGCGACATGGAGCACTGGGGCAGCGCCGACTACTGGGCGACCCCTGCGGAAACCGTCGGCAGCCACGGCGCCGATTGCGAAGACTATGCCATCGCCAAATATTTTCTGCTGAAGGAACTGGGCGTGCCGGTCAGCCGCCTTCGCATTACCTATGTGCGGGCGACGCGCATCGACGAACCCCACATGGTGCTGGCCTATTATTCCGGCCCCAGCGCGGAGCCGCTGATTCTGGACAATCTCGATGACTTTGTGCGCGCCGCCTCGGCCCGCAAGGATTTGATCCCGGTCTACAGCTTCAACGACGAGGACGTCGTGCTGGTGCGTAACAACCAGCGCGGCAATGTTTCGCAGATCCGCAACTGGCATCTGCTCAACGAACGGCTGCGCGCGGAAGCGGCGATGTGAGACCGATGAGATGAAACTCGGCCACTATCTTTTGCTCGGGCTTGCCGTCATGTTCGCCGCCATCCTGGTGGGCGCGCAGATCATTTATGTTGACGACACCCGCGATTATCTTGAGCAGCAACTGGAGGCCCACGCGCAGGAGACCGCCACCTCGCTCGCGCTGGCTATCGGCGGTGCCGGCCGTCCGGCCGATCTGACGCTGGCCGAAACGCTGGTGCGCCCGGTGTTCGATCGCGGCCAGTTCAAACGCATCGAAGTGCTTGATACCAACGGCCGCGCCGGCGTGCACATGGCGCTGGACAACGAAGCAGGCGACGCACCGGACTGGTTTGTGCATTTTTTTCCGATCGATGCGCCCGGCGGCGAAGCGCTGATTTCATCGGGCTGGCAGCAGTTCGGTCGCGTTACGGTGGAGCCTTCTCCGATGCTGGCCTACCGGCATCTGTGGCAAGTGGCGACGACCAGCACGCTGTGGCTGGGTGTGTTGTTTGTAATCGCGCTCGGTGTTTCCCGTCTGCTGCTGGGCTATCTGCTGCGCTCGCTGAGCGAAATCGAGTCGGCTGCCGGCGATCTTGGTAACCGCATCTTTCGTGAAATCACACTCGTGCCGCGCGCGCGTGAACTGCAGAACGTGGTTAGCGCCTTCAATCTGCTCAGCGGCAAGATCCGCTCGGCACTTGAATTCGAGGAAACACGCGCGCAACAACTGCAGCACGAGGCCTTCAGCGACGGTTTGACCGGTCTGCTGAACCGGCGCGGACTGGCGCAACAGGTGCAGATACTCTGCGAGCCGGGCGGCGCTTCTTTGCGCGGCGCCTTCGCGCTGTTTGCCGTCGATGGACTGGCGTCGCTGCGTGCGCAAGCCGGCTTCCAGCGCGTCGAGGATCTGCTGCGCGAGGTGGCGGAAATTTTGCGCGACGCGGCGGACGAGCGGCCCTCGCGTGCCGCCTACGTTAACGAGGGCACGTTCGCGCTGCTGCTGCCCGGGGTTTCGCGCGGCGCCGCGGAGAACGACATCGCGGCTATCATGCGGCGCATGTCGGCGGCGGCAGGTCGTGCCGGTGGTGCGAACATCACGGCCCACGTCGGCGCGGTTTATTTCAATACGCTGGGGCAGGACCTCGGCCGTCTGCTCGGTGAAACCGATATTGCGCTTGAGCGCGCGCGCCATCGCGGTGACGGCGCCAGCGAACTTGTTGCGGCCACCGAGGCCGCCCCCGGCGCCGCGCGCGGTTCGCAGGAATGGCGCGCGTTGATCCAGCGCTGTCTTGACGAGGGCCGCCTGTCGCTACTGTTGCAGCGGGTGGTGAGTCTGCCGGGCCGCGATCTGCTGCACCGTGAAGTGACGGTGCGTCTGGACGAGGCGGGTGGCGAACTGGTGCCGGCGCGGCTGTTTTTTCCGATGGCGCTGCGCCACCATCTCGGTGCGAAGCTCGACGCCGCGGTGCTGGCGAAGGTATTTGCACATTTTCACGACGACACTTTCACGGACAGTGTGGCCATGAACGTGTCGGCGCAAACGCTCAGCGATGCGAATTACCTTGAGCAACTGAAGAAGCATCTGGCCAACGCGCCTTCGCTGGCGAAGCGCCTGATATTTGAAATCGCCGAGGCCAGCATGCTGGAGCAGCCCGCCGCTGTGCTGAAATTTGCGCAAACGGTGCGCGCTTACGGCTGCAGCATCGGTCTGGACAATTTCATGGTCAGCGGTGATTCGCTCAACCATCTGCGCGAACTGCTGCCCGCCTACGTCAAGCTGGCGCCTTCCTACAGCCCGGAAACCGGCGAACAGGCACGTTTCGTTATCAGTTCGCTCGGACGGATCACGCGGCCCCTTGATGTGCGCCTGATTGCACTTGGCATTGAACGCGAGGACACACTGGCGACCCTGGCCGACCTCGCGGTCGACGGTGCGCAGGGCTACGCCATCGACCGGCCGTCGCCGTGGCAGTAGAGGCGGCCATGGCCGCAGGGGCGTGCGCGAATGAATAACTCTGATATAATTCGCGACCTTCAGCGCCCGTAGCTCATCTGGATAGAGTACTTGGCTACGAACCAAGGGGTAGGGGGTTCAAATCCCTCCGGGCGCACCAGTAAGAAAAGCAAAAGCCTGCAGCGATGCAGGCTTTTGTCTTTTTTGCGCTGGCGCAGCGGCTTGTTCGGTCTGGTCTGAAGCTGCATGTTCCGCTAACATGCAGTGCATTCCACGGAGGAGACCGCCGAATGAAACTGCAGCTTTTTTACGCGCCGCAAACCTGCGCGACCGTTCCCTACATCACGTTGACTGAAGCCGGTGCTGATTTCAGCACCATCGACGTCAATTCGCGCACCGGTGATCTCAAGAAGCCGGAATTTCTGAAATTGAATCCGAAGCACAAGGTGCCGGTGCTGGTGATCGACGGCGAGCCGCTGACGGAAAACGTGGCGATCCAGATCTGGATCGCGCGGCAGTTTCCGCAGGCGAAACTGCTGACTGGCGATCCGAAAACCGAAATCAAGGTGATTTCGCTGATGGCGTGGTGCGCCTCGGGCATCCATCCGCACCTGACGCCGAACGCGCGGCCGGCGAACTACTGCGATCTGCCCGGCTCGGAAGAATCAGTGAAACGCGTCGCCAATGTGATGTTGTTCGAGGACTTCAAAATCGCCGACGAAATGCTGGCGGAGCGCGAATGGTTCTTCGATGCTTTCACGGCGGTCGATGCCTACTTTTACTGGTGTTTCATGCGCGCGATCTCGTTCAAGCTCGATCTCGCGGCGTTCAAGAACTGCCACGCGCATTACCAGCGCATGCTGGGCCGTACCAGTGTGCAGAAACTGATAGAACATCAAAAAATGGTGATGGCCGCGTTTGCCAAAGCCGCATAAGCAAAAAATGGAGGAGAGAGCATGGCGCAGCAAGTAGCAATGCACGCCGGCGAAGCAGTGGCGGAAGCCCTGCGCGCCGAAGGTGTGGAGCGCGTTTACAGCGTGCCGGGTTCGCATATCCATCCGATTTACGACGGAATCAGCCGCATCAAGCCGATGCGCTTTGTTACGTGCAAGATGGAGCCGAATTGTTCGTTGATGGCCGACGCCTATGGGCGCCTGACAGGAAAACCGGGCGTGTGTCTCGTTACCGCAGGGCCCGGTGGACTTAACTCGATGGCCGGCGTGGCGCAGGCCTACGGCGCGGCGTCGCCGCTGGTGCATATCGGCGGCGCGGTGCCGCTGAAAGCAGACATGGAAGCGTTTCACGGCGTCGATAATCCGGCCTTCGTCAACGAGATGTTCAAGCACATCACGAAGTGGAGCGCGCGCGTCGAGCGCATCGAGGACATTCCCGAAGTGATGGCGAAGGCGTTTCACATTGCACGCAGCGGGCGGCCGGGGCCGGTGCACGTCGAACTGCCGCGCGAAACGGATGAGAGCGAATATATTCTGCAGAAAGAAAAAGTCGTTCTGCCGGAATACAAACGACTACCGACCGTCGTGCACCAGCCGCAGGCGGCGGACGTCGCGCGCTTCGCGCAGCGGCTGAAGGACGCCAGGTTTCCGGTGATCGCCGCCGGTAAGGGCGTGATCCGTCAGGGCGCACTCGCCGAGATCATTGCGCTCGCCGAGAAGCTGCAGGCGCCGGTGATCAACGCGCAGGACGCAATCGGCGTGATTGCAGAGAGCCACCCGCTGTTCGCCGGCTACTTCAAAACCGGGCGCAGCCATCCGGTCTGTGCGGAGGCGATGAAGACCGCCGATCTCGTTATCGGCATCGGTTTGCGGGCGGGCACTGCCGAAATGACCGAGCTCAACTCGGTGGTGAAGGTGCCGCAGATACTGATCGGTTTCGACGACGTTCAGGAATCACGTTATCGCGGTGACGATCAGCGTGTCGCCGATCCTAAATTGTTCCTGGGCGCGCTGCTCGCCGAGTTGGGCGATTTCCGCAAGCCGGCCGACTCCGCGCTCGTCAACCGGCTGGCAACGATCAAGGCGGAAACCCGCGCGAAGCTCGCCGCGCTCAACGACGCCCATCGCGGCAACAAGCCGATCTACCCCGGCCTCGTCATGGAGGCGATGAACGCGGTGCTCGACGAACGCGCGGTGGTGGCGAGCGATGTCGGGCTGTGCCAGATGTGGGCGCGGCTCTACCGCAACATTGCTACGCCGGAATCGTTCATGCAGTCGGGCGTGTGGAACGCGATGAGCTTTGCTCTGCCGACGGCGATCGTCGCCAAGCTGGAGTATCCGCAGCGCGACGTCGTGGCGCTGGCGGGCGACGGCGCCTTCCTGATGACCATCGGCGATCTGCCGACGGCCGCCGAGTACGGCGCCAACATCCTGATGGTGGTGCACAACAACAGCACCTTCGGCCAGACATTCATGCAGCAGACCAATATCTACGGCCACACCTTCGGCACCGCCTTCAAGAGCCCGAACTTCGCGCAGTACGCGGAGGCCAGCGGCTGCAAGGGCATTCGCGTCACCGATGCGAAGGACCTGCCCGACGCCATGCGCACCGGGCTCGCCGCGACGAAGACGCAGCCGGTGCTTGTCGAGGTGATGGTCTCCAGTGAGAACAACCCGAAACTCTGATCGCAACACGGCGGCGAGCCTGCCGCCACCAACCGGAAGAAAGACCATGACCACAGACGTGACCGCAACGCTGGCGGATTTCGCCGCCGGCCTCAAATTCGAAGACATTCCGGAGCGCGTGCGCGAGAACTGCCGCGTGCTGCTACTCGACACGCTGGCCTGCGCGCTGGCCGGGCATCTCGGCGAAGAGACGCCGCAGGTCGCGGCAATGGCCGGCGCATTGGGCCACTCGGAAGAGTTGAGCATCATTGGCGGCGGACGTTCTTCGCTCGCCGGCACCACGTTGCTCAACGGATTTCTGATTACCGCGGTGACGATGTGCGACGTGCATCGCTCGACACTCACGCACATCACGCCCGAGGTGATGCCGCCGGCGCTGGCGATTGCCGAGCGCGACGGGCTTTCCGGCCGTGATCTGATGGTGGCGCTGGTGGCCGGCTGCGAAACCGCGACACGCATCGGCATCGGACTCGACTTTCCGGAATTCCGCAAACGCGGCTGGCACGGTCCCGGCGTGTTCGGGCTGTTTGGTTCGGCGGCGGCGGTGGGGCGCCTGCGCAAATTCAACGGCGAAACCATGGCGCGTGCCTTCGGTCTCGCCGGTAGCCAGTCGGCCGGTACCTTCGCCGCCTGGGGCACGCCGACCGTGAAGTTTCATCAATGCCGTGGCGCCTTGTCGGGCGTGATGGCGGCCTTGCTGGCCGAACAGAAATTTGTCGCCACGAAAGAATTTCTCACGGCACCCGATGGCGGCCTGCTCAACACCTACACGAACGGCGGTCGTCCGCAGGAGATCGTCGCCGGCCTCGGCCAGCGCTGGGAAATGGAAAACATCGCGTTGCGGCTGTGGCCGTCGGCATCCACCATCCAGGGCATGATTACCGCCACCTTCGATCTCGTCGAACAACATCAATTAAAACCGGCCGACGTGCGCAAGCTGCGCGTCTCGATGGGCAAGACGGCGGTCGATCTGCACGGCATCTTCCCGCGTTACAAGGCCAAGTTCGAAGCGCTGCTGTCGACGCATTACGCGGCGGCGGTGATTCTGCACGACCGTGAGTTGACGCTCGCACAGTTCGAGCCCTCGCGTTACGACGATCCGGCACTGCGGCGTTTTTCCGCGGAACAGGTCGAGGTGGTTGCCGATGCCTCGCTCACCGGCGTGCAGGCAGTCGTCGAAGCCGAAACCACCGACGGTCGCAAGCTCTCGGTGCGCTGCGAGCATCCGCTTGGTTCGCCGGAACGGCCGCTGACGCGCGCGCAGGTCGAAGCCAAGTTCCGCAGCTATGCGAAAGCGCGGCTGCCGGCGGCGCGCATCGACGCCGTGCTGGCCGCGGTGGGCAAGCTCGAGGACTACGCTTCGGTCGCCGAATTGATGACGCTGCTGCGCGCCGGATAACCGTCGGCAGACGAGGCAGGCATGTTCATCGCCGACGCGCAGGCGCACATCTGGGCGGAGAATTCGGCAAAGCGGCCGTGGGTGGCGGGACGCGAACCGCACCGCAAAACGCCGCTGACCGCCGAAGCACTGCTGCAACTGATGGACCAGGCGGGCGTCGCGCGCTGCGTGCTGATTCCACCGTCGTGGGACGCCGACCGCAACGACCTCGTGCTCGATGCGGCACAACGCTATCCCGACCGCTTCGCGGCGATGGGACGTTTCGATCTCGATGCGCCGGATGCCGCAGAACGCGTGAAAACCTGGTGCGATCAGCCGGGCATGCGCGGCTTTCGCATCAGCTTCAGCCTGCCGCGCTGGGCGGCAGCGCTCGAAGAGGAACGTGTCGACTGGTTGTGGCGCGCTGCCGAGGATGCGCAGGTGCCGATCGCACTGATGGTCAGTCAGACGCAGCTGCCGCGGGTTGATGCGGTAGCGGCGCGCTTCCCCGGATTGAAACTTGTGATTTGCCATCTCGCGCTGCCGACCGAGGACAGGGATGAGGCCGCGTTCCGCGATTTCGATCTGATCCTGCCGCTGGCGAAACGGTCTAACGTCATGGTCAAGGTCAGTGCGCTGCCGGCATATACGAGCGGGGCCTATCCGTTCCGTGCACTGCATCCGTACATTCGCCGCGTCTACGACGCCTTCGGCGCGCGCCGCATGTTCTGGGGCACCGATCTCGCGCGCCTGCCCTGCGGTTACCGCGAGGCGATCGATTTGTTTGTCAGGGAACTGCTCTGGCTTTCTGCGGACGACAAGGCCTGGATCATGGGGCGCGGGCTGTGCGAATGGCTGGGCTGGTCGCTGCCGTTATCGGCGACCGATCCGCGAGGGCAGAAGTGACGGTGGTCACGCGGCTGGCAGCAGGATTGATGCTGACAGCGGTCGCTGTGCTGGCGGCTGGGACGCAGGTTTGGGCGCAGACCTATCCGGACCGCCTCGCGCGTTATATCGTGCCCGGCTCGCCCGGCAGCGGCGCCGACATTCTGGCGCGCATCGTTGGCAGCGGCTTGAGCCAGTTGTCGGGCCAACAGGTGGTGGTGGAAAACCGCACCGGCGCCGGCGGCAACATCGGCGCGGAAATTGCGGCGAAGGCGCCGGCCGACGGCTATACGTTGTTGCAGATCAGCATGACGCACGCACTCAACGTCACGCTGTATCGAAAACTTAATTACGACCTGCTGCGCGATTTCGCGCCGGTGACGCAACTGGCGACTTCGCCGTCGATGCTGGTGGTGCATCCGTCGCTGCCGGTGAAGTCCGTCGGCGAACTGATCAAACTGGCGAAGGCGCGGCCCGGTGCCATCAACTATGCGTCGGCCGGCACCGGCACCCCCACCTTTCTCGCCGCCGAACTGTTCAAGGGGCAGGCTGCGGTAGACATGTTGCACGTGCCGTACAAGGGCGGCGGCGAGGCGATGACCTCGGTGATTTCCGGCGAGACTTCGGTGTATTTCGCCTCGGCCGGCATTGTGCTGCCTTTCGTCAAACAGGGCAGCCTGCATGCACTGGCGGTGACCACGGCGAAACGCCTGCCGTTTTTGCCGCAGTTGCCGACCGTCGCCGAAGCGGGCCTGCCGCGTTACCAGTCGGGCAATTGGTACGGGCTCATGCTGCCGGCGAAAACGCCGCCAGAAATGGTGGCGCGGGCGCGCGAGGCGACCATCGCTGCGCTGAATGAACCCGGCGTAAAGAAGCGGCTGGCCGACATTGCCTATGTGCCAGTCGGCGACCGCAGCGAGGAATTCGCGGTCTTTGTCAAAACCGAGATCGGCGATCTGGGTAAACTCGTGCGTCAGTTCAATCTGACGGCGGACTAGCGCGCTTGCCGAACAAGCCGGGGAATCGAATGAGAACGACATTGCTTGCGGTGACGGTGATATTGATGGCAGCGACGCAGCCGGTGCTGACGCAGGCTGCGGCGCTTGCGGCCAAAGACTATCCAAATAAATTTATCCGCATCGTCGTGCCCTATGGCGCCGGCGCCGGGCCCGATGTGGTCGGCCGCATCATCGCCGAGAAACTCGGGCCGGCACTCGGCACCAATATCGTCTTCGAAAACCGCGGCGGTGGCGGCGGCATGCTCGGCACCGAGATGGTCGCCAAGAGCGCGCCCGACGGTTATACGCTGCTGCTGCAGGTTGCGGCGTATGCGACCTATCCGTTTTTCTTCAAGACCGTGCCGTACGATTCGGCGAAAGACCTGATACCGGTGACGCTGGCCGCCAAAAACGTCGGTTATGTGCTGGTGGTGAATCCGAGCCTGCCGGCGCGTTCGGTGAAAGAACTCGTCGCGCTGGCGAAGGCCAATCCATCGAAGCTTAATTACGGCACCGCCGGCGTCGGCAGCGTGATGCAGATGGCCGCCGAGCTGTTTGCGCACATGTCGGCGATCAAGCTGCAACCGGTACATTACACGGGTGTGCCGGCGGCCTTGAGCGACGTGATCTCCGGGCAGATTGAAATGGGTTTCCCCGCGGCGCCGTCGGCGCTGCCGTTCATGCAGGCGGGGCGCCTGCGTGTGCTGGCGATCACCGCGGACAAACGCTGGAACAAGATGGCTGACACGCCGACGCTCGCCGAGGCCGGCGTCAAGGATTACAAATATCTCGGTTGGTACGGTTTCTGGTTTCCCGCCGGCACGCCGGTTGAATACGTCAACCGCATCCAGAGCGAGGTGGCGAAGGCGGTGAAGGACCCGGGCGTAAGGCAGAAGCTCGAAGACCAGGGACTGGAAGGCGTCGGCTCGACACCGCAGGAACTGGCGAAAACCATCGACGAGGAATTCGCGCTGAACAAAAAACTGACGGCGGCGATGGGTATCAAACCGCAGTGACGGTGTTGCAGCCCGGAAGGAGCGCAGCGTATTCCGGGGTTCCGTTGCGCCGCTTAACTGATTGCCAATGCATTGGCACGCTCGGCCAATCCACCTGCAACATTTTGCGTTTGACGCTGCGTCAATTCTAATCCCGGAATACGCTGCGCTCCTTCCGGGCTACGGTCAGAGATTCTCGCTTTCACGGGAATGACGTGCTGGCGTGCGATTTTTTGTTGCCGGGCTAAGACGCACCACTCTTTATAAATGCGAGTGTTTCCATGGCGCAGCGATCGGCATCGCTGGCCGCGACGTGATACGAATCGCCGGGCAGCACCAGCAGCCTTGAATGCGGAATTGTCTGCTGCCAGGCGCGCGTCGTTTCGACCGAACCGAGTGCGCTGCCTTCGGTAGTGATGACCAGCGTCGGACATTTTATTTTCGGCAGATCGGCAATGATGTCCGCCCGCGGAATATTGCGCACGAAACAGATCTGGCTTGATACCGGCGTGCGCGACATGTGTTTGATCCACCATTCGACGCCGGCGGCGGGGAAGTTGCTGCCGAGGCGGCCCGCCATCGAGCGCCGCGCCCAGCCTTCGATGCCATCGCGTTCGATTTCCGTCGTCAGCGATTCGACGCGCGCGGCGACGTCGTAAATCGGCGGCGGTGTGCCGATGACGGTCAGCGTGATGATGCGGTCCGGAAAACGCGCTGCGAAGCGGCGCGCGATGAAGCCGGCGATCTTGGCGCCGACCAGATGAAAGCGTTCGAAGCCGAGTTTGTCCATCAGCTTGATGAAATCGTCGATGACGACATCAATGGTCCATGGAAAATCTCGCGCTACCGGCGTCGATTCGCCGTAGCCGCGCATGTCCGGGCGCACGACCTTAAAGTCGCGCGCCAGATGCGGTACCCAGCCAAACCAGACGCGGCCGCTTTCGCAATTGCCATGCAGCATCAGGATCGTTTCGGCCTGTTTCCACGGGTCGGTGAAATCGTCGATCTCGTAGTGCATGTTGAGATCGCTGCTAAGTTGTATGGATGGCATGGGTTATGAGGTGGTGCGCAGGCCGTTGAAGAAGCTGCCGAGGATACGACAGCGGCGCGCGCAGGGCAAAGTCTGCTTGACGCCCCGCACCCGTAATAATAGATTCGGACGCTATGTTCAAATTGTCTTGTGTCGCGCTGGCGGCATTGTTGATTGCGCACACTGGTGGTGCATCCGCGGCCGAAGCGTATCCGCATAAACCCATCCGCATCGTGCACGGTTATCCCGGCAGTTCTTCCGAAACCAACGCGCGCCACATTGCGCAGCGTCTGACCGAAATGCTCGGTCAGCAGATTATCGTCGAGGGCAAACCGGGGGCCACTGGCGCCATCGCCGCTGATTTTGTCGCGAAGAGTGCGGCCGACGGTTACACGCTGCTGGCAAGTCCGAGCTCGGTGCTGGGCAGCACGCCGCATCTACGCAAGCTGCCGTTCAACACGCTGCGCGATTTTGCGGCGGTGGCGCCGATCGGCACATTTTCATTTTTGCTGGTCGCGCATCCGAGCGTGCCGGTCAAGACCGCGCGCGATCTGATTTCGCTGGCGAAATCGCGCAAGGTCGCGATGACCTACAGCACCACCGGTGTCGGCAGCGCCTATCATCTGGCGACGGTGATGTTTGCAATGCAGGCGGGCATCGAATTGCTGCACGTGCCCTACGGCACAAGCGGTTCGTCGGCGATGGTGGATCTGGTGGCCGGGCGCACCGACCTTGGTATGAACAGCCCGGTATTTCTGCTGCCGATGGTGCGTGCGGGAAAATTACGCGCCATCGGCATTACCGGCAACCACCGCATGGCTTCGGCGCTGGATATCCCGACGATCGCCGAGAGCGGTTTGCCCGGATTTGATCTGTCGGGCTGGCAGGGCTTGCTGGCGCCGGCTGGCACGCCGCGCGAGATTGTTGCGCAGTTGAACGCGGCGGTGCAGAAAATACTGGCGACACCCGAAATCAAGCGCATCTGGGAAGAGGCTGGCCTTGAAGTCGTATTCTGGTCGCCGGAGCAGTTCTCGGCGCGACTGCGCGACGACTACGAGCGTTACGGCCGTCTGATCCAGAAAATCGGCAGCGGCATCGAACAATAGTGACTGCGGCGAAAGTGCAGTGCCGAACGAGAGAAAGGTTTGCATGCAATCCGGAACACTGATATTTCCCGTTATTGAGCGGCTTATTTATGGCGAGCCCGCCGCGCAGGCGGTGGCCGCCGAGGCCGAGCGCCGCGGCGCGCAACGCGTCTTTATTCTTTCCAGCGGCACGCTGAACCGCAAAACCGACGAGGTCACGCGCATGCGTACGGCGCTTGGCGCGCGTTGTGCCGGCGTCTTCGACCGCATGCCCTCGTTCACGCCGCGCGAAGCGGTGCTTGAAGCCACTGCAGAAGCGCGCGCCGCCAAAGCCGATCTCGTCGTCACCTTCGGCGGCGGCTCGGTCACCGACGGCGGCAAG
>JANXSE010000189.1 GCA_025356695.1 Betaproteobacteria bacterium
GGGCCACGTCGGCATGGAACTCTTCAAGCTGATGACCAACACGCAGATCGTGCACATTCCGTATAAAGGCGGCGCCGCAGGTATCACTGCCACGATCTCGGGCGAAGTGCAGTTGATGATGGAAAGCCTGAATTCGATCACGCCCAACGCCAAAGCCGGCCGCGTGCGCGCGCTGGGGGTCACCGGCGCGAAGCGCGCGGCGGTGCTGCCCGACGTGCCGACCATTGCCGAAGCCGGCGTGCCCGGTTACGAAGCGATTACCTGGAACGGCATCGTTGCTCCGGCCGGCATGCCGCGCGCGATGATTGTGCGGCTCAATACCGAGATCAACCGCGCGCTCGCCGAACCGGGACTGCAGCAGAAACTCGCCGCCATCGGTGCCGAACCTGCCGGCGGCACGCCGGAGGAATTCGCCAAATTCATCCGCAGCGAATACGCAAAGTGGGGTGACGTCGTGCGGCGCTCCGGCGCGAAAATGGATTGAATGATCAGGACTAACAGGAACGTTTTATGAAAATCAAACGCATCATGTCGGAAGTAAAGCTGGTGATCGCCGACGTCGAGGTCGAACTCAACGGCACCATGCGTAGCAGTCCGACGCTGTGCGCGCTGATTGCGAACGCCGAGGGGGATGAATCCGTCGTGCCGCTCAACACGCCCGACGGCCGGCCGATCTTCATGAAGATAGAGAACGCGATCAAACTGTGATGCGGCTGTCATCGGCCCCGGATTTTCCGCGGACGATTGATTGCGCGTTGCCGGGAATATTCGGGAGTTCCCTCCCCCCTTGTGGGGGAGGGTTAGGGTGGGGGGTAAGCATGCGCCGCCCCCCATTCCATCCCATCCTTCCCCCACAAAGGGGGGAAGGAGTCAGCAAGCCGATGCTGTGCCAGTAAATTACAGGGCTTATTCCGGCGTGATGCCTGCGCTGCGGATCACGCCGGCCCATTTGTCGATTTCATTTTTCAGATAACGGCCGAATTCCGCCGGCGTGCCGGCGACAACGCGCGTGCCATCGGCTTCGAGCCGTTGTTTCATGTCCGCGAGTGCCAGCACGCGCGCCGTTTCACGGTGCAATCGATCGATCACCGGCGCCGGTGTTCCGGCCGTTGTCAGCAGACCGTACCACTGCGGCGCGTCGTAACCGGGCAGGCCGGACTCGGCGATCGTCGGCACTTCGGGCAAAACCGCTGCGCGTTTCAATGTTGTGACGCCAAGTGCGCGCAGTTTGCCGTTGCGCAAATGCTGGATGACGGTGAGTGCGGTCGGCGTCATCAGCGCGATTTCGCCGGACAACAGGCTGACCATGCCCTGTCCCAACCCTTTGTAATGCGCAAACACGACGTCGATCTTCGCCATTGATTTGAACAGCTCGAGCGACAGGTGCGGCGCACTGCCAATGCCGGCGGTGCCGCCGGTGAGCAGGCCCGGCCGGACTTTTGCCAGCGCGATGAGTTGCTTCACGGACGCGGCGGGTACCGATGGATGCACCGTCAGCACGCTCGGCGCATCGGCGAGCTGCGTGATCGGCGCTAGATCGCGCAGCGTGTCGTAGGGCAGCTTCGCGTACATGCTCGGATTGATGGCGAGCCCTGCCGGTGCGATCAGCAGCGTATAGCCATCGGGTGGCGCCTTGGCAACGTAATCAATGCCGATGATGCCGCCGGCGCCGGCGCGGTTCTCGACAATCACCTGCTGGCCGAGCGCCTCGATCAGTTTCTGCGCCAGCTGTCGTCCGAATATATCGCTGCCGCCACCGGGCGATGTGGGTGCGATCAGGCGCAACGATCGGGTTGGAAAAATTTGCGCGCAAGCAATGTTGCCGGCGGCAATCATTGCAAATGTGCAAACGAATGTGCTGATCAATTTCATATTGTTCATCGCGTTGATTTACCTTGCGCTGGATCATGGCGTCCGTCTTGACAGTGCATGCGACCGGGCATAATCTCAAACGGCATCGTGCGTCCCGTGCATCGCGTGCGGACGCAGTTGAATACAACAATGTTACCGGTATCGTGGGCAGCACAGAACCGGAATTTTCAGGAGGCTATCCATGGTACTCAGAGTTCTCGAACCTTTGGCGGAAATCAACAAGCCGGCCGACAGCAAGCCGATGCGCCGCGTGCAGTCGCTGCAGGGCAAACGTGCCGGCATGTTGTGGGGCGGTCATGCGGCGACCGTCAAATTCTGGCCGGTATTCGAAAGCGTGGCCGAGAAAAAATTCGCTGCAGAGCCGGTGCGCCTCTATAAGAAAAGCAGCTGGAACCCGGCGCCGCTGCCCGACATCGAATCCTTCGCCGGGAAAATCGATTACGCCTTTGTCGGCGTCGGCGCCTGAGGGTCCTGCACATCAGCTACCGTGCGTGACACGGTCAATATGGTGCAACAGGGCGTGCCCACCGTCGGTTTCATCCATGAGCCGTTCGAAAAACTCGCGCGCATGCAGGCCAAGCAGCTCGGCATGCCGAACGCGCCGCTGCTGATTTATCCGCAGGACCTGCCGAGCAAAGACCCCGCCGATTTCGTGCTGAAAAAAGCCGAGGGCCTTGCCGAGCAGGTCGTCAACATGCTGCTGTCGCAGACCGGAGGTGCGGCATGAGCGAAGTGCAACTGGTTTCGAAAGTCTTCGAATGCGCCGACATCGACGATTTCACCGAGCTCGCCTATAAAAACGGCTGGACTGATGGCCTGCCGGTGTTGCCGCCGACGGAGAAAAAAGTCCGCGCCATGATCGATTACATCAAGCGCGATCCGCAGGAGGTGCTTGGTGTGGTTTCGCCGGGCGAAGGCGTGGCGACCATCGAGAAAGTCGCGATCAACGCGGTGATGGCGGGCTGTCTGCCTGAATATCTGCCGGTGGTGATCACCGCGGTTGAAGCGATGCTCGACAACACGTTCGAGCTGATGCGCGTGCAGTGCACGACCGGCGGGCCCGGACCGCTGGCCATCATCAGCGGTCCCGTGGTGAAGAAACTCAATTTCAACTGCGGTGAGGGTGTTTTCACCGGCACCGGCCATCGCGCGAATTCGACGATCGGCCGCGCCATTCGTCTCATCCTCTGGAATATCGGGTTGGGGCGTCCCGGCCAGATGTCGCACGCGACCATGGGGCATCCCGGACGTTATTCCTATCTCGTCGCCGAGCGTCCGCCGGAAGAGGCGAACCCGTGGGAGCCGCTCCACGTCACCAACGGGTTGAAAGCCGAAGATAGCGCGGTGTCGATGTTCCCGTCGGGCGCGCACATCCAGTTCAATCTCGGCGCGGGCGCGAATACCGTCGAAAACAACCTCTTCGTCGTCAAGGACGTGCTGACCAATCTCGGCCAGTTCCAGCAGGCGATGCAGAAGCTGCTGGTGATCAACCCGCAGGGCGCGCATGTGCTGCAGGCAGCGGGCTACGACAAGACGCGCTTTCGCGATGAACTCATCAAGCAAAGCGTGCGCGCCGTGCGCGACATCAAGCGCACCGGCGGCACCTCCACCACCGCAACCTGGCATTGGACCAAACTCGTTGATGTGAATGACGACGATGCGCTGGTGCCGGCGATGGTCGATGCTCACCACTTGCAGATCATGGTCGCCGGCGGCTGGGCGCCGCCGGTTTGCCAGTGCGTGTGCATCAATGCGATGCACGGCGAAATGGTGACGAAAAAAATCAACTGGTCGTGGGATTGAGCATGCGCCGTGGTGTCGCCACTGCTGTTGCAATGGCAACAGCGGCGATTGCGTGCACGGCATTGGCGCAGACCCCGCCGTACCCTTCGCGCCCGATTCGTTTGATCATTCCGGTGCAGCCGGGGTCGAGCACCAACGACAGCATTCCGCGCGCCTTCGCCAAGCACCTGTCGGTGGCGTTCGGGCAGACGGTGGTGACCGACAACCGGCCCGGCGCCAGCGGCCAGATCGCCAGCGAAACGGTGGCGAAGTCGGCGCCTGACGGCTACACGCTGCTGGTCGGTTACACCACGACACTCGGCATTGGCCCTGCGGTTTACGAAAAGCTGCCCTACGATCCGGACAAGGATCTGGTGCCGGTTGCGCGTCTGTTCGTGTCTTCGTATGTGGTCGCCGTGAATACAATGGTGCCCGCCAATTCGCTCAAGGAGTTGATCGACCTCGCCAAAGCAAAACCGGGGCAGTTGCATTACGCCTCGGCGGGCACCGGCAGTACGCCGCATCTATGCGGTGAATTGCTGAAGACCATGGCCAACATCAACATCGTGCACATTCCGTACAAAGCCTCGGGTTCTGCGATGACCGCGCTGGCCGGCGGCGAAGCGCAGATCGGCTGCCAGGCAGCGGGCACCTATGTGCCGTTGATCAAGGCCGGCAAGATGCGCGCACTCGCCGTGGCCGCGCCGCAGCGTCTGCCGACATTCGCCGATCTGCCGACGGCCGCGGAAGCGGGGCTGCCGGGTTATGAAGTGCAGTCGTGGACGGGCTACATGGCGCCGGCGAAAACGCCGCCGGCGATCCTGCGCCGCCTTTACGACGAGTTGGCGAAGATCATCGAAACGCCCGAGATGAAGAGCTTCATCCTCGCACAGGGCGCGGAACCCGCGCTGATGGACTCGGCGGCCTTCGGCGCCTACATCAAGGCCGAGCGCGTGAAGTGGGCGAAGGTCGTGAAGGCGGCCGGCATCAAGCCGAACTAGCGCGCCGGCGCGGCTATTTGCCGCTGCAGAAGACGTTCAGCTTGTTGCCGTCGAGATCGCGAAAGTAACCGGCATAGAAGCCGTCGCCGCGCGGCCCGGCCTTCGTCTTTTCCGCCGAGTTCCAGCGCTTTCTTGTAGAGCCGGTCGACTTTTTCGCGTGAATCGACCACCAGCGCCGCCATCACGCCGTTGCCGACCGTAGCCGGTTTGCCGTCGAAGGGCTGCATGATGCCGAGCATGGGCCTGTCCATCGAAACGCCCCATGCGATGCCGCGGCCGAAGTCCATCAGGCGTTTGGCGCCGATTTCGGTGAGCAGCGCGTCGTAGAACGCCGCCGCGCGCTTGAGGTCGTTGGTGCCGAGTGTGACGTAGCCGATCATGCCGGTTCTCCCTAGATAGAGGTTTCACAGTTTAATGCGTGCACGTTACGCCCGGAAGACAGTTGATGGCGAGCCGCGATCACGCGTTCCCGAGCGCCGGGTCGCCATTTCGGCGATTGCCTTCTCGACCACTGCGCGTTTCAGGTGCGGCGCGAACATTTCGATGAAGGCGAACATATAGCCGCGCAGATAGTGGTTGCAGCGGATGCCGATCTGGATGGTGTTCGGCTCGAACAGATGGCTGGCGTCGATGGCGCGCAGCTTTTTGTCGCGCCCGCGGTCGTAGGCGAGGTCGGGCACGATCGCAATCCCCAGGCCGAATTCGACGTAGGTCTTGATTACATCCGCATCGATCGCGTTCAACGCGATGTGCGGTTGTATGCCTTTCGCCTTGAACGCGCTCAGCGTTTTCGAATGGCCGATGAAGCCGTAGTCGTAGGTAATGAGCGGATATTGCGCGAGCTTTTCGAGCGTGAGGCGGCGCGTTTTCAGTAACGGATGTCCCGCCGGTGTCAGCACGATGCGCTGCAGCGGATGGCAGGGCAGCATCACCATCGCCTCGGGCAACTCAGGCGGCTCGGTGGCGATCGACAGGTCGGCGTTGCCGCTGGCGACGAGATACGAAACTTCTGCCGGCGTGCCCTGGCGCAGGCTCAGGGTCACCTGCGGATAACGCTGGCGAAAGCGGCGCAGCACCTCGGGCAGCGCGTAACGCGCCTGGGTGTGCGTGGTGGCGATCGTCAGTGCGCCTTCGTGTTGTGTGGCGTGTTCGCCCGCGGCCTTCTTGATATTGTCAGCGGAATCGAGCGTGTGTCCGGCCATGGCGACGAGTTCGCGGCCGGCATCCGACAAACGCACCAGTCGCGTGCGGTTGCGCACGAACAATTCGACCTTGAGTTCTTCTTCGAGCAGGCGCAGCTGCCGGCTCAGGCCCGGCTGCGTGATGTGCAGTACAGCGGCCGCCTTCGAGATGTTCATGTCCTGGCGCGCGACTTCGCAGAAGTAGCGCAGTTGTTGCAGCGTCATGATGTGCGCCTTTTCTAGCCCATACTAAAAGTAATGGAATTATAAGTTATCAGTTCTTGCCGGCATAGGAGCGGTTCCGTATAGTCACGTGTTCGCAAAGCGATTCGACATTGTGTTGATGGTCGGGAAACGGAGGCATGCGAATGCCCTCACCCCGACCCTCTCCCGGAGGGAGAGGGTGAGAACGGCTCTGCTTCGCTGACGCGAACCAGAGATAGTCGATTGGCGGCGATACGGAGGAAAACAAAAATGATGATGCTGGAGTGCGACGCCAAGCGATTGCTGGCATCGGTCGGAGTCAATGTGCCGGCCGGTACCGTCTGGCGCCGCGGTGACGCCGCTGCGGGCGTGAAGGTCGAATCCTTTCCGGTCGCGGTGAAGGCGCAGGTCCGCAGCGGCGGGCGCGGCAAACAGGGCGGTGTGGTTAAGGTTGCCGACCGCGCTGCGCTCGAGGCGGCGGCGAAAAAAATGTTCGATACCGAATTCGGCGGCGAAAAGCCCGCTGTCCTGCTGATCGAACCGTGGCTGGCGATCGAGCGCGAGTCTTATCTATCGGTGGCCGTTGACGGTCGCGCCGAAGGCTATGTCGTGCTGTATTCGCCCCAGGGTGGCATGGACATTGAAGAGGGCGTGCCGCCCGTGCGTTATGAGGTCGGCGCGCCGTGGAATTTTCGCGTGCACCGTCTGCGTGAAATTCTCGAGAAGGTCGAATCCGATTACCAATGGCGCGAAAAAGTCATCGCGCTCGCACAGCGCCTGGTGCGCAGCGCCGCGGCGCAGGACTGCACGACGATTGAAATCAACCCGCTGGTCAAACTCAGTGACGGCGCGCTGATCGCCGCCGACGCCAAGGTCGCGCGCGACGAATGGGCGCATTTCCGCAGCGCCGAAATCAACGCCGAACGCGAAGCCGAAAAGGGCCGCGCTGACCCGTATTTGCGTGCCTGCCTCGACATGCAGCACATGTACGTAAAGCTCGACGGCGACATCGGCGTGATTTCCGGAGGTGCCGGCATGACGATGGGCGCGATGGACATGATCGCCGAGGCCGGCGGCCGTCCGGCTTGTTTTCTCGACTGCAGCCCGGGGCCGACCTCGACGCGCGGTTACCGCCCGGCCTTCGCAATGCTCGATGCCGATCCGGCGGTGAAAGTGATCCTCGTCAGCGTCTTCGGCGGCGGCACGCAAATGCAGCGCGTTGCAACGTCGATGAAGGAAGTGATGGCTGAACGCAAGAGCAGTAAACCGGTGGTCTACCGTCTGGACGGCACCAACGTCGATCAGGTGGCGGGCATCTTCGTCGAATTCGGCGCGCACAACCACGCCAGCCTCGAGACCGCCGTCGCCGAGGCGGTGAAACTGGCCGGAGGTGCGCAATGAGCATACTGCTCGATAAGTCAAACCGCGTGCTGATCCAGGGCGTGACCGGACAGATGGGCCAGTTTTTCGTCGAAGACGCGCGCAAGTACGGCACCAACATGGTGGCAGGCGTGTCGCCGGGCCGCGCTGGCACCAAGGTCGGTGACGTGCCGGTGTTTGCGAGTGTCGCCATCGCGTGCAAGGAAACGGGCGCCGATACGGCCATGGTGTTCGTGCCGCCGTCGGCGGTGCTGGGTGCGACCATCGAAGCGATCGAATCGGGTTGCCGTCTGGTGGTGGCGACCGCCGATGAAATGCCGGTGCTCGATGCGATCGAAGTGCGCGCCGCGGCACGCGCCAACGGCGCGGTGTTCGTCGGCCCCAATACGCCGGGATTGATTTCGCCGGGCAAGGCGAAGATGGGTTTTATGCCGTCGTTCTGCTACACGCAGGGCAATGTCGGTGTGATTTCGCGCAGCGGCTCGCTCTCATACGAAGGCAGCAAACGCATCACGCAGGCTGGCATCGGCCAGACCACAGTCGTCGGCATCGGTGGTGATCCGGTCAAGGGCACGACCGCGGCGGAGGCGCTGGCGTTGTTTCACAAAGACCCCGACACCACGGCCATTTTGTATCTGGGTGAAATCGGCGGCTCCGAGGAAACTTTCGTTGCGGAGTACGCGTCGCGCAAGGATGCCAAACCCGTGGCGGCGCTGATCGTCGGCAAGACCGCGCCGCCCGGCAAGAAGATGGGCCACGCTGCGGCACTTATTGGCTCGAAGGCCGAGGGCCATGCCGCCAAGCATAAGATGTTGCGCGACGCCGGGGTGTTTGTGGCGGATGGATTGGGCCAGGTGGTCGAGGCGATGCGCGCGGCACTCGCGCGCGCATAACTGAAAAATTTCAAATTCTGTCACGGAGAAACGCATGAGCACTAAAACGGAACTGAACATCAGCGAAGAAGCGCCCGAGGGCCTGATCAACGAAGCGAGCATGTCGGCCGCGCGCGACCTGATCGGCTGCAAGCTGCGGCCCGAACAGTATCTGCGCGACGCCAGCGCCGACGCGATCATCATTTTCTCGAACGGCATCGGCGATCTGAATCCGCTCTACCGCGATCAGGAATACACGCGCTGGACGCGTTTCGGCGGCTTGATCGCGCATCCCTGCTTTCCGTGGACACATCACTGGCCCGGCCGTTCGTACTGGGGCCTGCCCGGTGTGCACGGTTTCGGCGTGACCATCGATTGCGAATATTTCCGCAACGTGCGCCCGGGGGATCGCATCAACATCTGGAACCGCGTGCTCGGCATCGAGGAGAAGCACTCGAAGTTCTCCGGCAAGATGGCCATGCAGTACCTCGAATCAACCTACACCAACCAGCGCGACGAAGTGGTCTGCCGCGCGCTCGGTCTCACCGCGCGCCACGAGCGCAAGGCCTCGCGTGAGAAAGACAAGTACAAGGACATCAAAACCTACGTCTATACCAATGAAGAGCGCAATGCCATCGATTACAAGGTGATGACCGAGGTCGATCGCATCCGTGGCGCGGAAACACGCTACTGGGACGACGTCAAGGTCGGCGACACGATCGACGAAATCGCGCGCGGTCCGTTGTCGATGTCCGACACCATGGCCTTCGTCATTGCCTCGGGCCGCGGCGCTGCGCACGGCGCCTTGCTGCGCCATGCCGCCAAACATCCGAAGCATTACATCCGCAACAAGGAAGGCGGCGGCGGTGTCGAGTACACCGGCATCGGCCACCATCGCGAAGACTTCGCCAAGAAGGTCGGCGTGCCGGGCATGTATGACTATCTGCCGCAGCGCGCGTCGTGGTTCGTCAGCGCGATCACGAACTGGATGGGCGACGACGGCGTGATCAAACGGATCCGGATGGAAGCGCGCCGCTTCAACCTGCAGGGCGACACCACCTTCATCACCGGCAAAGTCGTGAAGAAATACCTGAAGGACCGCTGCCCGCTGATCGACATCGAAATGACCGGTATCAACCAGAGCGGTGTGCTGACATCGCCGGGCTTCGCCACCGTCATGTTGCCGGCGAAAGACGTCAACACGAAGATTCCGATCGACGGCACGGTCTGCGATCTGGAATTGCCGACGCTGCGTTAAGATGGCGGACGCAAGGGGCATCGTCCCCTTGCGTCATGCGCCGGCCCAGCGCCGGCCCGGTTGAACCTGCGGCAGAGCAGCAGATTGGCGAAGGAGGGTGAGTAACATGGCCAGCAATGCGATGTATCTTGTGTGCGACATGCTCAACGACCTTGTGCATGAAGACGGACCCAGCAAAAAGACGTACGGGCCTGAACTCGCGCGTCGCAATACCGTGGCGAACACGGCGGTGGCCATCCAGAAAGCACGCCAAGCCGGCGCCAGGATCGGTTATGTGCGTATCGGATTCTCGACGGACTATCGCGAGTGCCCGCCGAATTCGCGCATATTCCAAGGCGCAAAGAAGGCCGGCATGTTCAAGCTCGGCACCTGGGGCACCGAAGTGCACCCTGCACTGGCGCCGCAAGCCGGCGATTTTGACATCATCAAGCACCGCGTCAGCCCGTTTTATGCGACGTCGCTGGAAGCGATCCTGCAGGCGCAACAAATCAAACGGCTTTATGTGTCGGGTGTGTCGTCGAGCGGCGCGGTGTTATCTGCGGCGAAAGACGGCCATGACCGCGGCTACGACGTGTTCGTGCTCGACGATTGTTGTTGCGCAATGAACGAGTCGCAGCACCAGGCGGTGATTGATCAGGTCAAACGCATGACGACGGTTTTGACGTCTGCAGAGGTGACGTTCAACGAAGAAGTGTCGCTTTAATAATTGCATAACCGCCTGACAGACCGGATGCATCCGGCAGGGCGGCACAGGAGGAGCATGAACGCATCGCATTGGCCGCGCATTGCGGCGGGTTTGATATTTGCGGCGCTGGTCAGCTGCGCACAGGCGCAGAATTTTCCGAACCGGCCGGTCCGTTTCATCGTGCCGATCGCAGCCGGCGGCGGCGCCGACCTCGTTGCGCGCGTGATCGCGGAGCGGCTTTCACGAAATCTGGGCCAGCAGGTTGTGGTTGAGAATCGCGCCGGCGGCGGCACCGTGATTGGTGCCGAATTCGTCGCCAGATCTGCCGCTGACGGTTACACCTGGCTGCTCGGTACCGCGACTTCGCATGCCATCAATGCGAGCCTCATCAAAAAGCTGCCGTACGATCCGTTAAAGGACTTTACGCCGATCGCGCTGGTGGCCGTGCTGCCGCAGATTATTGTCATCCACCCCGCGCTGCCGGCGGCATCCCTGAAGGACTTCATCGCTCTGGCGAAAAAGCGTCCGGGTGAAATTCTTTTCGGCTCGCCCGGCAACGGCAGCAACAATCAGTTGGGCGCCGAGATGCTCAACATCGTCGCCGGCATCAAGACTTTGCACGTGCCGTACAAGGGCGCCGGCCCGGCGATTACGGATCTGCTCGCCGGCCATCTGCAATTCATGTTCACCACCATACCGCCGGCGCTGCCGCAGGTGAAGGCGGGGCGGTTGCGCGCGCTGGCAGTGGCGAGTGCAAAGCGCTCGACGCTGCTGCCGGAGCTGCCGACCACGGCCGAACAGGGCGCGCTTGGTGTCGAGGCGGCGTCGTGGAACGGCATACTGCTGCCGGCCGGTGCGCCGCGCGAAATCGTCACCCGCCTGCATGCGGAGATCGGTGTCGTCATGAAGCAGCCGGAGGTGATCGAACGGCTCGCCGGTGCCGGCGTCGAGCCGGCAATGATGTCGCCCGAGGAATTCGCCGCCTATATCGAATCGGAAACCGCGCGTTATGCCAAAGTCGTCAAATCGTCCGGCGCGCGTGTGGATTAAACGCAGCGCGTTCGTTTTGCTCGGCGCTGGCGGCGCGTGCGCCGCTGCTGAACCCGCCGACGTTTATCCGTCGCGGCCGCTGCGGTTTGTCGTCGGTTTTACGCCGGGCGGCGGCTCCGATCTGGTCGCGCGTTTCCTCGGCCAGAAACTCACCGAGAACTGGGGCCAGCCCGTGGTGGTCGATAACCGTCCGGGGGCCGGCGGCAATCTCGCCAATGAAATCGTCGTCAGGGCCGCGCCCGATGCCTACAGCGTATTGATTGCGTCGTCGAGCTTTACCATTCAGCCGGCGATCTACAACAACCTCAGCTACAAACCACAGGTCGATTTCGCGCCCGTTGCACTCGCCAGTTCATCGCCGTATCTGCTGGTCGTGCATCCATCGGTGCCGGCGCAATCGGTAAAAGAACTGATCGCGCTGGCGAAAGCGCAGCCGGGCAAACTCAATTACGCCTCGGCCGGCGCTGGCAGCGCGCTGCATCTGGCGTCTGAACTGTTCAAAAGCATGGCCGGTGTGGATATCGTGCATGTGCCTTACAAAGGCACGAACGGCATTCCCGATCTTATCGCCGGTACGGTGCAGGTGACGATCGCCGGCCCGCCGCAGACCATGCCGCATGTGCGTGCCGGGCGCCTGCGCGCGCTCGCCGTCACGTCGTCGAAGCGCGCTGCCGTCGCGCCGCAGTTGCCGACCATCGCCGAAGCCGGCGTGCCAGGCTACGAGGTTGATTCCTGGTATGGCGCGCTGCTGCCCGCCGCATCGCCGCGCGCGCGCGTGGAAAAACTTGCCGCTGAAATCAATCGTGCGCTCGCCAGCGCTGACCTGCGAGAAAAATTGCTGGCGCAGGGCCTTGAGCCGCGCGGCGGCAGTCCGGCGGAATTTGCTGCGGTGATTCGCAGTGACATCGCGAAGTGGACGAAGGTGGTGCAGGACGCGGGCATCAAGGCGGATTAGTGCATGCGATTCAATACGAATTTCATTAGCAGGGGCACTTTATGTTACCCCTTGAGAGCCGCCGAGGAGCACAGCCGCGTTGGCAAATGGATTTGTAGGGTGGGCAACTTGTTGCCCACGCGGAAGGGCGACATTGATGCACTGACTTTCAACTTCGCCGGGGGCGGCCCGGCGGCCGGTTACTTTTCTTGTCTCGCCAAGAAAAGTAACCAAAAGAAAAGCGCCCCGACACGGTGTCGCGAAGCGCCGGTGCGGGAGGGGCGCTTTGCAGCTGTTCCCGCAAACGGGCCTGCGGCTAACGTGTCACAGCTGCCCCCCGGTTCGCCGGTCCTTCGGACTCCCCTGCGCTGCTCGCGACGCGGGGCGGCTGCGCAACTCGCCCTTGTCGCGTTGCGACAAGGGCTCAGACAATGCTCGCCGACTTGCCCCCGCATCGCTGCGCTGCTCGGCGGCTCTCAGGGGGCGAGAAAATCCAGGTTCTTGGCGTTTTCATCGTTTACCCTTCTTTCCACGCTAACCTTTGCTTTCGCTTCCGTCGCGTGTGCGGCAATGTATCCCGAACGCCCCCTGCGCTTCCTGATCCCCTTTCCTCCCGGCGGCGGCGCCGATGCACTGGCGCGCATCGTCGGCGCAGTGGCCGGCGAGTCATTGGGGCAGCAGATCGTCATCGACAACCGCACCGGCGCGGGTGGCAACATCGCGGCGGAGGCGGCCGCAAAGGCCGCAGCCGATGGCCATACATTGCTGCAGTCGAACATATCGCACGCAATCAGCGCCTCGCTGTATCGCCAACTCAATTACGATCTGGCGCGCGATTTCGTGCACGTCACGCAGCTCGCTTCGATTCCGTTTGCGCTGGCGCTGCATCCCTCGCTCGGTGTCTCGAACGTGCGCGAACTGGTTGCGCTGGTGAAGGCGAAGCCGGCGCAGTATGTGTATGCCTCGTCGGGTAACGGCGGGCCCAGCCATCTGGCGATGGAAATGTTTAAGACGTTGAACGGCGTCGATATCCGCCACGTGCCGTACAAGGGCGCAGCGGCGATTGCGACTGATCTCGTCGCTAATCAGGTGCAGATGAGTTTTTTTACCACGGCGGGCCTCCTGCCCCTGATCAGCGGCGGGCGCGTCAGGCCGCTGGCGATTGCCAGCGCGCGGCGTTCGCCGCTGATGCCCGATCTACTGACCTTCGCCGAGCAGGGCATGCCGGGCTTCGAAGCAACAACCTGGTTCGGCGTCAGCCTGCCCAGGGGCTCACCAGCGGAAGCCGTTAAACGCTTGCATGCGGTGTTTACGCAGGCGCTGAAAGTGCCGGAGGTGCGTGAGCGCCTGATCGCGCAGGGCTTCGACATCGTTGGCAGCACGCCACAGGAATTCGATGCCTTCGTGCGCGCTGAAATTCTACGCTGGAGCAAAGTCGTGAAGGAGTCGCGTGCGACAGTTGATTGAAAATAACATTCCCTCTCCCCCTTGTGCGGGGCGAGGGGGCGTACTGACGCGGGGACGCGTGAGTACGGCTGCGATTGTTCTCGCAATGTCTGTAAGTGCAAATGCACAGGACTATCCCTCGCGCCCCATCCGCTATGTCGTGCCCTTCACCGCAGGCGGCGGCGGCGACATCATCATCCGTGAAGTGGCAAAACGCCTCACCGAGCGCCTCGGCCAGACCGTGATTGTCGACAATCGCGCCGGCGCCGGCGGCAGTCTCGGCACCGAAATTGTTGCGCATGCCGCGCCCGATGGGTACACGCTGTTGATGGCGAACGTGGCGCCGATGGCGATCAACGTCAGTGTTTACAAAAAACTCAACTACGATCCGCTGAAGGATTTCGCGCCGGTGACGACCCTCGCCTCGTTTCCGAACATACTCGTCTTGCATCCGTCGGTGCCGGCGCGCACGCTGCCGCAGCTGATCGCACTGGCGCGGGCGCAACCGGGGCAGCTCACATATGCGTCGGCAGGCGCCGGTAGCACCACGCATCTGGCGGCGGAGTTTTTCAAGAGCCGCGCCGGAGTCGATCTGATCCACGTGCCGTACAAGGGCGGTGGCGCGGCGCTGATCGATCTCGTCGCAGGACAGGTCACACTCTATTTCAGCAGCCTGCCGGCGGCTTTGCCGATGGTGCGCACCAACCGTCTGCGCGCGCTGGCGGTCACGGGGCTTACACGCGCCATCGCCGCGCCTGAAGTGCCGACGGTTGCCGAATCCGGCTTTCCCGGTTTCGAGGCGGTGACCTGGATCGGCGCGGTGGCCCCTGCCGGCACGCCCGCCGCAATCATCGCGCGCCTCAATAAAGAACTCGTGGAGATCATGCAGGCCGCCGACATGCACGACAAGATGATCGCGCAGGGCGCCGAACCGATGACGAATACGGCCGAACAATTTGCCGCTTATATCAAGTCCGAAATCACCAAGTGGGCGGCGGTGGTCAAACAAGCCGGGATTGCCGCGCAGTGAGTGCGCAACTGCCGCGCGCCATCGAGCTGGTCATCGGCTTTTCGCCGGGCAGCATGTCGGATGACATTGCGAAAATGCTCGTCGACGCCTTGCGCGCGGAATGTGGAATTGCATTGACCGTTACGCGGCAACTCGGTTCGAATGGCATTGCCGCCGCGCTTCATGTCGCTGCGCGCGCCGCAGATGGCACCACCGTGTTCATGGCAACCCTCGGCACGCATGCGATCGCGCCGCTGCTCAATACGCCGGCGCCGTACGATCCGCTGTGCGATTTCGCGCCGGTGTCGCTGCTGACGCAGTCGCCGCTGCTGCTGGCCTGCCATCCGTCGCTCGGTGTGCACTCGGTGGCCGAATTGATTGCGCGCGCGCAGCGCGAGCCGCCGCTCACCTACGCCACGTCGGCGATCGGCGGCGCACCGCATCTGGCCGCGTCTTTGTTCGAATCGATCACCGGCACGGCCATGCGCCACGCGCGTTACGACGAAACCGAACAACTCTATCGCGATCTTGAAGCGGGCAGGGTCGCGCTGAGCTTCAACAATATCGCGTCCATGCTGTCGCGCTGCAAACGCGGCGCGCTGATGGCACTGGGCGTCTCGACAGTCACGCGCAGTGCCGTCGCGCCCGAACTGCCGACGCTGGCCGAAGCCGGTGCGCCGGGTTATGAGATGAGCAACTGGACCGGCATCGTTGCGCCACCGGCCACACCGCGGGATGTGGCCGCAGTGTTAAGCGATGTGTTTGCCGCGGCATTGCGCGCGCCGCGCACCAGCGCGCTGCTGGCGGCGCAGGGCATCACGCCGCGCGGCACCTCGCCGCAGGAATTCACGGATTTCATGAGCGCGGAACGCGAACGTTGGCGCAGTGTAGTGGCACGCATCGCCGCGACGCCGGCCTGACATTGACCGCTGCCAATGAAGCGGCGATGATCGAATGCAAGGGGGAGTGTAAATAAATGAGTGATACGCAAATCGTTCTCGATCCGGTGGCGCCGGCCGGCGTGGCCGGTGAAAGCGCGGCCTTTCGTCCGCTGGCCTCGCTCGCCGGCAAGGTTGTCGGCTTCATCGACAACTCGAAACCGAACTTCAGTTTTCTCGCTGACGATCTCGGTGAATTGCTGATGTCGAAATACGGCGTGAAAAAAATCGTCAGGCACCGCAAACCGACCGCCTCGGTGTCGGCTTCGCCGCAGGTGTTCGCCGATATCAAGAAAGAGTGCGACCTCGTCATCACCGGCTCCGGCGACTGAGGGGGCTGCACGTCGTGGAGTGTCCACGACAGTGTAGAGGCGGCGAAGCAGGGCCTGACCGCGCTGGTGGTGTGTTCGACCGCCTTCATCACGCTTGGCCGTTCGCAGTTGAAGGCCTTGGGCGGCGGCAGTCTGCCGATCGCGGTGATGCCGCATCCCTTCGGCGTGCGCACCCGTGCGCAGGTACGCGAACTCGCCGAGACCTTCGTCGATGAAATCGTGCGCCTCGCCGCCGGCGGCGCCGATAAAACGGCGCAGGCATCGAAGGCCGTTGCTGCGAAGCCCGCCGGTGCAGCCACCGTCGCATTGCCAAACGATCTGATCGCCTTCAATGAAGAATGCGAACGCCGCCGCTGGAGCGATGGACTGCCGCTGGTGCCGCCGACGGTATCGCGCGTCGAACAGATGCTCGCCGGCAGCAAGCGCGCGCGGCATGCAGTGGTGGCGCGCGTCGCGCCGGGCTTCGGCGAGGCGAGTGTTGAACGCATCGCCATCAACGCGGTGATGGCGGGCTGCCGCCCCGATTGTCTGCCGGTGCTGATTGCCGCCGTCGAGGCGGTGGCCGAACAGCCGTTTAATATTCAGGGCATACAGGCGACCACTAATTCGGCCGCACCGTGGATCATCGTCAACGGCCCGCTGGCGACGACGCTGGGCTTGAATTCCGGCCTGAACTGTCTCGGGCAGGGTGCGCGCGCCAACGCCACGTTGGGCCGCGCGCTACGCCTCATTCTGCAGAACATCGGCGGCGCACTGCCCGGCGAGATGGACCGTGCCACGCACGGACAGCCGGGCAAATACAGTTTTTGCTGTGCGGAGAACGAAGCCGCCAATCCGTGGGCGCCGCTGCATGTCGAGCGCGGCTTTCGTGCCGATGAAAATGTCGTCACCGTGGTCGGTGCCGCAGGTACGCTGAATCTCAATTCGCATTCGAAAGACGCGGCCGATCTTCTGCGCGTGATTGCCACCAGCATGATCTATCCGACCAGCAATGACTTTCACTTCGCCGGAGAACCGTGGCTGATTCTCTCGCCCGAACACGCCGAGGTGCTTAAACGCGGCGGCTACGACAAGGTCAAACTCAAGGAAGCAATCTGGGCGCTGTCGAAAATGCCGGCCGCGCGTTTCGCGCGCAAGGACTATGACCGCGCCGAACACACGCGCAGCGGCGAGCTTGGTGGTTTCTCGCCTGAAACGCTGGTGCCGATTTCACCAAGTCCGCACGATATCGGCATTATCGTTGCCGGCGGCCCCGGCACGCATTCGGTTTACGTGCCGACCTTCGGCCAGACGCGCGCGGTGTCGCGCCGCATCACGCCATGACGTTGCGCGCGATTGCATTGCTGTTAGTTTGCAGCGCAGTCGTGATAGTTGCGCAGGCCGCCGAATATCCGGACCGCGCAGTGCGCGTGATCGTCACCTTTCCCGCCGGCGGCGGCACCGACATCGTCGCGCGCATGGTGATACAGAAACTCGCCGAGCGCATCGGCGGCAGTTTTGTCATCGACAACCGCGGCGGTGCCGGCGGCACCATCGGCACCGACCTGTTGGCGAAAGCGCCGGCCGACGGTTACACCATTGGCGTGGTGAGCGGCAGCCACACCATCAATCCCAGTCTCTATAAAAAGTTGCCGTTCGACAGCGTGCGCGATTTCGCGCCCGTTGCCATGCTGGTGACCGGCCCGGGTCTGCTCGTCGTGCATCCGTCTTTGCCGGCGCGTACGGTGCGCGAGCTGATCACGCTGGCACGTGCACTGCACGGCGGTTTGCTCTATGCATCGGCGGGCAACGGCACGCCGCCGCATCTGGCCGCCGAACTCTTCAAGCTGATGACCAACACGCAGATCGGCCATGTGCCCTACAAAGGCAACGCGCAGGCGATGACCGATCTGATTGCGGGGCAGACCGCGATGTCGTTCCCGACGATTCCTTCGGCACTGCCGCATGTGCAGACGGCGAAGCTGCGCGCGCTGGGGGTCACCAGCGCGAAACGCGTCAGCGCGCTGCCCAACATTCCGGCGATTGCCGAGACGGTGGCTGGCTACGACGGCAGTGCCTGGTATGGCGTGATGGCGCCTGCCGGCACGCCGGCCGCCATCGTCACGCGGTTGCATGGCGAGTTGATGGCGGCGCTGCTCACGCCGGAGCTGAAAGACAAACTTGTTGCGCAGGGCCTCGAACCGGCGTCGTATACACCGGAAGAATTTTCGGCGCTGATCGTGAGCGAACTCGCCAAGTGGGCGAAGGTCGTGGCGGCGGCGGGTGTCAAAAACGAATAGGGAACTATCATGTCAAACGCCATCGTCGCACCGACCATCCCCGGCCCGATCGCCGATACGCGCAAACCGAAGTTCGTCATGCCGCGCGGCGCTTGCGATTGCCACGCGCACCTGTTCGGCCCACAGGCTAAATACGCGTATGCGGCAAACCGCCGCTACACGCCGCCCGACGCCACGGCGGACGATTACATTAAGATGCTGCGCACGATCGGTGTCGATCGCGCGGTGCTGGTGCAGCCCAGCGCCTACATGACCGACAACACGGTGATTCTCGATGCGCTGGCGGAAAACAAATTTCCGTTCCGCGCGGTGGCCGTGGTCAACGACGAAGTCAGCGACGCCGAACTCGCGCGCATGCACAATCTTGGCGTACGCGGCTTGCGGTTGAATCTGCGCAATAGCAATGGTGTGCCGGGCGACCTCGCGCCACGATTGGCCGCGCGCATCGCGCCGCTCGGTTGGCATTTGCAGTTCCGCATCAACGCCGAAGACTTCACCGCCATCGGGCCGATGCTGCGCGCATTGCCGGTCGATTTCATCATCGATCACATCGGCCAGGTGCCGATTGCCGACGGTGTCAACGGTGCGGCCTTTCGCGCCATTCTCGATCTCACGCAGGGCGGTCGCTGCTGGGTGAAGCTCTCCGCGCCCATGCGCATGAGCGCGCGCGATTACCCCTATGCCGACGTCACGCCGCTGGTGCATGCACTGGTTGTCGCCGCGCCCGAGCGCATGGTGTGGGCAAGCGACTGGCCGCACACCACGCTGACCTGTGCCATGCCCAACGATGGCGACCTCGTGGATCTGCTGCCCGAGTGGATTCCGGATGCGGCCACGCAGCAGAAAATCCTCGTCGACAATCCGGCGCGGTTGTACGGATTCTGAGATGGCGCAGCGCCGTACGTCGCCGGCGGCAGTCGCGGGTTATGATGTGAAAAAACAGCCCTCGGAGGAGAACACCATGGCAAGCCACGACGAAATCATCGCCCGCCGCCGCCAGTTGCTGAAATGGATGTCGGCGAGCCCCCTGCTCGCCGTGCCCGGCGTCAGCAGCCTCGCCGCGGACAATCCGGTGTTCGCACCCAACCGCCTGCCCGACCCCGTCATGTGGGCGCCGCGCACCTTCGACAAGCTCATTTCGAATCCGAAAGAAGCGATCAACGTGTTCGACTTCGAAGCGGTGGCGCGTTCGCGCGTGCCGCCGGCGCACTTCGGTTACATGGCCGCCGGCATCGACGACGATACCACGCTGCGCGCCAACCGCGAGGCCTTCCTCAAATATTATCTGCGTCCGCGCCGCATGGTCGATGTGTCGAAGGTCGACATGAGCGTCGAAATCTTCGGCATCAAATACGACAATCCGATTTTCATTTCGCCCACCGGCGGCAACAAGGCCTATCACGCCGACGGTGAGATGGCCGTCTCGCGCGCAGCGAAGGCCGGCAATCATCTGCAGATGCTGTCCACTGCGGCCACCATTTCGATCAACGATGCGGTCGCCACGCGCGGCGCGCCGGTGTGGTTCCAGCTCTATGCCACGTCCGACCGCGATATCGCCTATGCGCTGGTCAAACGCGCCGAAAACGCCGGCTCGCAGGCGGTGGTCGTCACCATCGACCGCGTCGGCGGGCGCAATCAGGAGGCGCTGTTCCGTCTGCGCCGCGGCGATTACCGCGAATGCCGCGTCTGTCACGATTCGGCGGAAGGCGGCGGTGGTGGCGGCAACCGTGATCGCCGTCCAAATTACGACGGCATCGATCTGTCGAAGGCGCGCAGCATGCAGTCCGACAATCTGACCTGGGATTTCATTCGCCAGTTGCGCGACAAAACCAAAATGAAAATCGTGCTGAAGGGCATCCTTGTCGCCGAAGACGCCAAGCTCGCTGTCGAACACGGGGCCGACGGGATACTGGTGTCTAACCACGGCGGCCGCGGTGAAGACAACGGTCGCGGCGCCATCGATTCGCTACCCGAAGTGATTGAGGCGGTGAACGGCCGTTTGCCGGT
>JANXSE010000201.1 GCA_025356695.1 Betaproteobacteria bacterium
GCGGTGCAGGTCAGACCGGCGCGCAGAAGTACGTAGTCGAATACGCCTACGCACTGTCGAAGCGCACGGAAATCGGTCTTGACTACGCGACGATCCGCAACGATCGTTTCTCGAACATCACGATCGGCACCGGTTCCAATATCCCGAACTTCGGCGAAACGCAGACCTTCACGGGTATGATGATGCGTCACAAGTTCTAATAAGCGGATATCGCTTAATAGACCTGTTTCAGGAACGAAAAAAGACGGGCACCTTCGGGTGCCCGTTTTTTTTGTGCGTTACCTGATCGAATTACAGAATTTCTATCGCTATTGTGCCGCTGCTGATGACCCCGGCGCGCGCATACCAAAATTGCGTGTCAAATTGTGTGACGGGCATGATTGGTTCTGCTTCACGTCAGTACAAAACCTTCGACAGGCCACAACAGGCGAAATAGAATGTCGGCGCGACAGCGCGCGATGCGCCATCGTTTTAGGAATTGTCCATACCGACCATGGCCGACCTCGAAAAAAACCGTCCCGGCGTACAGGCCAGTCTGCTCCATGTGACTGAACTTCTGCGCAAGCAGCGCCTGGTCGAAGAGCTGGTGCACCGCCAGGAGATGCCGCGCCAGGGCCTGGTCGAGAACCTGCTGCACAAGCAAAACGCGGCCGAGCTGCAGCAGAAACTCGATCAATTGCATCCGGCAGACGTTGCGTTCCTGCTGGAGTCGCTACCGCTCGACGAACGGTTGATCATCTGGGATCTTGTCAAGACCGAACGCGACGGCGAAATTCTGCTCGAGGTCTCCGATGCGGTGCGCGAAACACTGATCGCGCACATGGAGAACACCGAGCTGGTCAAGGCGACCGAGCAGCTCGACACTGATGAAATCGCCGATCTCGCGCCCGACCTGCCGCGCGAGGTTATGCAGGACGTATTCCGTTCCCTTTCCATCGAAGAGCGAGATCAGTTACGTTCAGCGATGTCGTATCCGGAGGACGCCGTCGGTGCGCTGATGGATTTCGACATGATTACGGTTCGCGACGACATCACCGTCGAAGTGGTACTGCGTTACCTGCGCCGGCTCGATGAAATGCCGGATCATACCGACCAGATATTCGTCGTCGACCGTGAAATGGGGCTGCGTGGCCTGTTGTCGATCAACCGCCTGCTGGTGGCGGATCTGGATGTGCCGGTGACGCAAATCATGGTTGCCGACACCATCCGTTTCACGCCCGATGAAAAGGCGCAGGATGCTGCGCAGGCGTTTGAGCGTTATGACCTTGTGTCGGCGCCGGTAGTGGATGTCGCCAGCAAGCTGATTGGTCGCGTTACCGTCAACGTGGTGGTCGATTTCATTCGCGATGAGTCGGAAAGCGAAATGTTGTCTGCCGGCGGCTTGCGTGAAGAAGAGGATTTGTTCGCGTCGGTATGGAACAGCGTGAAGAACCGCTGGACCTGGCTCGCGATCAATCTGGTTACCGCTTTTATTGCATCGCGGGTAATCGGCACATTTGAAGATTCCATCGGCAAACTCGCTGCGTTGGCGGCGCTGATGCCGATCATTGCCGGGATTGGCGGCAATTCCGGAAACCAGACGATTACCATGATCGTGCGGGCGCTGGCGCTCAATCAGATTTCGCTGGCAAATGCGCGCAAACTGTTTGCCAAAGAGATCAGCGTCAGTTTTATCAACGGCTTGTTGTGGGGGGCCGTGGTTGGATTGTTTGCCTTCCTGATTTACCACAGCATACCGCTGGGGTTGGTGATGACCGGCGCGATGGTGCTGAACCTGCTGCTCGCTGCGATCATGGGCGTGACCATACCCCTTGTCATGCAGAAGCTTGGTCGTGACCCTGCGGTCGGTGCAAGTGTCATGATTACGGCGATTACGGATAGCGGTGGATTTTTCATATTCCTCGGGCTCGCCACCATCTTTCTCGTTTGATTTTCCGTATCGGTGCGCAGAGATTCGGCGTCGCCGGTTTTTACGATTGAAAATATGTCGGCTGTAAAATTACAGGAAGCCTT
The DNA here is from genome assembly GCA_025356695.1 of Betaproteobacteria bacterium. Next base: position 2,014 of record JANXSE010000201.1, read on the forward strand.
CGGTCGGTTCAATGCCGGCGACATGGTTGCTGCAGAGCGGTTGTGCGAGGATGTGCTGGCGCACGAGGGCGGCAATGCGGACGCCTTGCATTTGCTGGGCATTATTCATCTGGCAGGCGGCAGGGCGGCGGAGGCTGTCGCTGTGCTTAAGCGCGCCATAGCAATCAGAGCCGATGACGCGGTGATATTGGAGAATCTCGGCGTGGCGGCGCTCGCGGCCGGCCGGCCTGCAGACGCTGAGGCGACGTTGCGAAGGGCGCTGCAGCTGGCGGGCGTCGGCAAGGGGTTGCTGCACATGCGCCTCGGGCTCGCTGTCGGTGCGCAGGGCCGTGCGGATGAGGCGGTCGGGATACTGCGAACGGCTGCAGCCGTCCTGCCGGACGACCCTGATGTGCAGGTGAATCTCGGAAATGCGCTGGCGGAGAGCGGGCATTTGGACGAGGCAGCACAGTGCTACGGCAAGGTGCTGATGCGGTATCCCGCACACGTCGACACGCGCTTTAACCTTGCTGCAATATATCAGCGCATGGGGCGGCTCGACGATGCGGTACGCTGTCTACGCGAAGTGCTGATGCAGGCGCCGGAATATGCCGAAGCGCACACGAGCCTCGGGCTGATAGACGTCGAACGCGGTGACATCGATGGGGCGATAAGCTGTTACCGCAAGGCGCTCGAAATTGCGCCTGCGCATGTGCAGACATTGAACAATCTTGGCAATGTATGGGCTGCGCGCGGCGAATATCCGGAAGCGGAGGGCTGTTACCTGCGTGCCTTTGGCGCCGCCCCGAATGATCCCGACGCCGGCATCAATCTCGGTAATCTCAGGGTTGAACAGGGGCGCTGGAACGAAGCACGGACACTCTATGAGCGGGTTGCTGCCGATCCCGGAGCGGCGGGTATCGACGCTTTGTGCAATCTTGGCAGGTTATTGCGTCGTCAGGCGCAGTATACGGAATCTCTCGCATACTTTGATCGTGCGCTCGAACGCGCCCCGAACCGAACCGATTGCATGGCGGATATTGCGGGCGTTTACCTGGATTCGGGCGACTTATTGAGGGCGGAAGTATGGTGCCGGAAAGTGCTCGCACTTGAGCCGAATAACGGTGCAATCTGTCGCGATCTGGCTAATGTTTTGAAAGTTGCAGGGCGATTTGATGAGGCGGCTCTTCAGTATGGGCGGGCACTCGATTTACGCAACGATGATTTTGCGGCGCTTAGCGGACTTATTTACGTGCGGCAGCACATGTGCGATTGGCAGGGGATCGAGGAATTGTGGGGGCGTGCACGTCGTGAAGCAATCGGCACAGCCGGTTCCGGAATTACCCCGTTCAGCATACTTTCGCAACCGACGACAGCTGCCGAGCAGCTCGCCTGCGCGCGGGCGTGGGCGCAGGCTGAAACGGCGCCGTTTGCGGCACAGCAGCTGCAAACCGGCTTTGATTTTTCGCAGCGCGAAACGCGGCCGCAAAAGTTGCGTATCGGCTATTTGTCGTGGGACCTGCACGAACATGCGACCGCCTACCTGATTGCCGAATTGTTCGAATTGCACGCGCGCGATCGTTTCGAAATATTTGC
>JANXSE010000203.1 GCA_025356695.1 Betaproteobacteria bacterium
CCGGTGCAGGGCGAATTCGGATCGGCGCAGGCGAGCTCGATCGCCGACGGCGTGCGAAAGCCTTCGGCATAGTTCGCAAAGCCGTTGAGCTGTGGTGCGAACTGGTAGGCCGCACCCAGCGACGGGTTGAAGCGCGAATAGCTGTGGCTGCCCGACACGTCGGAGAGCGTATTGGTGCCCGGCGTCGTCGCGAGCGTCGCGCCGTTGTTGCACAACGCGTTCGCATCGCTACAGGACGTGCCGGTGAGCCCGACCGTTGCAGTGTCGTAGCGCCCGGACAGCGTGATCGCAAGCCGCTCGTTGGCATTGAGCGTGTCAGTGGCAAAAATGCCATAGCGCCGGTTGGTCGATGCAATGCCGGCCTGCCGCACGAAGCCATCGGCGCCGATCGTCGCGCCCGTGCTGTCGACGAAGGCGTTCTGCCCGATATTGCTGAAACCGGTTTTGCCGTACTCGGCGTTGAGGCCCGCCGTCATCACCTGCGGCAGGCCGAAGAGTTTGCCGGCGTTCGACATCTGCAGGTTCGAGCCGTAGATGTTCTGCGTGGTATGCGCAAGCAGGTTGCTGGCCGGGCAATCAGCGGTGGTCACGCAGGTCGGATTATTGGTCGAGGTGGCCACCACCGAGCCGATGTTGCTGTTGAAGGCATCGCGCACGATGTGCCGGTAATAGAGGTTGCCGGCGAGTGATTTCTCCGCGTTCAGCTGCAGGCTGCCGCGCACATTGAGCGTGTAGCTTTGCGTGCCCGTATAGTCCGGATGCGAGTAGCCCTGCGCCGGATTACCGAGCGTGGACAGCGGCACGTTCTGGTTGCCGTTCAACTGATTGTCGGCCAGCATCAGGGTCACATCGAGATCGGCGCGATCGTTCTGATAACCGACCTTGCCGAAGAGCTGCCGCACCTGGCTCGGGTTCCACGCGGCCCAGCCGCGATCGTTATAGACCGTGGTGGCCACGTAGTAGTCGGTGTTGTCCTTGTGGCCGCCGTATTCCGCATCGAGACTGCGCCGCGCCGCCGAACCGAGAGACACTTTCGCGCTGCCGCCCGGAAACGCAAAGCCGCTTTTGGTGTTGATGGCGACCGCACCGCCCAACGTGTTGAGCCCGTAGACCGGGTTCGAGCCCGGCACCACGGTCAAGTTCGCAATCGCGATCTGCGGAATCAGGTCCCACGATACGATATCGCCAAACGGCTCGTTGACGCGCATGCCGTCGAGAAACACCGAAATGCCCTGCGGCGTGCCGAGCACCGGCGAAGCCGTAAAGCCGCGGTAATTCAAATCAACAACATAAGGGTTACCCTGCGTGTTGTTGACGTTGACCGCACCGACGGCCTGATTCAACACATCCGGCAGCGACTGCGCGTTCGGCGGCAGGTCTTTCTGGTTGATGATCTGGACGTTGCCCGGATACTTGTCCTCGGTGATGCCGGCGCCGCCGACGGGCGTCGTCGCAATCACCGAGATTTCGGGCAACTCGTGCGGTGCCGCAACGGTGTCGGCCGCACAGGCCGCGTGCGAAAATAGCCCGCAGGCTGCAAAGACAGCCGCCGTGCGGATACCGGTTAAATTAAAGCGAATCATGAACGGGTCAAGCGGGTTGTTTAATTATTATTGGAACAAGCGCCGTGTGCCGCAAGTTTCGCACAGCGGAGTATTTGCAGCACGCCGCGGAAAAAACGAAGGGGGCATGAGCCCCCTTTTATTGGTTTTCGGAAAATCGAGCCTGGTGCCTGTGATTCGCTGGTCAAACGCCTCCGCCGATGCTAGAGCGGCGGCCAGATACGGCGGCCCGCGAGCGGGCCGTGGGGTGCATGGGTGACAATCTTCAGCACATGCCGACCGGGCCATCGTTCGCTCATGCCTGCTTCGCGAAATCGCCGTTCGAAATCTTTCTCACCCGGGTCCATGTCTGTGAACTCGTAGAGCACGCCATGCTTGGCCCAGCCAACGATCGCAATCAGTTTGCGGGCGCCGATGCAACCACGCGCACGCGTCACCTGTGGCAACTTCATCTGCCGGTACCATAAACCCAGTTCCATGTCGTCATTCTGGTTGAGGGTCTGGTAGTTGCCGAGCTGGATCGCGGGCGGCGCCCCGGTGCCGGGCAAATGTCGGTACCAGTCAGGACCGCTCACCCTCGTCTCCTCGATGAAAATGCAGAAGCGGTAACCCTTGCGCTTCGCGAGCATTGCCGCGCTTTCGGTATCCAGCTGCGCATGATGATTGGGATCGAAGAAGACGTCAGGGGTGGCGGCAGCCGTGACCAGCAAATATTGCGAACCCCGCGGAACGGTCATATCGTCGGTTTCGATGCGGACAGGATGTCCCGGCGGATCGGCATCGGCGCCGTCTTTCGGCGCGCGCGCGTAATGACCGATCCAGATAGGGCCCGGCCGCGCCTGCAATGCCGGCAGGTGATGCGTGTGCAGCCACGCGAGAAAACCGTCCCGATCGGCATCGTCGAGATCGTACCATTCGGCTTTGATTGCAGTGTCCATGAACTACCGTCCTCTTGCGTTCAGTTCGTTAAAACAGCCCAACATTTTTTGGGAGTGTCCCTGTCTTGATGCTGCCTCCGGAAACGGCACGCCGCCTTATTCAGGCTTGATCCCCGCCGCCTTGATCACCCTCGCCCACTTCTCCGTTTCTGATTTAAGGTGCGCGGCAAACGCATCGGGCGCGCCATCGACCACTTCGGCGCCGTCGGCAGCGAGACGCTCCAGCATGTCCGGCATGCGCAGCACGCGCGAGATTCCTTTGTACAGGATATCAATGATCGAACGCGGAGTACCTGCCGGCGCCAATACGCCGTACCATTGCGTCGACTCGTAGCCGGGCAGCGCGGCCTCGGCAATCGTCGGCACCTCCGGCAGCACCTGCGCACGTTTGACACTGGTCACGCCAAGCGGCCGCAGTCTGCTGTTCTTAAGGTACGGCATTACGGTCGGCGTCGTCGGAAACGCAACCGACACTTCCCCCCCGAGCAAGCTGATCATGCCCAGCCCCGAGCCCTTGAACGGCACCTGCTCCATATCGACTTTGGCCATCACCTTGAAAAGTTCTCCCGACAAGTGCGGGCTGGTGCCCTGGCCCGGCGACGCAATCACCAGCCGGCCCGGTTTCGATTTCGCCAGTGCAATGAATTCTTTGACGGTCTTCACCGGCACCGAAGGGTGCACGACCAGCACGTTGGGGGCCGCAACAAGCTCGGACACTGGCGCCAGATCGCGCAGCGCATCGTAGGGCATATCCTTGATCATGCTCGGGTTGATCGCGAGCGACGTCTGCGTGATGATTAGCGTGTATCCGTCGGGCGGCGACTTGGCGACCACATCCACGCCAATAATGCCGCTGGCCCCCGCGCGGTTCTCGACGACCACCTGCTGTCCCAGCAATTCGGTCAGTCGTTGCGCGATCAAGCGCCCCAGAATATCGCTCCCGCCGCCGGGCGAGGACGCAACCACCAGCCTGACCGGACGAACGGGATAGCTTTGGGCATGCGCCAGTCCGGCGCCCGTCGCGGCCAGCATCAACGACATCAGAAATTTGTTTCTGTTCATCGTGACTGCTCCCTGGTACGTTGATCGGTCGTCAATGCGAGCCATGGTCTGCCCGCAATGCGTCGGTTCAAAGGACGGCCGATTCTTACAGAGTAAATAGGGTCGGTGTAAGATTTCCGCGACGACCAACGTTCCGAATACGGAAATCTTACACTGACCCAATTTACTTGTTTCCTTCTACCCAGCGATCAGAAGGTTGACAATACAATTCAATTGGTTGACAATTAAGACCTATAGAGTTGACATTAAAAGCCGTTAATATTGACAATTTAATAAGGGAAATTTCAATGACTAGGGTTCGAGCACGCGGCGAGGATATTCGTCGCTATATCATTGAAAAAGTTGAGAAATATCCCTCTGACGTCAGCAAACTAACTGCTGATAAATTTGAGATAACACGTCAAGCTGTCAATAAGCATCTACAAAAGCTCGCGCGAGAGGGGGCGCTATTAGAATCTGGTAAGACCCGTAGCAGGACGTATAAGCTTGCCCCGCTATTAGAGTGGAGTAACACCTATCCACTAAACAAAGAACTAACGGAAAGCGATGTCTGGAATCGCGATATAAAACCGCGATTGGGTCATCTTCCAGACAATGTAATGGACATTTGGCATTACGGTTTTACAGAAATGTTCAACAACGCCATCGATCACTCCGGCGGGAGCTATATCCATGTGAGCTTGCGTAAGACCGCCGCAGATGCAGAAATAGTAATTATGGACAATGGTGTTGGTATATTCAGGAAGATTCAAAGCGCCTTGAATCTAATTGATGAACGACATTCCGTGCTTGAACTAGCAAAAGGAAAGTTTACAACCGACCCAAAGAACCATACAGGACAGGGCATATTTTTCACGTCCCGGATGTTGGATTCTTTTGATCTTTTGTCTGGTGGCGTATTTTTTTCTCACGACTATGAAAAAGCTGACTGGATAACTGAGAGAGATAGAAGCCAAGATGGCACCACGGTATTCATGAAGTTATACAACCACACAGCGAGGACAGAGAAGAAGGTGTTTGATGCCTACTCTGGAGGTGACGACTATGCTTTTAGGAAAACAATAGTTCCCGTTAGGATGGCGCAGTATGGGGACGACAACTTAGTATCTAGATCCCAGGCAAAAAGAGTACTGGTAAGAGTTGATAAATTTACCGCAGTAATATTTGATTTCAAGGATGTCCCGACAATTGGCCAAGCTTTTGCCGATGAGATATTTAGGGTATTCGCAAAAGAGCATCCGCACATTGAGATTTCTGTGCATAACGCCTCTTCTGAAGTCAAAAAAATGATAAGCCGCGCGCGTAGCGAGGACGTTAAACCTATTTCTTAGGTGCTGGCTTTGCGCATCAAAGGGGTAGCATCGCCCCCAGTTCCGTGGGACGCCATAATCAACGGCCATTGCTCAGCAGCAAACCAATTTGGCGCAATGCGCTTCGTTAACTGCAATTTTGTTCAGGTGCGATGAGCTAATTGCACCGGGCCTCATGCCTCCGAGTGCCTCAACCCCCGCCTCCCCCGCGCAGTGGGGCAAGCACAGGTAGGGGGCACAGCAAAAATCCGTTCCGCACGTCGCGCTCCGCTTAAGGCGTCCTGCCACACTTTAGGAATCTGGAACTATAGCGTTAGATGCCGACGCAAACGCTCCCCCCTTCCCCTACGTCGCCGGAGAATAGAAAAGCACAAATGCACGAATTTCCGCAATGAAAAAGCGGACAATAGCGCCCATCTTTTACCAAAGCGGCCCGCCATTCCCATGGAAATCAAAGTCAACTTTCTCGACAAGCTTCGTCTCGAAGCCAAATTCGATGACTTCACGGTCGTAGCCGATCAACCGATCCGCTACAAGGGTGACGGCTCGGCGCCCGGGCCGTTCGATTACTTTCTGGCTTCATCGGCGCAGTGTGCGGCTTACTTTGTAAAGTTGTACTGCGTTACGCGCAATATTCCGACCGATAACATCCGGCTGTCGCAGAACAATATTGTCGACCCGGAAAATCGCTACAAGCAGATTTTCAAGATACAGGTCGAATTGCCGGCGGACATCTCCGCCAAAGACCGC
>JANXSE010000219.1 GCA_025356695.1 Betaproteobacteria bacterium
CCGCGCGAAGGGCGCGCAATCGCGGCCCATCCTCATGCACGGACACGATCTGATCACCTCGCTGCCCTTCATCATGACCGACGAGGTCAAGGGCGCACCGTTCGACATGGTGATGAAACCCGGCATGACCTATGGCATTGAAATCACCCCGGTCAGTGCCGACGGCACGTACGGGATTTTCTTTTCGCGCTCCTACGCCATCACCACCACCGGCGTACAGGCGCTGACACCCTACCCGCCGGACGATATACTGGTCGCCGGTTGATACAGTTCGCCGGAACAAACACATGCCGCAATGGCGGCAAGCCTGACGAGGATAAGAAAATGAAGTCGACCCACACGCAAGCAGCCTTCGCGGTTGTACTCCTGTGCGGCGCTACGTTATCGCCTGCCGCCGACAGCATGCAAAAATATCCGGACCGTCCGATCCGCATGATCATGCCGAACGCGCCGGGCAGCGCCAACGACACCATGGGCCGCATCCTCGCCGCCAAGCTCGGCGAAGCGCTCGGCCAGCAGATCGTCGTCGACAACCGCGCGGGGGCCGGCGGCATCCTCGGCATGGAGATCGGCAAGAATGCGATTGCCGACGGTTACACACTGGTTTCGCCATCGACCGCCGCCACCTCGATTGCGCCGCATATCCAGAAAAAACTGCCCTACGATCCGGTCAAGGACTATGAATTCATCTCGCTGTTCGCGGTGATGCCCAATATTCTGGTCGTCAATCCGGGACAGCCGCCGAAAACGGTGAAGGAATTCATCGATTACGCCAAGGTCATGGGCAACAAACTCAATATGGCCTCGGCCGGAACCGGCGCGCAAAGCCATCTCTCCGGCACGGCGCTGATGGTGGCCGCCGGCATCGAGTCGGTGCACGTGCCCTACAAGGGCGGCGGCGCCTCGGTTGCGGCGACGGTCGCCGGCGAATCGCAATGGACGTTCACGCCGGCCGCGGCGGTGATGTCGCTGATTCGCGGCAACCGTTTGCGCGCACTCGGCCACAGCCTGCTCAAACGCACGCCGCTGCTCGGCGACATGCCCGCCATCGCCGAAACGCTGCCTGGCTTCACCTACAGCGGCTGGTACGGTCTTTCCGCACCGAAGAACACGCCCAAACCGGTACTGGACAAGCTGCGCTCGACGCTGCTCAAGGTCGCTGCCACTCCCGAGTTCAAAGAACTGATCTCGGCACAGGCAGCCGAGGTGGTGACCAACACGCCGGAAGAATTCCGCAAGTTCATCATCGACGAAATTGCCATGACCGGCAAGGCCGTGCGCGCCGCCGGCCTCAAGGCGGAATAACCGCAGCGATCACAGCACCCGCCGCCTCACTCCACCTTGAGGCCGGCAAGTTTGATCGCGGTACCAAAACGCGCGTATTCCTCCTGGATGAAACGGACAAATTCCTGCGGTGTCGTCACCACCGGATCGCCGCCCTGGCGCTCCATCAGTTCGCGCGTCGCCGGATCTTTCATCACCTTGACGAGCGTCGCGTAGAGTTTGTCGAACAGCGGTCGCGGCAGCGCTTTCGGTGCCATCAGCCCGGCCCAGCCGGTTGAAACATAACCCGCCACACCGGCCTCCATGATGGTCGGCAGCTCGGGGGTCAGCGGCGAACGCTTCTCGCCGCCGGTGGCCAACGCGCGCAGGCGCCCCGAGCGGATGTGCGCCATCACCGAGGGGCCCGGTGCAATGGTGAATTGCGACTCGTTGCCCATCACCGCGATCAGCGAAGCGCCACCCTTGTAGGGCACGTGTCGCGCGTCGATGCCGGCCATATTGGTAAACAGTACACCGGCGAGATGGCTCTGAAAACCGGCGCCGGCATTCGCCATGTTGAGTTTGCCCGGGTTGGCTTTCGCATAGGCAACGAGTTCCTTTACGCTGTTGAGCGGCAGCGATGGATTGACCACCAGAATGTTCTGCGTTACCGCAAACAGTGACAGCGGCGCAAAATCGCCGAGCGGATCGTAATTGAGCTTGCGGAAAATCTGCGGCGTGATGACCTGCATACCGGTCGAACTCACCAGCAGCGTGTAACCATCGGGGGCTGAACGCGCAGCGATTTCGGCGCCGATGATGCCGCCGGCACCGCCGCGGTTGTCGGCAACGATCTGCTGGCCGAGTTCCTCGCCCATGCGCATCGCCAGCACGCGCGCCAGCGTGTCGACCGAGGTGCCGGTGGTCTGCGCGATGATGATGCGTATCGGTTTGAGTGGATAGGCGGCGGGTTCCGCCGCCGGCGCCGCCGTAGCGAGGAACAGTGTTGCCACCGCTGCGATACTGCATGCGGTCTTGCGCATCAATGCAGGCATCGACATCTCCCGGGTTGGGGTTGCATCACACCGCCGCCGCGCCGTTCAACCGCCTTTGAGTTGCGACCAGCGCACCGGCAGCATGGCGCAGTCCTGCGCCCCCATGCCGGCTTGCGCCGCGTCGTCGAAACAGGCCAGCGCCTGTGCCGCCACCGGCAGGCGCGAACCGAGCGCGGCCGCCTCTTCGATCATGGTACGCAGGTCCTTGCGCACCGAATTGATGTCGAACGTGGTCTGTGCCGGCTCGGTGCCGTCGATCGCCCCCGCCATCGCCGCGCCGCGCACCTTCAACACTGCCGGCGCGCCCGAGGTGTCACCGATGATGCTGATCAGACGCTCGCCGTCGAGCCCGAGATTGCGACACAGCGCCAGCGATTCGCCCAACGCCTGCCAGTAGACCAGCAGCGGCAGATTGATCGCCAGTTTCATGCTGGAACCGGCACCGACTGCGCCGACATGCTCGACGCGCCGGCACAACTCATCGAGCAGCGGTTTCGCGCGTGCCACGTCTTTCGCGTCGCCGCCGACGAAACCGAACAGCTTGCCGTCTTTCGCCGGGCCGACGGTGCCGCCGACCGGACAATCGATCATCGCCGCGCCCTTCGCGTTGATGCGCGCCGCCAGCGCTTTGGCGGTATCGGGCCGCACCGTGCTCATTTCGACAAACAGTTTGCCCGCGACGTTTTCTGAAAGTAGTCCGTCTTTGCTGTCGAACGCGGTGACAATCGCCGCAGCGTCGGTGAGGATCGACAGAATGATTTCGCAACGCGACGCCAGTTCTGCCGGCGTTCCGGCCGCGTGCGCGCCGGCCTTTTCGAGCGTGGCGGTTTTCGCCGCGGTGCGGTTCCAGACGCTGACCTCATGCCCGAGCCCCAACAAACGTTCGGCAATCGCCGCGCCCATTTTGCCTATACCAACCACTCCGATCTTCACGCGCTCCTCCGTTTTTGCATTACCGCAAAGCGTGCGCCTGCGGTTGAGTTAATGATGCCGCCGCGGTAAAGTGACACGGCTCGCGGTCTGCGTCAATCGGCGCCGCGCTCCTATAAAAATTCCACGCCTCAACAGGGGAGACACCATGGCTGCAGCGGCAGGCGAAGTTCGCGATGGCATGCGCATCGAATGGGATATGCCGATCAAAATGGATGACGGTCTGGTGCTGAGTGCCGACGTCTTCGGCCCAATTGCCGCGGGCAGGTATCCGGTCATCCTCAGTTACGGCCCTTACGCAAAAGGTCTCGCCTTTCAGGAAGGTTATCCCTCCGCGTGGAACCGCATGGTCACCGAGCACCCCGATGTCGCCGCCGGCTCGACCAACCAATATCAATCGTGGGAGGTCGTCGATCCCGAAAAATGGGTGCCCGAAGGTTACGTCTGCGTGCGCGTCGATTCGCGCGGTGCCGGCCGCTCGCCTGGTTTCATCGATCCGTTTTCACCGCGCGAAACGCGCGACTTCTACGCATGCATCGAATGGGCCGGCGTGCAGCCGTGGTCGAACGGCAAGGTCGGTCTTAACGGCATCTCTTACTACGGCATCAACCAGTGGCAGGTCGCCACGTTGCAGCCGCCGCATCTCACCGCGATGTGCATCTGGGAAGGTTCGGCCGACTGGTATCGCGACATGACGCACCACGGCGGCATCCTCTCGACCTTCTGGGCCAATTGGTACGACATGCAGGTGAAGACCGTGCAATATGGCCTCGGCGAACGCGGGCCGCGCAACCGCGTCACCGGGCAACTCGTCTGCGGTGACGTCACGCTGTCGGACCGCGAACTCGCCGCCAACCGCGCAGACTTCGGCGACACCATCCTTGCGCACCCGCTCGACGACCAATACCACCGCGAACGCTCGCCGCAGTGGGACAAGGTCACGGTGCCGTTTCTCTCCGCCGCCAACTGGGGCGGCCAGGGCCTGCATCCGCGCGGCAACTTCGAGGGCTTCGGCCGCGCGACATCGAAGCAGAAATGGCTGGAAGCGCATGGCATCGAACACTGGACACATTTCTACACCGACTACGGCGTCAATCTGCAGAAGCGTTTCTTTGCGCATTTCCTCAAGGGCGAGAAAAACGGCTGGGACAAACAACCAAAGGTGCAGTTGCAGGTACGCCACCCTGACCGCTTCGAAAAACGCCTTGAAAACGAATGGCCGCTCGCGCGCACGCAATGGACGACGCAGTATTTGCACGGCCGCAGCTCGCAACTGTTGCCGGCGCCGGCGCAATCCGCGTCGACGCTGTCCTTCGATGCGCTGGGCGACGGCGCAAGCTTCATCTCGCCCCCCCTGGAAACGACAACGGAAATCACCGGCCCGATCGCCGCGCGGCTGTTCGTCTCGTCATCGACCAGCGATGCCGACCTCTTCGTAATCTTCCGCGTCTACACGCCGGACCTGCGCGAAATCACCTTCATGGGCGCGATCGATCCGCACACACCCGTCGCGCAGGGCTGGCTGCGCGCCTCGCACCGCAAACTCGACAGAAAACTATCGACCGACTACCGGCCCTATCACACACACGACGAGAAACAGCCGCTGCAACCCGGCGAAATCGTCCAGCTCGATATCGAACTGTGGCCGACCTCAATCGTGGTGCCGGCGCGCCACCGCATCGCGATTACGGTGCGGGGACGCGATTATGAATACGCCAAATCCACCGGCGCGCGGCTGTCTAACTTCAAGAATGAATTGCTCGGCTGCGGTCCGTTTCTGCACAACGAGCCGCGTGACCGTCCGGCGGACATTTTCGGCGGCACTACGACGCTGCACTTCGGCCCAGAGCATCCGGCCTTCGTATTGCTGCCGGTGATACTGCCGAAACAATGACCGGCTGACCAATTCGCCAGCGGTCATTCAAGCGCCCGCTCAGAACAGTTTCTTGCGCCGCCACTTCTGCGGATGCGGGCCCGGATAGGTCAGGCCGCTGGAACTCACCCCCATGTCGACCATCGCCTTGGCCAGCGTAATGGCACAGCTATAGCCTTCAAGCACCGGCACCTCCCAGCCAAGGTCGGCAAGCCGCTTCTGCAATATCGGCCGCATCCAGAATAGCGCCGAACAACCGAAGGTCAGCACCTCGGCGCCATCTTCCTCGATGGCCGCCACCGCTTCGCGCACAGCGGTATCCATGATCTCCGACGACTCACCGCGCAGCACCTTGTTCTTCGCCAGATGCACCTGCGACTCGCCGGTATGCGGTGGCCGCGGCAACGGGTAGTTGATATTGCGGATCGACGCGCAGCGCTGCTCGAAGCGGTGCTTCACCACGAGATCGTAGTAATACATGTTGTGCACTTCAGAGAGATCGATCACGCTGAAGCGATTGCCGAGCATGCTGGCGAAATGCATCTGCGAAAAGCCGCAGGCGGTCACCGCCACGCCGTAGGGCCGCGCGATTTCTCTCGACTCAATAAAGCCTGGTTCGCCGCCGCCGAGCAGCACGATGCCATTGTACTTGCCGCTCTCGCAGGCCTCGCGCACGATGGCCAGGCGACCTGCTGCCACCAGTGCGAATTCCTCGCGCGTTTCCACCGGCCAGTCGCCATAGGTGACGAGCGGGCCGCGGTGCAGGTCCCATTCGACGTTTTCGAGGAGTACCTTGTTCTCCTCGTAATTCATCAGGCAGGTTTCCTTCGCCCCCTCGACCGGGCGGTGCAGATGTTTCGAGGTCGGCGGCAGATGAAAGGCCTGGATCAGCAGGAATCGGTACTTCTTTGAGTTCTCCGTCATGCGATGCGCTCCCGTCCGCTTCAGTCGGCTGTCACGCCGACCTGCTTGACCAGCTTGGCCCAGAAATCGGTTTGCGTTTTCATGAACTGGCCGCATTCTTCGGGCGACTTGCTGATGACGACATCGGCGCCGCCAGAAGCGAGGCGTTCGATCACCCACGGATCGGCCATTACCTTGGTAACCGCCGCATAAAGCCGCTTGACGATCGGTTGCGGCGTCGCCAACGGCACATACACGCCCTGCCACGAACCCAACTTCAGTTCGGTAAAGCCCAGTTCGAGAAAGGTCGGCACCTCGGGCAGCGCGGCGACGCGTTTCGGCGCAACCACCGCCAGCACCTTGACGCGCCCGCTCTTCACATGCGGCACAAACGACGCCACCGTCACCAGCGACGCCACCACCTCGCCCGACAGCAGCGCCGTGGTCGCCGGCCCGGCACCGCCCTTGTAGGCAATCTGCTGCACGTCGATGCCGGTCTTGAGCTTGAGGTATTCCATAGTCAGGCCCTGCGCGCTGCTCGCCGCGGCAGCGCCGTAATTAAGCTTGCCTGGGCGCGTTTTTGCATACTCGACAAAATCCTTCAGCGTGTTGCCCGGCACCGAAGGATGCACTGCCAGCGCGCCGGCAACGTCGACCACCGTCGATACGCAAACGAAATCACGCACCGGCTTGACAGTGAATTTGGTAAACACCGCCGGGTTAATCGCCATCGTGCCGACGTTTCCGAGCAGAAAGGTGTAGCCGTCGGCCGGTGCATTGGCGGACATCTCGACGCCGATATTACCGGCAGCACCGGCGCGGTTATCGACGACGATCTGCTGGCCGAGCTCTTCCGACAATTTAGGTTGCAGAATGCGGCCGACAAAATCGGAGGCGCCGCCGGGCGCGAACGGCACGATCATGCGCACTGGGCGGATCGGATAGTTCGAAGCGGACTGCGCCTGCGCGCCTGCGGCCATCGTCGCAAAAATTACCGGCAGTAATGCCAGACACAGGGGTTTGTGTTTCATATCAGGGTCTCCAGTTGCAATAACGGCCGGGGCCGCGGAAAAGGCAGCGGGCATTTTAACAGCAGCGAACTCGGTGCAGTGCTGGCACGCCGGCAGACAATCGACGTATGATGTCGAAAAAACAGGCGCCCTTCGCAGATTGCGGCGCCAACACGAAGCGTGCGGGCCTTCCCGCACATTAACGGTTGATTCCGACCGGCACGTACGCAGCGGCGTACGCGCGGTGCGTGACTCACTCCCCGTCCACCAACCATAGGGAAACGCAAAATGTCTCAAAGCGATCTTCGCGCGAAATACGGCCCCAACGCCTTCGATGTCGGCCGCCGCATTCAGGGGCAGACTTTTGAAAAGCGCGTCGCCGAACGCGACAGCCTCGACCAGCATTTCACACGCGCGTGGATCGATTTCGCCATCAACGGCATGAGCGCACGCAAGGCACTCGACACGCGCACGCGCCTCCTGGTGCTGGTCGGCCAGTACACCATGGCGAAAAGCCACGCCATGCTCGAAGACACCATCCGCGCCGCGCTCGACGCCAAGGTCAACGCGCGCGAAATCCTCGAAATCGTCCTGCAATGCGTGGTCTACGGCGGGCACACCACGGTCGAACCGGCGATCAAGGTGTTTCACCGCGTCGCCGAGGAACTGAAGCTCCTCGACGAGCTGCGCAAATCGCAACTGCCCCTGGACGGCACCAATGGAAAACGCAACGAGGACGACGAGCGCAAGCGCTGGCATGCCGAAGACCGCGCCGACCCGCGCAGCGCAGACCTCGTCAAACGCCACGGCTGGCTGGCCGTCAGCCGCGGGCTGGTGCTGCGGCCGAAGCATCACCTCAACGTGCTCGAATTCCTCGATAAGATCGACCCCGAATTCGCCGGCCTCTGGGTGCGCTTCTGCTACGGCGACATGTATACGCGCGGCATCGTCGACGACAAAACGCGTTTGCTGTGCATGATCGGCGACTGCCTCGCCGTCGGCGAAGGCACGCAGGCGCGCGGCCACATGCGCGGTGCCATGCGCAACGGCGCCACCGCGCGCGAAGTACTCGAAGTGGTGCTGCAGACCGCCGTCAACTTCGGCATGCCCGGCATGCTGCATGCACTCCACAACTTCGTCGAAATCATGCACGAGGACGGTCGTCTCGCCGAAATCGGCAATCCGCCGCTCGGCGTCAGGTCCTACGCAAAATAATCGGGAATCTTGATGGCGGCGCAATGCCGCCGTCAGTTCGCCGTGACGTTGAGATCGCGCAGCACCCTGGAGAGGCTGGAAATCTCCGACTTGATATGCGCGGCAAATTCCTCCGGCGTATCGCCGATTGAAATATACCCAAGATCAACGAGGCGCCTGCCAAGCGCCGGCGCGCCGAGCGCAGCGACGGTCTGATTGCGCAGCGTCGTGATGATTTCACGCGATGCCTTTGCCGGCAGCAGAATGCCGTACCAGTTGCCCGACTGATAACCGGGATAACCGAGTTCGGCCACCGTCGGCAGTTGCGGCAGCAGCGGCACGCGTTTGACGCTTGTCACCGCCAGCGCGCGCAGCCGGTTCTGCCGCACGTGCGGCAGGGCCGTCGCCAGCGGCGCAAAGTACACCGAAGTCTCACCCGACAGCACCGAAGTCAGCGCCTCGCCGCCGGCGCGGTACGGCACATGCAGCAGCTGTATGCCGGCGGGGCCCGTGAATAATTCGGCGGCAACAAAGGTCGCGGTGCCGGCGCCGCCCGACGAATAATTGATCGCGCCGGGCTTCGCCTTCGCCAGTTTCACCAGTTCCGAAATCGACCTGACCGGCAGCGACGGATGCACCACCACGATCGCCGGCGCCGAAGCGACCTGCGTCACCGGCGCAAAATCGCGCAGGATGTCGTAACCCATGTTGCGATAGAGCGTGACATTGGCGGCGTGCCCGATGTTCGCCAGCATCAGGGTGTAGCCGTCGGCCGGCGCCTTCGCCGCAATCTCAGCGCCGATGTTGCCCGCCGCGCCGGCGCGGTTGTCGACGATCACCTGCTGGCCCAAACCCTCGCCCAGCGCGCCGGCTACCAGACGGCCGATGGTATCGGAGCCGCTGCCCGCGGAGAACGGCACGATCATGCGCAAGGTTTTCGCCGGATAGTTTTGCGCCGCGCATGGCATTGCGGGCAACAGTGTCGCTGCCAGCAGCGCAACCGCGAAAATGCGCCGGCGCATCACTCCGCCCTGGCGCCGGTCTGCTGAATGATTTTTGCGAGTGTGGCGATTTCCGATTTGATGAAGGCGCCGAATTCGTCGGGCTGGTCGCCGACCACCACGTAACCGAGGTCGGCCAGCCGTTTGTTGATGACGGGATCGCCCATCGCCTGCGCCGCCGCATTGCGTATCGTCATGACGACTTCGCGCGGCGTCTTCACCGGCGCGACGATGCCGTACCAGTTGCCCGACTGATAACCGGGATAACCGAGTTCTGCAATCGTCGGCAGTTCGGGCACCACCGCCAGCCGTTTTGCCGTGGTCACCGCCAGCGCACGCAGGCGGCCCTGCTTCACCTGCGGCATCAGCACCGACAGCGGGCCGAAATATACCGGCACCTCGCCCGACAACACCGCGGTCGCCGCCTCGCCGCCGCCGCGATACGGCACCTGCAGCAGGTTGACGCGCGCCATGCTCTTGAACAATTCGCCGGCCACCCAGGTTGCGCTGCCCACACCCGTCGAGGCGTAATTGATTTCTCCGGGCTTGGCGCGTGCGAGTTTCACCAGCTCGGCGATCGATCTGGCGGGCAGCGACGGATGCACCACCGCAATCGACGGCGACGACGCCAGTTGCGTCACCGGCGCGAAATCGCGCAGCAGATCGTAGGGCAGATTTTTATAGAGGCTGACGTTGGCGGCCAGCGTACTGCTGGTCTGGAACAGCGTGTAGCCGTCGGCCGCCGCCTTGGCGCCGGCTTCGGCGCCGATGTTGCCGGCCGCCCCCGTGCGGTTGTCGATGATCACCTGCTGGCCGAACAGCGTGCTCATGCCGCCGGTGACGATGCGCGCCAGCGTGTCGGCGCCGCTGCCCGGCGACATCGGCACGATGTAACGGACGACTTTGACCGGATACTGCTGCGCCTGTGCGGCCGGCGACAGCGCGAAGGCCAATGCCGCCGGCAGCACCAAAATCATTCGTCCCATTTCCGCCTCCGTTTGAACGGCCGTTACGGCCGGTGTTTGCCGACGCTCCAGCCGTGCCGCTTCAGATGATGTTCGCCGAATTCGATCGGCTCGGCTTCGAGCGCCGGCGCAATGGTGTCGTTCCAGCGGTTGAGAAAACCGTTTAGCGACACCGCACCGGCGAACTCGACGATCTGCTCGTCGCTCCAGTGCTGTTTCAACCGCGCCATCAATTCGTCGGTGACGGCATTCGGTTGCGAGGCCGCGGCTTCGGCGAATTCCAGCGCGGCGCGCTCTCCTTCCGAATACAGCGGGCTCGTGCGGAAATCGATCACCGCATCAAGCTTGGCGTCGTCGATGCCGGCGCGGTGCGCCGCCTCGGCGGCATGCGCCATGCTGTAGTTGCAGCCGTGTTTGCGGCTCGCCATATAGGCAACGAGGCGTTTGAATCCGAGTGGCACCTTGCTCGACGGGTCCCACACCGATTGCGCGAGCAAGGCCAGCGCCTTCACCATCTTCGGCTTGTGTTGCATGATGAGCACGCTGTTGGGCACATAGCCCAGAAGCTTTGCATATTGACCGAAACTTTCCTGCAAATCCGAGTTGGCGTCGGCCGCCAGCGGTGTGACTCTTGCCATGGCGCTTCCTTATTTTTTGGCGGCTTTTTTTGCGGCGGCTTTCTTACCGCTGATATCGAAGCTACGGATTCTCGGAATCGCGATCTGCGTCTGCGTGACGATGGCCACGCGGCTGCCGTCTGGGTTGCGAATCGTCGTCTGCCACACCGAGGTGGTGCGCCCGATGTGCAACGGAATCGACACCGCCTTCAGCACCGGGCCGAGACCGGCCGAGAAAAAATTGGTTTTCGATTCGATGGTGCCGCCGCTGTAGCCGGGCGGGCGGTTGGCCACCGCGCCGCAGGCGCCCAGCGCATCGGCAAACGACATCAGCGCGCCGCCGTTGACGTTGCCGCGGTAGTTGCGGTGCATGTCCCTGATCTTCATTTCGCCGACGACTTTTTTCTGCGTCACCGACACCACGCGCACGCCCAGCGTGCGCGGCATGCCGCCCTTCATGACCGAACCCATCACCGCCTTGCGGATGGCCGCGGTCTTCGATACTGCTTTACTGCGCTTTTTACCTTTGACCATGATCTCCCTGATCGCTCAATGATACGTGACGTTGTTGTCGCGGATGATTTTCGCCCAGCGCACGGTTTCGGCGCGCACATGGGCCTGGAACTCCTCCGGTGTTTTGCTCAGCGTGACCGGCACGCCCTGCCGCGCGAACTGCTCGCGCACCGGCGCGCGCTGCATCACCTGCTGCACGGCCGCATTGAGCCGGTCGACCACGGCGCGCGGCGTCTGCGACGGCAGGAACAGGCCGTTCCAGTTCACGCTCTCGAGACCGGGAAAACCCGACTCGGTCATGGTGGGCACCTCGGGCAGTTCGGGCAACCGCTGTTTGGCGTTGGTCACATAGGCCTTGACCCGGCCATTGCGTATCTGCGGCGTGATGGTCGCCGAATTCTGGAACGACACGTGAATCTCGCCTGAAATCAGTGCTGAGAAGGTCGCGCCCGAACCCTTCGGCGGCACGTTCTCCATTTTCAAGCCGGCCTTCGACAGAAAATCGAGCATGGAGAGATGCGAGTGGTTGCCGATCGGGTTCGAATAGTTGAGCTGCCCCGGCCGCGCCTTTGCGTAGTCGATCATTTCCCTGAACGTGTTCGGCGGGAAATTCGCGCCCGCGCACAAGAGGCTGGGCACCGAGGCCACCAGCACCACGCCGGTCAGATCCTTTGCCGGATCGAAATTGAGCACCCGGGCGAATCCGGTCGGATTGATCGAACTGGTCGCCACGTTGCTGACGAGGATGGTGTGCCCGTCGGGCTGCGCCTTCGCTACCAGTTCGAGCGCGATGTTGCCGGACGCGCCGGAACGGTTGTCGACAACGAACTGCTGGCCAAGTGCCTCGCCCAGCGCTGGCGCGAGTATGCGCGCGACGATATCGGTGGCGCCGCCTGGCGCAAACGGGACGAGCATGCGCACGGGCTTGGTTGGCCATGATTGCGCAACCGTATGCGGCGCAATCATGATTACGCCGGCCATCAATGCCAGTGCCTGTAACCAAACCATGGAGTTCCCGTAACCGCACGCCGACGGATGCCGGGACGGTAAGATTTGAATTTGATTTGACCTGTCAGGCTAGTTTAGCAGCGACCACCGGTTTGTCGATGCATCGATGCTACTGCTTCGGGATATCCGCTTCGTGCGCAATGCGCGCGTACTTGTCCATCTCGCGGCGGATGAATTCGGCGAAGACCGCGGGCGTGCTGCCCACCGGCGACAAACCCCAGGCGTCGAGTTGTTCACGCGCCTGCGGTGCGTTCACCACGGCGGCGACGTTGCTCTGCAGAATATCGACGATGCGCGCCGGGGTGCCGGCGCGCGCGAACAAGCCGTACCAACCGGTAACGTCAAATCCCCTGAGCCCGGATTCATCGATGGTTGGCACCTCGGGCAGAACTTTCGAACGTGTCAGCCCGGTAAACCCCAATGCGCGCAGCCGTCCCGACTTCACATGCGGCGTGGCAATCACCGTGCTCGGGAACATGAGCGAAATATGGCCGCCGAGCACATCGGTCAGCGCCGGCGCCGAACCCTTGTAGGGCACGTGGCTCAATTTCGTCTTCGCCATGATGTTGAAGAGTTCGCCGGCCATATGCAGCGTGTTGCCGACACCGCCGGAACCAAAAGTCAGCAGCCCCGGCTTCGCGTGATCGAATTCGATCAACTCCCTGACGTTTTTCGGCAGCACCGACGGATGCGCGGCCAACACCAGTCCGCCCGAGGTTGCGGCGAGGCTCACTGGCGTGAAATCGCGCAACGTGTCGTAGGGCAGCCTTTTGTAAATGCTTGGATTGATAGCGAACGATCCGGTCGTCATCAACAAGGTATAGCCGTCGGGGTTGGCCTTGGCGACGATGTCGGTACCGATGATGCCGTTGGCGCCCGAGCGGCCGTCGGAGATCACCTGCTGTTTGAAGCGCTCGGTCAGTCCGTTAGCGAGAAAACGGCCGACACCGTCGACCGGGCCACCGACTGCGGACGAGACAAAACGCACCGGCTTCACTGGAAATTCCTG
This sequence comes from Betaproteobacteria bacterium, assembly GCA_025356695.1. Next base: position 13,342 of record JANXSE010000219.1, read on the forward strand.
CGCCTGCGCCATCGTCGCAAACGCACTTGCGCACACCGCCATCATTCGCCACATCATATTCATTCCGCCGTTAATCCGGCCGCCTTCACCACCTGCGCGGTATCGGTGATTTCCTTCGCCAGCAACTGTTTCATCGCTGCGCCATCGCCGAGCACTACTTCCGAGCCCTGCAGCGCAAACTGCTCGCGCGCTTCACGCGTATTCATCGCGCGCACCATCGCCGCATGCAGCCTGTTGATAACCGCTCGCAGTGTGCCGCGTGGCGCCAGCAGGCCTTTCCAGCCGCTGCGCGTGAATCCCGGCAGTGTTTCGGCCAGCGCCGGCAACTCGCCCATCAGCGCCGAACGTTTCGCCAGCGTATGCGCCAGCGCGCGCAGCCGGCCCGCGCGCACCAGCGTCATCACGCCGGCTGCCGGCGGTATCGACCAATGCGATTCGTTGGAGACCAGCGCCGTCATCGACGCCGCACCGCCTTTGTACGGCACGTGCAATGAAGTGAAACCCGCGGCCAGCATAAGCGCGTAACCGGTGAGGTGGCTTTGCGAACCCGCACCTGCCGAAGCAAGATTAAGTTGTCCTTGCTTCCCCTTTGCATAGTCAATGAATTCACGCGTGCTCTTCACCGGCAGTGACGGATTCACCACCAGCAGGTTGGGCGTATCGGCGAAAACGCCGATGAATTCGAAATCGCGCAGCGGGTCATAGGAAAGTTTTTTGTAGATATGCGGCGCCAGCGACAAGGCGCCTTCGGACGACACAATGATGGTGTAACCGTCGGCAATCGCCCGCGCGCCGATTTCAGTGCCGAGCACGCCGCCGGCGCCGGCACGGTTGTCGACAACGATCGGCTGGCCGAGTTCTTCCGCGAGCCGCGTGGCAAGCAGGCGGCCCAGCGTGTCGTTCGAACTGCCCGGTGCGTTCGGCATGATCATGCGGAGCGGGCGCAGCGGATAATCGGCCGCGGCGGAGTGCGCCACTACCGCAAACAGCAAGAGAGCGATGGCGCGGCTGCGCATGCAGAGAATGACCGCACCGGCGTGTCCCAACGCCGGCGCGACGCTTCTACTTGAACGTTGCGTTCAGGTAGGCGATGAGATCGGCGCGGTCGCGCGCTTCCGGCATACCCGAGTACGGCATGCGGTTGGCCGGAATTTTTTTCTGCGGCGCTTCAATGTAAGCGTCGAGATCGCGCTCATTCCAGGTCACGCCGCTGCGTTTCATCGCCGGCGAATAACGGAAATCGGCCACTTCACCGGCCTTGCGCCCGATCACGCCATAGAGGCTCGGCCCCACACCGCCCGTCGCGCCGCGCTCGGGCGCGTGGCAGGCCACGCATTCGTCGAACAGTTTTTGTCCGCGTTTGGCATCGCCGTCGGCGTGCACCGCCCCCATTGCAAACAACATCGCCGCGGCGATCGTGATTTTTCCGTGCATGAATTGTTCTCCTGTTCCTAGACCAGCATTCCGGGGTTTTTGACGTAGCGGTTCTTGATGGCGTCCGCAGTCCAGTACGCGAGCGCCCCAACCGGGCCGGTCGGATTGTACGAAGCGTTATGCGGAAACACATTGGCGCCGACCACGAACAGATTGTGGCAATCCCAGCTTTGCAGATATTTGTTCAAGGCGCTGTTGCCGGGGTTGCTGCCCATGATGGTGCCGCCGGTGTTGTGCGTACTTTGATACGGCACCACGGTCCATGGATCGGTACGCGCCGATGCCTCGTTGAGATGCGTCGGGTTCATCGACTTGGCCAGCGCGTTGATCTGCGCTGCCGCGTGCCGTCCCATCTTGTGCTCGTTGTCCTTGTAGTCGAATGTCATGCGCATCACCGGCAGACCGAAGGCATTGCGGTAGGTCGGATCGAGATCATAGTAGTTGTAACGGTTGGCCATCACACCGCCGCTGGCGCCGATGTTCATCGCCGTCTGGTACCACTTCGAGGTCGCCGCCTTCCACTCCGTGCCCCATTGCGCCGTACCGCGCGGTACCGGCCGGTAGCCGATCGGCAGTGCAGTGTTGAAACCGGCGCCGATGCTGTAGCCGCCGACAAATCCAAGCTGGCCGCGATCGAAATCCGGGTTGATGTTGAAATCATCCATCGTCGCGTTCGAACCGCCAGCACTCATGAAGGGGTTGAAATTGCGGCCTTCGAAAAACAGATTCGCGCCCGCCCCCGTCTGGTAGCAATAATTTTTGCCGATCACACCGGTCTGGCTGACCGGATCATAGGGTTTACCGATGCCCGAGAGCAGCATCAGGTGTACGTTGTTGATTGCATAAGCAGTCAGCAGCACCATTGAGGCAGGCTGAATGAATTCCTCGCCGTTAAGCACGTTGGTGTAGGCCACGCCGGTGACCCGTTTGCCGCTCGCATCCTTGATGATGCGCGTCACCCATGCGTTGGCGCGCAATTCGAAATTGGGTTTCGACATGGCGATCGGGATCACCGTCATGTGCGGACTGCCCTTGGCGTTGGCTTCGCAGCCGAAGCGCTGACAGTAACCGCAATATTGGCAGGCGCCGAATTTCGAACCGTCCGGATTGACGTAGGCACGCGAGGCATTCGCCGACGGCCGCGGAAACGGATGGTAGCCGGCGTTGCGTGCGGCCTGCGAAAACACCTCGCTCGACAGAATCGGCGTCAGCGGCGGCAGCGGATAGTCGCGCGCGCGCGGCGCTTCAAACGGATTGCCGCCTTCCTGAATCTTGCCGCGGATATTGCCGGCCTTGCCTGACACTGCCGCGGTGTATTCGAACTTGTCGTAGTACGGCTCAAGCTCGGCGTAGGTGATGCCCCAGTCCTGAATCGTCATGTCCCCGGGGATGAATTTCTTGCCGTAGCGCTCTTCGTAGTTCGAGCGGATCTTGAATTCGTTGTCAGTCCAGCGCCAGGTGTGACCGCTCCAGTGCACCGCCGAACCGCCGACGACGTCGCCGGGCAGAAAGGAACCGAGCTTGCGCATCGGCAAGGCTTCCTGCGACGGATTGTTGCGGATGGTCAGCGTGTCGCGCGCCGTATTCATCATCAGGTCGTGGCGCTGCACGTAACGCAGTTCGTCACGGATGTTCGGCAACGCATAATCCTTGGCCGGATCGCGCATCGTGCCGCGCTCAAGCGCCACCACCGACATGCCCGCCTCGCTCAGTTCCTTGGCGAGAATGCCACCGGTCCAGCCGAGGCCGATGATCACGGCATCAACTTCCTTCATTACTTTGGCCATGGTGATCTCCGCCTCAGCTCATATCGGAAATGCTGGTGTAATCGGCCGGGAATTTTTTATCGCGGTATTTGATGATGTCCTGCGCGTGTGTGGCAATAACGCCGGGGAAGCCGATCATCTTCCAGCCCGCCTTGTCGCGGTTGCCGCCGTAGATCGGGTCCGCGAACATGCCTTCGATGACGGTCTGGTAGACGGTGCTCCAGAACACGCGCACCGGCAGCCCGTCACTGAAAGTGATCTTGGCTGACGACAGACCGATGAGCACTTCCTGCTTCTGCTTGGCATCGAGGCGGTCAAAAGTCTTGCCGTAGGTCTTTGCGCAATGCGCGTTGGTCGCCGCGATGCCGGCGCGATAAAGTTCAGCCGGTGTCAATGGCAATTGATAACCCTGGCTCGGTACGCCCGGCTTCCACGGCCCCTGCATATACAAACGCTCGCCCTTGCCCCAGCCACCAGCCAGCGCGCGGTCGATGAAAATCGCGAGCCCCATGTCCGTACCTTTGGGCGAATACTGGTCCGCCGGCACCATATGATCGACCATCGCCTCGACGAACGCGGCCTCATCGAGGTTGAGGTAGGCGTAACCCGGTGCTGCCCCGCCGGCAGGCTGGGCCTGCGCCGGCTGCGTCGTCGTCACTGCCGCCGTCGCCGCGGCCGCTACCGCGCCACCCGCGACTGCGCTCCTCAGAAAATCACGGCGTCCGAAACCTTCTTTCTCGATGTCTTTCATGAAATCCTCCATGCGTCCGATGGTTGCATTGTTTGATGGATTGAAGTCGTTGCGGTTGGCGCGCGTTATACGAGCGAACCGGGATTTTTCAGATAGCGGTTCTTGATGGCATCGGCCGCCCAGTAGGCCAGCGCACCAACAGGACCCGTCGGGTTGTAGGCCGAGTTGTGCGGGAACACGCCGGCGCCCATGACGAACAGGTTGTGGCAATCCCAGCTTTGCAGATATTTGTTGACGACGCTGTTGCCGGGGTTGGTGCCCATGATGGTGCCACCGGTGTTGTGCGTGCTCTGATACGGCACCACCGACCACGGTTCGGTGCGCGCTACCGCCGGGTTCATCATGGTCGGATTCATCGACTTGGCGATCTTGTTGATGACGCCCGCCGCATGTTCGCCCATCTTGTGTTCGTTCGGCTTGTAGTCAAAGGTCATGCGCATCAGCGGCAGGCCGAAGGCATTGCGGTAATTCGGATCGAGTTCGAAATAGTTGTAGCGGTTGGCCATCACGCTGCCGCTCGAGCTGATGATCATCGCGCTGTTGTACCACTTCGCACTCGCCGCCTTCCATTCGCTGCCCCACTGCGGCGTGCCCGCCGGCAGCGGCCGGTAACTGATCGGCCGCCCGTGCGTCATGCCGCCCGCCAGGTTGTAGCCGCCGACAAATCCGTGCGGCGCGCGGTCGAAACTCCAGTCATAGTGGAAATCGTCGATGCCGACGTTAAGACCGCCGGTGGACATGAACGGATTGAAATGCTTGCCGTCAAAGAAGAGCTGCGCCGCAGCACCGGTCTGGTAGCAGTAATTCTTGCCGACCACACCCGTCTGGCTGACCGGATCATAGGGCTTGCCGATGCCCGACAGCAGCATCAGATGCGTGTTGTTGATCGCGTATGCCGTCAACACCACCATGCCGGCCGGCTGCTCGAATTCCTCGCCGTTCAGCGTGTTGGTGTAAGTCACACCGGTGACTTTTTTGCCGCTCGAATCTTTCAACACCTTGGTGACCCAGGCGTTCGTGCGCAGTTCGAAATTCGGATTGCGCATGGCAATCGGAATCACCGTGATCAGCGGGCTGCCCTTGGCGTTGGCTTCGCAGCCGAAGCGTTCGCAGAAGCCACAATATTCGCAAGCGCCGAACTTCGAGCCGTCAGGATTGGTGTAGGCGCGCGAGGCGTTGGCCACCGGCCGCGGAAACGGATGGTAGCCGTGGTTCTTGGCGGCCTCCGAAAACATGTCGCAGGCAAGACTCGGATTCAGCGGCGGCAGCGGATAGTCGCTGGCGCGCGAACCTTCGAACGGATTGCCGCCGGGCTGGATCTGCCCGCGCAAATTACCGGCCTTGCCGGAAACGCCGGCGGTGCGCTCGAATTTTTCGTAGTAGGGCTCAAGCTCGGCATAGGTGATGCCCCAGTCCTGGATCGTCATGTCCTCGGGGATGTACTTTTTGCCGTAGCGCTCTTCGTAGTTCGAGCGGATCTTGAATTCAGTGTCGTTCCAGCGCCAGGTGATGCCGTTCCAGTGCGCCCCGGCGCCGCCGAGGCCTTCGCCGGGCAGAAAGGAACCCAGACGCCGCATCGGCAGCGCCTCCTGCGAAATATTGTTGCGGATCGTCAGCGTGTCGCGCTGCGTGTTCTGCGTGAGGTCATTGCGCGATGAGAAGCGCAGTTCATCGCGAATGCGCGGCACCGTGAAATCCTGTTGCGGCGAGCGCATCGCGCCGCGCTCAAGCGCAACAACTTTGACGCCCGCCTCGGTGAGTTCTTTCGCAAGTATGCCGCCGGTCCAGCCCAAACCGACGAGCACTACATCCACTTCTGGTAGTTTTTTGGCCATACGCCTCCCCTGCCTGTGTCTGATTGCCGAATGTTTCAGAACCAGCCGGATCCGCTTGCGGGATCCTTTTTCTTATGTGCGTATCCTAACGAGGCTGGCGGATTACGGCAATCAAATTTGATTTAATGAAAATCGCGGCTATGGGTGGCCAGTTGTCCCAATAAACCAGAGTGATCGGTGAGACGCCCGGCGATCAGATGCACGACATCGCCGTCGCGCTCAAGGATGCCGTGCACGCCGAGCAGGCGCGCGCCCAGCAGTTCGCGACGTTGCCGTTCGCCGACGTCGCGCCACACCACGACGTTGACATTGCCGGTCTCGTCTTCCAGCGTCACAAACACCACACCGGAGGCGGTGTCGGGGCGCTGGCGCCCGGTGACAATGCCCGCCGCGTGCACCGGACGGCCGTGCGGCGCGTTGCGCAGTTCTGCGGCAGTGGAAAAATGCATGCGCCTGAGACGATCGCGCAACAGGGCCAGCGGATGGCGGCCGAGCGTGAGTCCGGTGCTGGCGTAATCGGCGACCAAATCCTCGCCTTCCGAA